>NZ_CP109450.1:3272500-3572500 GCF_041438865.1 Streptomyces sp. NBC_01471
TCAGCAAAAGCGCATGGGAATGACACGACTAGTCGTCGGTCGTTCGAATGGTTGGTGCGGAATGGCTGTCCGGGGACCGACCGGGGCCGGGGCTCACGTCGGACAGCTCGGAGAACATTACGGAGCTGTCAACCCCGTGTCAAGCCGGTCCCTGGCCTCTCCCGCTTCCGGCAGCCCCGGAGCTACAGTGGGGGCCATGATGACGCGTGCGTACACCCTTCGGTGGCGGGCCGCCTGACGGCGGCCTGCATGTACGTATGCGTTCAACGGCCGCCTATCCGGCGGCCGTTCGTGTTTCTCCCTCCAGGAGCCGGCTGTCGGTGACGGCGGTCCCTGTCGAGAGGTGGAGAAATGACGCGGATCTTCAGTGGGGTCAAGCCGACCGGGCACCTGACGCTCGGGAACTACCTGGGTGCCGTACGGCGGTGGGCCGAGGACGACCAGTACCGGGCCGAGGCGCTCTTCTGTGTGGTGGACCTGCACGCGCTGACCATGGAGCACGATCCTGCGCGGGTACGGAGACTGAGCCGGCAGGCGGCGACGCTGTTGCTGGCCGCCGGGCTCGACCCGGAGCGGTGCACCGTGTTCGTGCAGAGCCATGTCGACGAGCACGCCCGGCTCTCGTACCTGATGGAGTGCACCGCCACGGACGGCGAGATGCGGCGCATGATCCAGTACAAGGAGAAGAGCGCACAGGCGAAAGCGTCCGGGGACGGTGTGCGGCTCTCCCTGCTCACCTATCCGGCGCTCATGGCCGCGGACATCCTGGCGTACTCGGCCGACGAGGTACCGGTGGGTGAGGACCAGACCCAGCATGTCGAGCTGACCCGGGATCTGGCCGTGCGGTTCAACCAGCGGTACGGGCACACCTTTGTGGTTCCGAAGGCGACCGAGCCCGTGGTGGCCGCGCGGGTCATGGACCTTCAGGACCCCACGTCGAAGATGGGGAAGTCGCACGCGTCGGGTGCGGGGATCGTCTATCTCCTGGACGAGCCCGGTGTGGTGCACAAGAAGGTCATGCGGGCCGTGACCGACAGCGGTCGGGAGGTCGTCCACGACCGGGCCGCGAGTCCCGGGGTCGCCAATCTCCTGGAGGTTCTCGGGGCCTGTACGGGACAGGAGCCCGGCGCGCTCGCCGGGACGTACACCTCGTACGGGGCGCTGAAGAAGGACGCGGCCGATGCGGTGGTGGAGTTGCTGCGGCCGGTCCAGGAGCGGCATGCGGCGCTGGTCGCCGATCCCGGTCATGTGGAGGAGGTCCTCAGGCGGGGCGCCGGGCGGGCACGGGCGATGGCCCGGCCCACGGTCGATGCCGCGTACCGGGCCGTCGGGCTGCTGGAGCCGTAGCGGCGGCCCGCCCGTGGGCGTGGTAGGTCAGCCGTTGCCGGAGGCCAGTTCGCGGCTGCGGTCGCGGGCTGCCTCCAGTGCGGCGATGAGAGCGGCCCGTACGCCGTGGCTCTCCAGCTCGCGGATCGCGTTGATCGTGGTGCCCGCAGGGCTGGTGACCGCCTCGCGCAGTTTCACCGGGTGTTCGCCGCTGTCCCTGAGCATCACGGCCGCGCCGATCGCCGCCTGCACGATCAGGTCGTGCGCCTGGGCGCGCGGCAGGCCGAGGAGGATGCCGGCGTCGGTCATCGCCTCGACCAGGTAGTAGAAGTACGCCGGGCCGGAGCCGGAGAGTGCGGTGGCCGCGTCCTGCTGGGTCTCCGGGACACGGAGGGTCTTGCCCACCCCGCCGAAGATCTCGTCGGCGTGGACCAGGTGCGCTTCCGTGGCGTGGCTGCCGGGCGAGATGACGGACATCGCCTCGTCCACCAGGGCCGGGGTGTTCGTCATGACCCGGACGACCGGTGTGCCCGCCGCGAGGCGCTCCTCGAAGAAGGAGGTGGGGATACCGGCGGCGCCGCTGATGATCAGGCGGTCCGCGGGGACGTGGGGGGCCAGCTCGTCGAGGAGCGTGCCCATGTCCTGCGGCTTCACCGTGAGGATGAGGATGTCGGCGCGCTCGGCCGCATCCTGGTTGGTGACCGGTTCCACGCCGTAGCGGGTGCGGAGTTCCTCCGCCCGGTCGGGGCGGCGGGTGGTGACGAGGAGGTTGGCGGGGGGCCAGCCCGCGCGGAGCATTCCGCTCAGGAGGGCTTCGCCGATCTTGCCTGTGCCGAGGACTGCGACTGTCTGGGCCATGGCTTGGTTCACCTCGCCGGTCGGGGCTGTCTGTCGGGCCGCTGTTCTGCTCCCGGGGTCATCCTCGCATCGGGGTGGTGGGGGCGTGGGTGGGTGTCCGACGGGTGGTACGGGGTGGGTACGGGCGGGTGGCGCCCGGGGGCGGGTCTGTTCCCCTCCCCGCCCCTTCCCGTAACCGGGGGCTCCGGACCGTGGCCCCGTCCCGGATTCCGCTTACGTCGTGCGGCGGCGCAGCGTTGCCGCGCCCAGGGTCAGGACCAGGAGCGCGCAGCCTCCGACGATCCCGGCGTCGCGTACGAAGGCGGTCGTCATGGCGTCGTGGTGCAGCACCTGGTTCATCGCGTCCACCGCGTACGACATCGGCAGCACGTTGGAGAGGCCCTCCAGGACGGGCTGCATCCGGCCTCGTGGGGTGAACAGGCCGCAGAGCAGCAGCTGGGGGAAGATCACCGCCGGCATGAACTGGACAGCCTGGAACTCCGAGGCCGCGAACGCCGAGACGAACAGGCCGAGGGCGGTGCCCAGCAGGGCGTCGAGGAGCGCGACCAGGAGGAGGAGCCAGGGGGAGCCCGTGACGTTCAGGTCCAGGAGCCAGACCGAGAGGGCCGTGGCCAGGGCGGACTGGACGATCGCCAGGAGGCCGAAGGCCAGTGCGTACCCGGCGATGATGTCGGCCTTGCCGATGGGGAGGGACAGCAGACGTTCCAGGGTGCCCGAGGTGCGTTCGCGCAGGGTCGCGATCGAGGTCACCAGGAACATCGTGATCAGCGGGAAGACGCCCAGGAGTGACGCGCCGATCGAGTCGAACGTCTGGGGCGACGCGTCGAACACGTACCGCAGCAGCGTGATCATGACGGCGGGGATCAGTAGCAGGAGCGCGATCGTGCGCGGGTCGTGGCGCAGTTGGCGCAGGACCCGGTTGGTGGTGGCGAGGGTGTGGGTGAGGTTCATCGGGCCGTCTCCCGTGCCGCGTCCACCAGGTGGAGGAAGGCCGCCTCGACGGTCGGGGCCTGGGTGCGGGTGCGCAGTTCGTCCGGGGTGCCTTCGGCCAGGATCTCGCCCTCGCGCATGAGGAGGAGGCGGTGGCAGCGTTCCGCCTCGTCCATGACGTGGGAGGACACCAGCAGCGTGGTGCCGGCGTCGGCCAGGGTGTGGAACAGGGTCCACAGGTCTCTGCGCAGCACCGGGTCCAGTCCTACGGTCGGCTCGTCCAGGACCAGGAGTTCCGGGGTGCCGAGCAGGGCCACGGCCAGCGACACGCGGCTGCGCTGTCCGCCGGAGAGGTTGCCCGCCAGGGCGGTCGCGTGCGCGGTCAGGCCGACCTGTTCGATGACGCGCGGGACGTTGGCGGGGGCGGCGAGGATCGAGGCGAAGTAGTCCAGGTTCTGGTGGACGGTGAGGTCGTCGTAGACGGACGGTGCCTGGGTCACGTAGCCGATACGGCGGCGCAGCGGGGCGTCGCCCGCCGGGTGGTCCAGCACCGTGAGGGCACCGGTGACCTTGGCCTGGGTGCCGACGACCGCCCGCATCAGGGTGGATTTCCCGCAGCCGGACGGGCCGAGCAGACCGGTGATCCGGCCGCGGGGGACGGTGAAGTCCAGGCCGCGCAGGACGGGTCGGGCGCCTCTGACCACGGACAGGTTCCGGGCCTGGATGGCTGCCGGGAGGGAGGCGCGGGTCTGTGCGGGCGGTTGGGGCTGTGCCGTCTGTTCGGTCTGTTCGGCTGGGGTCGCGCCCCTTCCGGATGCGGTGCCGTCGGAGCGGGCCGAAGGGCGGGGTGGTGGTGCCGTCGCGCGTTTCGTAAAATTCATCACGCGATGAATAATTGTCCCGGCAGGCAGTTCCGTCAAGGAAGGCCACCTGCCGGGTGCAGTGCCGCTGTCGCTGTCGCCGTCAGCGGATCGCCACGCAGAGGTCGACCGCGTACGCCTCACGGACCACGCCCTGCGGGAAGACGTCCGCGAGGACGGCGCGCTCCTGGGCGACGAACTCCGCTGTGGCCTCCTCCCCCGCGACCAGGAAGACGGAGTGGCTGGCCAGATTGGCGAGGTGGGTGTCGGTGGAGACCTCGCGGGTCCAGTGGACCGTGCGGTCGGTGAAGTCCAGGCCGCCGGTCTCCAGCGTCCGCTGGGCCGTGCCGTGTGCGCCGAGCACGATGTCGGAGCCGCCGAAGAAGCTCCCGATCCTGGCCTGCTGCTCGGCGACCCACTCCACCTCCTGGTCCGAGACGTTCCACCAGAGGGCCAGCGCGCCGCCGGGGCGCAGGACGCGCATCGCCTCGGGCGCCGAACGGGCCGGGTCCGTCCAGTGCCAGGACTGGGCGTACGTGATGAAGTCGGCCGACGCGTCGGCGAGCGGGAGGCTGTTCCCGTCGCCGCGTACGACCGGTACGCGGGGCAGTGTCCGGCGGAACTGTTCCGTCATGCCGTCGCCGGGCTCGACCGCGACGATCCGGGCGCCGCGCTCCTGGAGGAGGGCCGTGGCTATCCCGGTGCCCGCGCCGATGTCGGCGACCCGGGCACCGGCCAGCGGGCGCCCCGCGAGTTCTTCCACGGCGTCGAGAAGGGCGGACGGATAGGACGGGCGGTTCGCCGCGTAGGCGGCTGCGGCGGCGTTGAAGGAGTGGGCGCGTGAGGTGGTTGTCATACCGGCAATCCTGCCCATGTCTCAGGCTTTTCGCCCTCCGTTCGGGGGTGTCCCAGGGGCGCCCCCCATAGCCATCGGCCGGTCGGCGGCGGACCGCAGCGCACCCCTGGCGGGTCGCGGCCGTGCCCGCGGCTCTGATGGCTGTCAGTTACCTCGTGGTGCGTCAACTGCTCGGATCGGAGCGCTTTTTCAGCAGTTCGGGGGACACCGTGTGGCGCGGGGTTGTCTTCGGTGGCGTGATGGGGCCGGTCGGAAGGTTCGGGGGACGGCGGGGGTGACGGCGTGCTCCGCGGAGCGACCGGACGACAGACGTGCGCCGCTCAGCCGCGCCTGGGCCTCGGCTTCCTGCGGGCTGCCGGGTTTCCGGCGCGGGCGCCCCGGCGCTTCTCGTACGCCGCGGCCGCCGTCTCGTACTCGGTACGGCGCAGTTGCTCGCCGGGCGCCTCGGTGAGGGAGCGGATGAAGTACGCCAGGAGCGAGCCGATGAAGCCGATCGCCTTGAGGCTGCGCAGGGATTCCTCGCGGGCCGGGTCGGCGGGGCGGCGGCGGAAGCCGTCCCAGGTGCGGGCGAAGGCGACCGCGCTGCAGATGGCGAAGACGGCCACGAAGAGGAAGGACGCGAAGCTGCCGATGTCGGCGGTCTGCACGCCCTGGTAGGCGAGGCGCATCACGAAGCAGGCGGCGACCGTCGTGACCAGGGCGCCGGCCGCGACCGCGGCGCGCCGCACCCCGTATCCGCTGTCGTGGCCGACCCAGGTCGTACCGAAGAAACGGATGGTCTCGGGCTGCGGCCCGCCGGGCGTACGGTCCTTGCCGGCCCCGTCGGCCCTGCCGCCCGGGACGGCGGTCTTCGCGGTGCCGTCGCCGTTGTCGCCGTTCTCGCCGTTGTCGCTCACGGGCCCGATTATCCCCCGCTGCCGGGTGGCGGACGGCCGCCGGGTTCCGCAGGTGGATTCCAGCGGGCGGATTTCAGCGGGCGCGCTGGTCGTGCGGTTCAGCCGCAGTGGGTCCACGGGCTGGTGTACGTGTACGTGCCGACACCGGCCTCGATCATGCCGCCCCACCGCACGCAGGAGTGGGCGGCCTTGAGCCGCACCGGGCCCGCGTACGAGGAGAACGCGCCCTGGTTCCTGGCCTGGCCCTTGCCGTCGTCCTGGACGTCGATCCAGGCCCCGGTGGTCAGGGTCGTGCCCGCGGTGGCGCGGCTGTGGTCGGTGACGACGCAGTTGTAGCCGGTCGCCGCGTTGTAGAGGAGGTGGACGCGGGCGAATTCGACCCGCCCGTTGGTGAAGGTGTGGGAGTCGATCTCCCGGTAGCCGGAGCCGCAGATGCCCGCCGGTGTGGCGGCCGCGGACGCAGCGGGCGCCGCTGCCGGTGTCGCAGCCGGTGCCGGTGTGGCGGTCGGTGCCGGTGTGGCGGTCGGTTCCGGTGTGGCGGTCGGTGCCGGTGTGGCGGTCGCCGGGACGACGCCGATCGCCGCGAAGGCCGCGACGGCTGCCGCGACGACGGCCGGCCGCTGGATGAACTGACGCATGGTGCCCCCAGATGTGACCATGGCAGGAAGGGGGCAGCGTAACGCACCGGCCCGGACACACACAGTGAGGAAAGGTGTGGGTCCGGGCCGGTCGGGCGCGTGGGTGCGGGGGTCAGCCGAGCTTCGAGATGTCCCTGACCGCGCCGCGGTCGGCGCTGGTCGCCATGGCCGCGTAAGCCTTCAGCGCCTGCGAGACCTTGCGCTCACGGTTCTTCGGGGCGTACACGCCGTTCAGCGCGGCCCGGCGCGTCGCCAGCTCCTCGTCGGAGACCAGGAGCTCGATCGAGCGGTCCGGGATGGCGATGCGGATACGGTCGCCGTCCTCGACGAGCGCGATGGTGCCGCCCGCCGCCGCCTCGGGCGAGGCGTGCCCGATCGACAGGCCCGATGTGCCGCCGGAGAAGCGGCCGTCGGTGACCAGGGCGCAGACCTTGCCGAGGCCGCGGCCCTTGAGGAAGGACGTCGGGTAGAGCATCTCCTGCATACCCGGGCCGCCCTTGGGGCCCTCGTAGCGGATCACGACGACGTCGCCCGCGGCGATCTCCTTGCGGAGGATCTTGTCGACGGCCTCCTCCTGGGACTCGCAGACCACGGCCGGGCCCTCGAAGGTCCAGATCGACTCGTCGACACCGGCCGTCTTCACGACACAGCCGTCCACCGCCAGGTTCCCCTTGAGGACCGCGAGGCCGCCGTCCGCGGAGTACGCGTGCTCGACGTCGCGGATGCAGCCGCCCGCCGCGTCCGTGTCGAGGGTGTCCCACCGCTCGGACTGCGAGAACGCTTCCGCGGAGCGGACACAGCCGGGGGCCGCGTGCCACAGCTCGACCGCCTCGGCCGACGGGGAGCCGCCGCGCACGTCCCAGGTCTTCAGCCAGTCGGCGAGCGACGGCGAGTGGACCGAGTGCACGTCCTCGTTGAGCATGCCGCCCCGGTACAGCTCACCGAGGATGGCGGGGATGCCGCCCGCGCGGTGCACGTCCTCCATGTAGTACGTGCCGCCGGGTGCGACGTTCGGCGCGACCTTGGACAGGCACGGGACGCGGCGCGAGACCTCGTCCATGTCGGCCAGTCCGTAGGGCAGTTCGGCCTCCTGAGCGGCGGCCAGCAGGTGCAGGATCGTGTTGGTCGAGCCACCCATCGAGATGTCCAGCGCCATCGCGTTGTCGAACGCGGCCCGGGTGGCGATGGCGCGCGGCAGGACGGTCTCGTCGTCCTGCTCGTAGTGGCGCTTGGTGATCTCGACGACCGTGCGGCCCGCGTTCTCGTACAGCGCCTTGCGGGCGGTGTGGGTGGCGAGCACCGAGCCGTTGCCGGGGAGCGCCAGGCCGAGGGCCTCGGTCAGGCAGTTCATCGAGTTGGCGGTGAACATGCCCGAACAGCTGCCGCACGTGGGGCAGGCGTTCTCCTCGATACGGAGGATGTCCTCGTCCGAGACGCTCTCGTCGACCGCGTCGCTGATGGCGTTGACCAGGTCGAGCTTGCGGACCGTGCCGTCGACCAGGGTCGCCTTGCCGGCCTCCATCGGGCCGCCGGAGACGAAGACCGTGGGGATGTTGAGGCGCAACGCGGCCATCAGCATGCCCGGGGTGATCTTGTCGCAGTTGGAGATGCAGATCAGGGCGTCCGCGCAGTGCGCCTCGACCATGTACTCGACACTGTCCGCGATCAGGTCGCGCGAGGGGAGGCTGTAGAGCATCCCGCCGTGGCCCATCGCGATGCCGTCGTCCACGGCGATGGTGTTGAACTCGCGGGGCACCGCGCCCGCGGCCTTGATCGCCTCGGAGACGATCCGGCCGACCGGCTGGAGGTGGGTGTGGCCCGGCACGAACTCGGTGAACGAGTTGGCGACCGCGATGATCGGCTTGCCGATGTCCTCGCTCGCTACGCCCGAGGCTCGCATGAGGGCACGGGCGCCCGCCATGTTGCGGCCGTGGGTGACTGTGCGGGACCTCAGCTCGGGCATCGTGGCTCGCTCCTTAGGCAGATATGACTGCCGTCGAGCGTACGCCTGTGCTCCAAGATCCGGACACGTGGTCCGGATGACGGGATGAGGGGAGCCCGCCACGGGCCGCCCGCGCCCTCACTCCGTGAGGTACCTCTGCAGCGTCGGGGCGACCATCGCCACGATGTCGTCCACTTCGGCGGAAGCCACCGGCTCCACCTTGATCACGTACCGCATCATCGCGATCCCGATCATCTGCGAGGCCGCCAGCTCCGCCCGGAACTCCGGGTCCGGCACGTCGAGGTCCGCCGCCACCCGTTCGAGTACGCGCTGGAACACGAAGCCGCGCAGCACCTTCGCCGCCGCCTCGTGCGTCAGTGCCGAGCGGATGATCGCCAGCAGCGGGGTGCGGGTCGCCGGGTTCTCCCAGACGCCGAGGAAGTGGCGGGCCAGCCGCTCGCCGATGCGCTCGGGGCCCGCGTCGAGCAGCGAGGCGAGGAGCTGGGCGGGCTCCATCGTGACCTCGATCGCGGCCTCGAACACCTCGTCCTTGGTACCGAAGTAGTGGTGGACGAGCGCCGCGTCGACCCCGGCCGCCTTCGCGATGCCGCGCACGGAGGTCTTGTCGTACCCGCGCTCGGAGAACTCCCTGCGGGCCGACTCCAGGATGCGGCTCCGCGCACCGCCGCCCTCGACCGCCCGGTCGCGCGGCGGGCGGCCCCTGCGGCGCACGGGGGCGGGGCCGGTACCGGGGGCGTTGGGACCGGACGCGGGGGCTGTGGGGCCGGACGCGGGGCCGCTGCGGTCGTCGCCGGCCTGGCCGGTCATGGGTGGCGCACCCGGGTCGCCAGGTGGAGGCGGGTGAAGGCGAGGGCCTCCGCCAGGTCGGCTTCGCGTTCCGCCGTGGACATCGCACGGCGGGTGTTGACCTCGATGACGACATGGCCGTCGAAGCCGCTGCCCGCGAGCCCTTCGAGCAGCTCCGCACAGGGCTGCGTGCCGCGGCCGGGCACCAGGTGCTCGTCCTTGCCGGAGCCGCGGCCGTCCGCGAGGTGCACGTGGGCGAGGCGCGGGCCCATCCGGCCGATCATCGCCATCGCGTCGGTGCGGGCGGTCGCGGTGTGCGAGAGGTCGGCCGTGAAGTGGCGGTAGTCGTCGTTCGTGACGTCCCAGTCGGGGGCGTACGCGAGCATCTCGCGGTCCCGGTAGCGCCACGGGTACATGTTCTCCACGGCGAACCGCACATCGGTCTCGTCCGCCATCCGCCAGATCCCCTCGACGAAGTCACGCGCGTACGTGCGCTGCCAGCGGAAGGGCGGGTGGACGACGACGGTGGAGGCGCCGAGCCGCTCGGCGGCCGACCGCGCGCGCTGGAGCTTGGTCCACGGGTCGGTGGACCAGACCCGCTGGGTGATGAGCAGACACGGGGCATGCACGGCGAGGACCGGCATCCGGTAGTGGTCGGAGAGTCTGCGCAGCGCCTCGATGTCCTGGCTGACGGGATCCGTCCACACCATGACCTCGACGCCGTCGTAGCCGAGGCGTGCGGCGATCTCGAAGGCCGTCGCCGTCGACTCCGGATACACGGACGCCGTGGACAGCGCGACCTTCGCATCCGGGATGCGCACCACTGGTTCTGCCACGGAAGACAGGGTACGGGCCCCGCCCGGGCTCTCTCGTCCGGATCGGGCCGGCCCCCGCCGCCCCGGCCCGGTCCGGAGACGGGAGGCCCTATCTGACCGGCAGGTGGTCGAGGCGGCGCAGGATGACGCCCTCGCGCAGCGCCCAGGGGCAGACCTCCAGCTCCTCGACCCCGAGCAGGTCCATCGCACCCTCCGCGACCAGCGCTCCCGCGAGGAGCTGGGGTGCGCGGTCGGCGGAGACCCCGGGGAGCCGGGCGCGCTCCGCCGAGGTCATCGCGGCGAGCCTGGGGACCCAGTCCTCAAGTGACTTACGACTCAGTGCGCGGGGCACGTACGGGCCGTCGCCGGAGCGCGCGGCGCCCGCCATGCGCGACAGCTGCTTGAAGGTCTTGGAGGTCGCGACCACCCGGTCCGGCCTGCCGAAGCGGGTGAACTCCCCGACGGTCCTGGCGATCTCCGCACGGACGTGACGGCGCAGCGCCCTGACGTCCTGCGGGTCGGGCGGATCGCCCGGCAGCCAGGCGTGGGTCAGCCGGCCGGCGCCGAGCGGCAGCGACACGGCGGCGTCCGGGTCCTCGTCGATGCCGTACGCGATCTCCAGCGAGCCGCCGCCGATGTCGAGCAGCAGCAGCCGGCCCGCGGACCAGCCGAACCAGCGGCGGGCGGCGAGGAACGTGAGCCGGGCCTCGTCGGGGCCGGTGAGGACCTGGAGGTCGACGCCGGTCTCGGTGCGCACCCGGGCGAGGACGTGGTCGGCGTTGGTGGCCTCCCGTACGGCGGAGGTGGCGAACGACAGGACGCTCTCGGCTCCCTTGTCCTCGGCGGCCCGGAGGGCGTCGTTGACGGTGGCGACCAGCCGGTCTATGCCCTCGGGGCCGATCGCACCGTCGCCGTCGAGCAGTTCGGCCAGGCGCAGCCCCACCTTGTGCGAGTGCGCCGGCAGCGGGCGGGCCCCGGGGTGGGCGTCGACCACCAGCAGGTGAACCGTGTTCGAACCGACGTCGAGGACTCCGAGTCTCATGGACGGAACGCTACTGGGCGGGGGCAAGCGGGTGGCTGTCCGGGCTGATGGGGGTGGTGTCCCCGTACGCTGGGGGCGTGCCAAAGACGAAAAAGGCGAAGCCGGGCAAAGCTGCCAAGCAGCCGAAGCCGAAGGACGATGAGCAGGGCCTGGATTTCGCCCGCGCCTGGGTCGAGTTCCCGGATCCCGCCGACGACGAACAGGTCTTCCGCTGCGACCTGACGTGGCTCACCTCGCGGTGGACCTGCATCTTCGGCAGCGGCTGCCAGGGAATCGAGGCGGGCCGAGCCGACGACGGGTGCTGCACGCTGGGGGCGCACTTCTCGGACGAGGACGACGAGCAGCGGGTGGCGGGCCATGTGGAACGGCTCACGCCGGACCTCTGGCAGTTCCACGATGTCGGTACGGAGACCGGTTGGGTCCAGCTCGACGAGGACGGGGAGCGCCAGACCCGCCGCTGGGAGGGTTCCTGCATCTTCCAGAACCGGCCCGGGTTCGCGGGCGGCGCCGGGTGCTCGCTGCACATCCTGGCGCTGCGGGAGGGCAAGGAGCCGCTGGAGACGAAGCCGGACGTCTGCTGGCAGCTGCCGGTCCGCCGCACGTACGACTGGATCGAGCGGCCGGACGAGTCGCGGGTGCTCCAGATCTCGATCGGCGAGTACGACCGGCGCGGCTGGGGTCCCGGCGGCCACGACCTGCACTGGTGGTGCACGTCGGCGACGTCCGCGCACGGCGCGGGCGATCCGGTCTATGTGACGTACCGGCCCGAGCTGGTCGAGCTGATGGGCGCACCGGCGTACGAGCGGCTGGTGGAACTGTGCGAGGAGCGGGTCGCCGCGCTGCTGCCGATGGCTCCGCACCCGGCCGACCCGCGGTAGGGCTCCGGCCCGGCAGGGGCTGGAGCCTCCGGCCCGGCAGGGGCTGGAGCCCCCGGCCCGGCAGGGGGCTGGTTCGGCGGCCGGTCGTGGCTGGTTCCGCGGCTGGTTCGCTTCCCCGGGCGGCCGGTTCGCCTTCCTGAGCAGCCGGTTCGCTTCCCTGAACGGCCGGATTGTCCGTGTCCGGCCGCCGGGGCCACTGCCCTCTCGTTACGACGGTGACGGCGTGCCCGGGGACGACGCCGGTGGTGTCGTCGGCGGGTCCGACCGGGTCGGGGTGGGGCTGGGCGTCGGGTCCGACCGGGTCGGCGTCGGGGTCGGGCGGCCCGACGGGGCCGGTCCCGTGGTCGGGCCGTTCGACGGGGTCGGGCTGCCGTGGCCGTGGTGACCGTGGCCATGACCATGGCCGCGCCCAGGTCCGTGGGAGCCGTCGCCCCGGCCGTACCCGTGCATCGAGACCACGGCGCCCGACGGGTCGAAGGCGATCCGGGCCGACCAGGCGCCCGATGGTTCGCTGCGGTGGTCCACATACACCTGGACCGTGATCGAGCCGCCCGGCGACAGGACGCCCGACGCGCTGCTGAGGTAGAGCCAAGGCGCGCTCCGGGCGGCCGACCAGGCGAGCGGGCGGTCTCCGCCGTTGGTCAGGGTGATCGAGGTGCGGCCGCCGGACGCACGGGCCGCGACGGCGAGGCCGCCGGGGGCCACCGAGCCGCCGCCCGCCTTCTTGTTCCCCGCGTCCGGGCTGATGACCTCGACGGACACGTCCGGCGAACTGCCGTCGTCGGCGAACGGGGTGTGCTGGGTGCGGGCGTTGCCCGCGTTCTCGTAGTGGTCGTACGGGTTCGCGCTGTTGTCGCCCGGCCCGTCGGCCTCGCTCGACGTCACCGAACCGCCGTGCCCCTCGCCGGTGGAGGGCGCGTGGCGGTACGCCGCCCACAGGGCCAGCACCGGAGCGGCGACGACCGTCGCGACGACGGTGGTCGTGACGGCGCGCGAGCGCAACCGGTCGCGGCGGGCGGCCCGGTCCTTCGGGTCCAGCGGGAAGCCCGTGCGGCCGAAGCGCGGGGTGTGGCCGCGGGGGGCGTGCAGCATCGCCGTGTACGCGGCGGATCGTTCCGCCACTACGAGCGGCAGGGCCGCGGGGGTGACCGGGGTGACGCTGGAGCCGGGCCAGGGCCCCGTGGCTCCGGCCCGCTCGGCGACCCGGCGGCAGCGCGGGCAGTCGTCCACGTGCCGGACGAGTTCGCGGCGGAGCGCGGTGGAGAGCAGGACCCGGTGGTCGCCGGTGAGCCGGGCGACGCTCGGGCAGTTGCCGGTCTCGACGACGGCGAGGGCCGCCCGGGTCCGCTCGACCTCACAGGCTCCGGCGGCCAGCAGTTCACGGGCGGCGGCGTGCTCCAGGCCGAGTACGGCGGCGACTTCGCGCGGACCGAGCCCGTGGCGTACGGCGAGCTCCAGCGCCTCGCGCTGCTCGGGGGTGGTGCCGGCGGCCTCGGGCCAGGCGAGGGTGGCGAGATCGCGGCGCTGCCGTTCCGCTGCCTCGGCAGCGCCTGGCTGCACCGGCGCAGGCGCAGGCGCGGGCTCGGGCTCGGGCGTGCGCCCGGTGTGCGCGCCGGGCCGCAACCGCTTCCGCTCGGCGAGCGTGCGCAGACAGGCCCAGCGCGCGAGGGCGTAGAGCCAGGCCCGGCGGCTCTGTTCACCCGAGGGGCAGCGGCTGAACTGGCGTTCCGACACGGCGAGCACCTCGCCGAGGACGGCGGTGGCCTCCGCGTGGTCGCACAGGACGGAGAGGCAGTAGGTGAAAAGACCGTCCAGATATGCCTCGTAACGGACCGGCGGCCGCTGCTCCGCCGGGTGGGGGGCGCGCCGGTGCGCCCGGTGTGCGCCGGTGGTGTGTGTGGGGTTCTCCAGCCTGCTGCTCGTCACCCGGCCGACGGTAGGCCGGTAATAGCCGCCTCCTAGCACCTCTTGAGGGCATTTAATCCTTACGGGTGAACGTATCCCTCAAAAGGGGACAGGAATCCAGCATTCCGGCCGTGGCCCAGTGGCAGCGGGCCCGCTGCCCATGAGGGGTACGTCCGCTGTCGGTGCGGCCGGTTACGGTGGCGCCATGGCCACCCGTGCGAAGACCAGAGAACGGCCGTCCTACCGCTGCACCGAATGCGGGTACACGACGGCCAAGTGGCTGGGCCGCTGCCCCGAGTGCCAGACGTGGGGGACGGTCGAGGAGCAGGGCGGCGGGCCCGCCGTGCGGACGACCGCCGCCGGGCCGGTCAGCAGCGCCGCCGTCCCCATCGGCCAGGTCGACAGCCGGACGGCGACGGCGCGTTCGACCGGGGTCGCCGAGCTGGACCGGGTGCTGGGCGGCGGTCTGGTGCCCGGCGCTGTGGTGCTCCTCGCAGGTGAGCCGGGCGTCGGCAAGTCCACGCTGCTGCTCGACGTCGCGGCGAAGGCGGCGGGCTCCGACCACCGCACGCTCTATGTGACGGCCGAGGAGTCCGCGAGCCAGGTCAGGCTGCGCGCCGACCGGATCCACGCGATCAACGACAACCTCTACCTGGCCGCCGAGACGGATCTCGCCGCGGTGCTCGGCCATCTCGACGCGGTGAAGCCGTCCCTGCTGGTGCTGGACTCCGTACAGACGGTGGCCTCTCCCGAACTGGACGGCGCGCCGGGCGGCATGGCGCAGGTGCGCGAGGTGGCGGGCGCGCTGATCCGCGCCTCCAAGGAGCGCGGGATGTCCACCCTCCTTGTCGGGCACGTCACGAAGGACGGTGCCATTGCCGGGCCCCGGCTCCTGGAGCACCTGGTGGACGTCGTGCTGTCCTTCGAGGGCGACCGGCACGCCCGGCTGCGGCTGGTCCGCGGCGTCAAGAACAGATACGGGGCGACCGACGAGGTCGGCTGCTTCGAGCTGCACGACGAGGGCATCACCGGTCTCGCCGATCCGAGTGGGCTGTTCCTGACACGCCGTGACGAACCGGTGCCCGGGACCTGTCTGACGGTCACCCTGGAGGGCAAGCGCCCCCTGGTCGCCGAGGTCCAGGCGCTCACGGTCGACTCGCAGATTCCTTCTCCCCGGCGCACCACTTCCGGCCTGGAGACCTCCCGGGTCTCGATGATGCTCGCCGTCCTCGAACAGCGCGGCAGGATCAGCGCGCTCGGCAAACGCGACATCTACACGGCGACGGTCGGCGGGGTGAAGCTCACCGAACCGGCCGCCGACCTGGCCGTCGCGCTGGCCCTGGCCTCCGCCGCCAGCGATGTCCCGCTCCCGAAGAACCTGGTGGCCATCGGTGAAGTGGGCCTCGCGGGCGAGGTCAGAAGGGTCACCGGCGTCCAGCGCAGGCTCGCCGAGGCGCACCGTCTCGGCTTCACCCACGCCCTCGTCCCGACCGATCCCGGGAAGGTCCCCGCGGGCATGAAGGTCATCGAAGTGGCGGACATGGGGGACGCGCTGCGGGTCCTCCCGCGCCGTTCAAGGGCCCGCGCGCCTCAGGACGAGTGAGTGCGCCGGTAGACTTTGCCCTGGTCTCGCCTGTCCGTACGAGCCGGAGGAGTGCAGTGGCAGCCAATGACCGAGCAGCACCCGGGAGATCCGGCGGGAGCTCGTCCGGCAATGAAGCGCTGATGCGTGCCACGCTGAGCGCCGTCGCGCCCGGTACCGCGCTGCGCGACGGCCTGGAGCGGATCCTCCGCGGGAACACCGGCGGCCTGATCGTCCTGGGCATGGACAAGAGCGTCGAAGCGATGTGCACCGGCGGTTTCGTCATGGACGTCGAGTTCGCCGCGACCCGCCTGCGGGAGCTGTGCAAGCTCGACGGCGCGCTCATCCTCGACAAGGATCTGACCAAGATTCTCCGGGCGGGTGTCCAGCTCGTCCCGGACGCGTCGATCCCGACCGAGGAGACCGGCACCCGTCACCGCACGGCGGACCGGGTGTCCAAGCAGTGCGGCTTCCCCGTCGTCTCCGTATCCCAGTCGATGCACCTGATCGCGCTGTACGTGGACGGGGAGCGCCGGGTCCTGGAGGAGTCGGCGGCGATCCTGTCCCGCGCCAACCAGGCCCTGGCCACGCTGGAGCGGTACAAGCTCCGTCTGGACGAGGTCGCGGGCACGCTCTCCGCACTGGAGATCGAGGACCTGGTGACGGTCCGGGACGTGACGGCGGTCGCGCAGCGCCTGGAGATGGTCCGGCGGATCGCCACCGAGATCGCCGAGTACGTGGTGGAGCTGGGCACCGACGGCCGGCTGCTCTCCCTCCAGCTGGACGAGCTGATCGCGGGCGTCGAGCCGGAGCGGGAGCTGGTGGTCAGGGACTACGTCCCGGAGCCGACGGCGAAACGTTCGCGTACGGTCACCGAGGCGCTGGTCGACCTGAACACGCTCAGCCACACGGAGCTGCTCGAACTGCCCGTGGTGGCAAGGGCGCTGGGATACAGCGGCTCTCCGGAGACGCTCGACTCGGCGGTGTCGCCGCGCGGGTTCCGGCTGCTGGCCAAGGTGCCGCGGCTGCCCGGGGCGATCATCGAGCGGCTGGTCGAGCACTTCGGCGGGCTGCAGAAGCTGCTCGCCGCGAGCGTGGACGATCTGCAGGCGGTGGACGGGGTCGGCGAGGCGCGGGCGCGGAGCGTCCGGGAAGGGCTTTCGCGGCTCGCGGAGTCGTCGATCCTGGAGCGGTACGTCTAGGCGGTGGCCTGTCGGGTGGGGCCCGCCCCTTTCGGGGCTCCGCCCCGGACCCCGCTCCTCGGTCTCCCCCGGCTGCCGCTGGGAGGTGCCCCCAGGGGGCTTGAGGAGCGGCTCGGTTCGGCTGGTTCGTCAGTCCTTCGTCAGGACCACTGATGTCTGCTTCAGGGGCATCCCGGGCGCCTTCGCCTCGACCAGGTAGGTGCCGGACCCCGCCTTCTGCGGGCCGGGCTTCGTGCACTTCGGTGCCGACTTCTCGCGGTCCCACTCCACCGTGTGCTTGATGGTGCTGTTGGCCGGGACCTGGAGCAGCAGGGAAGCGCCGTCCTTGGGGCAGTCCTTGGACGACCAGACGACATGGTCGTCCGTGGTCGATGTGACCGTGAGCACAGTGGCCTTGGGGCCGAAGTCGACCTTGCAGGCCGTCCCCGAGGTGTTCTTGGCGATCAGGTCGAACTTCAGCTTCTCGCCGGGGGGATAGCTGTTCTTGGGGTTGTGCAGCGTCAACTGAACAGCTCCCGCAGTGCAGTTGGGGAGTTTGGAGCCCGCAGGGACCCGTTGGCCGCCGGTGACCCCTCCGGCACCGGAGGCCGAACCACCGCTTCCGCCCGAGCCGTTGGCGCCGCCACCGCCCGAGCCCGTACCGCCGGATCCACTGCCGTCGCCGTCGGAACCGCCCGAGCCGGACCCCTGCCCCGCATCCGAACCGGAGGACGAACCCGATCCGCCGGAATCGCCCGAACCACCACTTCCGCCCGGCGCTTGGCTGATCGCGGGACCCGATCCGGAGGGGCCCGGGGTGATGGAGGGCGCGGGACCGGCCCCCTTGGCGCCCGGACTGCCGTGCTTTCCGCCACTGCCCGATGTGACCATCCACACGACGAGAAGGGCGAGCAGCGCAACCAGAGTCGCCGCTACTGCCCTCCGTCGCCAGTAGATGGAGGAGGGAAGCGGCCCGACCGGATTGCGCATAGATCCCACGGCCCAAACTGTACGAGAGATCAGACCCAACTCAGGCCCCACCCGCCGCCGTCCGTACAACTTTTACGGATCATCATTCCGCAGACCGCGTCCGGCGCCCCTGTCCCGGGCCGCAGGGGGCGGTCAAGATCGCTCGCGGTCACCGCTCCGGGATGATCCATACTGTCCGTCACCATGGACAGTTCTTCCGAGCTCTACCGAAACATCGTCGAATTCGCTCACTCCACCCCCTCCTGGGTGCAGCAGCTCATGGAGCTGTGGACCGAGGGCGGGCTGCTGCTCTTCGCCGTGCTGTTCGTCGTCGTGTGGTGGCGGGCGCGTACGGCGTCCACGCAGGCGATGGCGCTGGCGCTGATCGCCCCGCTGGGGACCGCCATCGCGTACGTCCTCAGCGAAGTGCTCAAGTCGGTGATCCACGAGGAGCGCCCGTGCCGGGCCGTCGCCGGGGCGATGAAGCCGCTGATCGACTGTCCGGCACCCGGCGACTGGTCCTTCCCCAGCAATCACTCGATCATCGCCGCCGCCGCCGCGGTCGGTCTCTCCGTCGCCATGGTGCGGCTGGTCTGGCTGACCGTGCCGGTCGCGGTGCTGATGGCCTTCTCGCGGGTCTTCGTCGGGGTGCACTATCCGCACGACGTGATCGTCGGACTGCTCCTCGGCGCGCTGATCGGGCTGCTCGTGATCGAGGGCCTGACCCGGCCCGTACGGTCGCTGGTGGAGACGGTGCGGTCGAGCGACATCCGCGTGGCGGCCTGGTTCGTGGGGCCGGGTGCCCCGAGCTGAGAGGATTGGATGTGCCATGACTGCAACCACTGAAACCTCGACACCCGCCACCTCCGCCGCCTCCTTCTCCGGCTCCCCGGCACCCGCCAGTGCCCCGCACGCCGACGCCACCGGTCTGCCGGACTCCGGTGCCGCCGCAGCCCTGCACTCGTCCGTCATCACCTGGTTCGGAGCGCACGCCCGTGATCTGCCCTGGCGCCGCCCCGAGGCGGGCGCCTGGGGGGTCATGGTCAGCGAGTTCATGCTCCAGCAGACCCCCGTCGCGCGGGTGCTGCCGGTGTACGAGCAGTGGCTGGCCCGCTGGCCGCGCCCGGCCGACCTGGCGGCCGAGGCTCCCGGTGAGGCGGTCCGCGCCTGGGGCAGGCTCGGTTATCCGCGCCGCGCGCTGCGCCTGCACGGAGCGGCCCATGCCATCACGGAACGGCACGGCGGCGAGGTGCCGTCCGAGCACGGGCAGCTGATCTCGCTGCCCGGTATCGGCGAGTACACGGCGGCGGCCGTCGCCTCCTTCGCGTACGGCCGGCGCCATGCCGTCCTGGACACCAACGTGCGGCGGGTCTTCGCCCGCGCGGTCACCGGTGTCGAGTACCCGCCGAACGCCACCACGGCCGCCGAACGCAGGCTGGCCCGCACCCTGCTCCCCGACGACGAGACCACGGCGGCCCGCTGGGCCGCGGCCTCCATGGAGCTGGGCGCCCTGGTCTGCACCGCCAAGAGCCCCGAGTGCGGGCGCTGCCCCATCGCCGCGCAGTGCGCCTGGCGGCTGGCCGGCAAACCGGCACACGTGGGGGCGCCGCGGCGCGGACAGACGTACGCCGGTACGGACCGCCAGGTGCGCGGCAAGCTGCTCGCGGTGCTGCGGGACGCGTCCGGTGCCGTACCGCAGTCGCAGCTCGACGCGGTGTGGCACGAGCCCGTACAGCGGGCCAGGGCGCTGGACGGGCTGGTCGCCGACGGGTTGGTCGAGCCGCTGGCGGACGGGGTCTACCGGCTCCCGCTGACCTGACCCCTCATCCGGAACAGCGCAATTCGGTCGTCGCCGTTTTAAACCTGATCGCCGTTACACAACCGATGGACAGCCGTGCGCCTGCCGACGGCTGGTACGCACGACTCCGTGACAACCCCTCCGTAGCTTCGTGGACAGACCACAGAGCAACAGCTTGAACACGGGGAACGACGGAGGCGGTTGGGTATGGCGCACGGTGAGGTGCTCGAATTCGAGGAGTACGTACGCACCAGGCAGGACGCCCTGCTGCGGAGCGCCCGCCGGCTGGTGCCCGACCCCGTCGACGCCCAGGATCTGCTGCAGACCGCCCTGGCGCGCACCTACCGCCGCTGGGAGGGCATCGCCGACAAGTCGCTGGCCGACGCCTACCTGCGCCGCGTCATGATCAACACCCGTACGGAGTGGTGGCGCGCCCGCCGGCTGGAGGAGGTCCCCACCGAGCAGCTGCCCGACGCGAGCGTCGAGGACGGCACGGAGCAGCACGCCGACCGGGCGCTGCTGATGGACATCCTGAAGGTGCTCGCTCCCAAGCAGCGCAGTGTCGTCGTCCTGCGACACTGGGAGCAGATGAGCACCGAGGAGACGGCTGCCGCACTCGGTATGTCTGCCGGTACGGTGAAGAGCACCCTGCACCGGGCCCTTGCGCGGCTCCGGCAGGAGCTGGAGAGTCGTGACATCGACGCACGTGCGCTGATCCGTGGGGAACAAGAGATGGGGCGGGAGCGGTGCGCGGCCTGACACAGGGCCCGGAGGACGGTCCGGGCGGCCCCGGGGACGGCGACGGCCGGGACGCGGTGGCCAGCGACTCACTGGCCGGAACCAGAGCGGCCAGAACCCGGAGGGGCACCCTGACGGCGAGTGTCACGGCGGTGGCCGGGCTCGCCGTCGTCGGCCTGTTCGTGGCGGGCTGCGACTCGGGCGGTACGGGGACCCGCGACGAGGGAGCGGCCCACTCGGTCCCCGCGGTCGCGCCCACGAAGGACCCGGGGTCGGCCGCGGCCACCCGGCCCGGCGAGCGCGTGAACGCGGTGGAGCTGCTGAAGCAGGACCCGGCGGTCAGCACGTCCGTCAAACGCGACCTGAAACCGTGCTCGGGCAGCGACTACCCGGTCGACGTCTCGTACGCGCGGCTGACCGGCGGTGACGTCGCGGACGTCGTGGTGAACGTGATGACGTGCCGCAGTGCGGTCGGGGTCGCCACGTACGTCTACCGTGCGAAGGGCAGCTCGTACAAGAACGTCTTCGGGTCGGAGGCCGCGCCCGTCTACTCCGAGATCGACCGGGGCGATCTCGTCGTGACGAAGCAGCAGTACGCGAAGGGCGACTCGATGTCGTACGCGTCGAGCGAGGACGTCATCACGTACCACTGGACGAACAACAAGTTCGCGCAGACCGACGCTGTGCACACCGACTTCAGCCGGGCGGTCGGCGACGGGGACGCCGACGGGGACCCCGCCGCCACCAGCCCCACGGGCAACTGAGAAAGCAGCGGGATGGCCGAGACCCATGTCCTCTTCGTCGAGGACGACGATGTGATCCGCGAGGCGACACAGCTCGCACTGGAACGGGACGGCTTCCGCGTCACCGCGATGCCCGACGGGCTCTCCGGTCTTGAGGCGTTCCGGACGAACCAGCCGGACATCGCCCTGCTCGACGTCATGCTGCCGGGCCTGGACGGGGTCTCCCTGTGCCGCCGGATCCGTGACCAGTCGACCGTCCCCGTGATCATGCTGTCGGCGCGCGCCGACTCGATCGACGTGGTGCTGGGGCTTGAGGCCGGGGCCGACGACTATGTGACGAAGCCCTTCGACGGTGCGGTCCTGGTGGCCCGGATCCGTGCCGTTCTCCGCCGGTTCGGGCATGCGAGCGGCGCCGGTACGGACGGTGGAGCCGAGCCGGACGAGCGCGGAGTGCTGGCCTTCGGTGACATCGAGGTCGACACGGAGGGCATGGAGGTGCGCAAGAGCGGCACCCATGTGGCGCTGACCCCGACCGAGATGCGGCTGCTTCTCGAGTTCTCCTCGGCCCCGGGCACGGTGCTCTCGCGCGACAAGCTCCTGGAGCGGGTCTGGGACTACGGCTGGGGCGGTGACACCCGGGTCGTCGACGTCCATGTGCAGCGGCTGCGGACAAAGATCGGACAGGACAGGATCGAGACGGTCCGCGGCTTCGGATACAAGCTGAAGGCATGAAGCATCTCGCCCTGCGCACCGGCGTCCGGTGGCTGTGTTCCCCGGGGGGCCACCCCCGGACCCCCGGCCGGACAAGCCCCGCGCTCGGCCCGCGCCGAACAGGAACGCCGACATGAAGCATCTCGCCCTGCGCACCGGCGTCCGGTGGAAGATCAGTATCGCCATCGCGGGGGTCGGCGCGCTCATCGCCGTCGCGCTCAGCCTCGTGGTGCACAACGCGGCCCGGGTCTCCATGCTCGACAACGCGCGAGACACCCAGGTGGTCCGGCTCCAGTTCGCCCTGCGGCTCTTCGAGTCGAAGAAGCAACAGCAGCAGCAGCCGCAGCTCGGCTCCAAGGTCAACGACCCGAGCCTGCCCAGGGAACTGCGGCGCCGGGCCGCCGAGAACCGGATCTCCACCCTGGTCGTCGAGCACCCCAACGGGATCCCCGATGTCTGGGCGGCGGCCCCGCTCTCCGACGGCGATGTGCTCTCGCTGCACAGCCGGTACGGGAGCAGCGCGTCCGTTCTGCAGGACCTCGACCGGGCGCTGATCATCGGCTCGGTCTCGGTGGTGCTCGGGGGCAGCGCGCTGGGCGTGCTGATCGGCGGCCAGCTCTCGCGGCGGCTGCGCAAGGCCGCCGCGGCCGCGACCAAGGTCGCGCACGGCGGCACCGACGTCCGGGTGCGGGCCGCCATCGGCGGTTTCGTACGGGACGAGACGGACGAGCTGGCCCGCGCCGTGGACGCGATGACCGACACCCTCCAGGAGCGGGTGGAGGCCGAGCGCCGGGTCACCGCCGACATCGCGCACGAGCTGCGGACGCCGGTGACCGGGCTGCTGACGGCCGCGGAACTGCTGCCGCCCGGCCGGCCGACGGAGCTGGTACGCAACCGGGCGCAGGCGCTGCGGACCCTGGTCGAGGACGTACTGGAAGTGGCCAGGCTGGACAGCGCGTCCGAGCGGGCCGAGCTCCAGGAGATCGCGCTGGGCGAGTTCGTCAGCCGCCGGGTCACGATCATGGCGCCGGACGCGCAGGTGCGGGTGGTGCACGAGTCGTGGGTCAACACCGATCCGCGGCGCCTGGAGCGGATCCTCGGCAATCTGCTGGGCAACGCGGCCAAGCACGGCGGGACACCGGTGGAGGTCACGGTCGAGGGGCGCGTGGTGCGGGTGCGCGACCACGGGCCCGGGTTCCCGGACACGCTGCTGCGGGAGGGACCGAGCCGGTTCCGTACGGGCAGCAGTGACCGGGCGGGCGTCGGGCACGGTCTGGGGCTGACGATCGCGGCCGGGCAGGCCAAGGTGCTCGGGGCACGGCTGACGTTCCGCAACGCGGCACCGGAGGGCGCGAAGGAGACGGGCGGCGCCATCGCCGTGCTCTGGCTCCCGGAACACGCGCCGACCGTCACCGGGAGCTTCCGCACGCTGACCCGGCCCTCGTAACGCGTACCCAGCCGAGTGGGCCCCGGACGCGTCGCGCGTCCGGGGCCCACTCGTACACCTGCTGCGAAAGCGGTGCGGGAACTACAGCTCCTGCACCGGCGCCGGGGCGTCCGGGCCGCCGCGCAGGGCCACTTCCCTGACGAAGACGGCGGCCACGATGACCGCGAGTCCGGCGACGGCACCCAGCAGGAATCCGCCGTGGGTTCCCGCGGCGACCGCGAACTGGTACGCGTCCCGGGCCTTGTCCGGCAGCTTCGCCAGGCTCGCCGCGTCCAGCTGCGCCGAGGGGAGCGAGGCGCCCTTGCCCATCCGCGCGGTCATCTCGTCCTGCACCTTGTTGGTGAAGAGCGCGCCCATGATCGAGACGCCGAAGGACGAGCCGAGCGTACGGAAGAGGGTGGTCGAGGACGAGGCGACGCCCATGTCCTTCATCTCCACGCTGTTCTGCGCGACCAGCATGGTGATCTGCATCAGGAAGCCCATGCCGGCGCCGACCACGGCCATGTAGATGCCGGTCGTCAGGCGGGTGGTGTGGACGTCCATCGTGGACAGCAGGTACAGCCCGGCGACCATCAGGACGCCGCCCGCGATCGGGAAGGCCTTGTACTTGCCGGTATTGGTGGTGACCCGCCCCGCGATGAGCGAGACCGCCATCATCGCCAGCAGCATGGGCATCAGCAGCAGCCCGGAGTTGGTCGCGGATGCGCCCTGCACCGACTGCTGGAACAGCGGCAGGAAGAGCATCGCGCCGAACATCACGAAACCGGTCAGGAAGCCGATGATCGACATCAGCGAGAAGTTGCGGTTGCGGAAGATGTGCAGCGGCACGATCGGCTCGGCGGCCCTGGTCTCCCAGAAGACGAACCCGATCAGTGCGGCGACGCCGATGAAGATGAGCTCCATGATGACGGCCGAACCCCAGGCGTACTCCGAACCGCCCCAGGTGGTGACCAGCACGATCGAGACGATGCCGATGGTCAGCAGCGCCGTACCCAGGTAGTCGATCCGGCCCCGGGCCCGCTTCTTGGGCAGGTGCAGCACGGTCGTGACCATGGCGAGCGCGACCGCGCCCAGCGGGAGGTTGATGTAGAAGGTCCAGCGCCAGCCGAGGTGGTCGGTGATGGCACCGCCGACGAGCGGCCCGCCGATCATCGCGACCGCCATGACGCCGGCCATCATGCCCTGGTACTTGCCGCGCTCACGCGGCGGAATCAGGTCGCCGATGATCGCCATGACGCCGACCATCAGACCGCCGGCCCCGAGGCCCTGGATCGCCCGGAACCCGATGAGCTGGCTCATGTCCTGCGCCATACCGCTCGCCGCGGAGCCGATCAGGAAGATCACGATGGAGGCGAGGAAGGCGCCCTTGCGCCCGTACATGTCGCCGACCTTGCCCCAGATGGGCGTGGACGCCGCCGTCGCCAGCGTGTACGCCGTCACCACCCAGGACAGATGTGCCAGCCCGCCCAGCTCGCCGACGATGGTCGGCATCGCCGTGTTCACGATCATGTTGTCGAGCATCGCGAGCAACATCGCGATCATCAGCGCGAACAGCACCACCCGGACGCTGCGCGGCTGCGGCTCGGCTTTGCCTTCCGCTTCCGGTCTCGCCAGTTCTGCGGTTTCCGACACGTACCCCACCACTCCCCTGAACCTGCCGGGCCCGATCCGATACTTACTTGACGCCCGGCTAGTTGACTACACTGGGAGAAGGTAGTCGGCTACTAGCCGGGCGTCAAGTAAGTATCGCGGGAGAGCACCATGGGCAGCAGAGGCAACACCCGCCAGCGGATCCAGGATGTCGCGCTGGGGCTCTTCGTCGAGCAGGGGTACGAGAAGACCTCGCTGCGGGAGATCGCCGAGAAGCTCGACGTCACCAAGGCGGCGCTCTATTACCACTTCAAGACCAAGGAAGACATCCTCGTCAGTCTCTTCCACGACCTGTCGGCACCCATCGACGAGGTCATCGCCTGGGGCCAGACCCAGCCCCGCAGCCTGGAGACGAAGAAGGAGGTCCTGCGCCGCTACAGCGAAGCGCTCAGCGGCGCGGCCCCGCTCTTCCGCTTCATGCAGGAGAACCAGGGGACGGTACGGGAGCTGAGTGTCGGCGAGAACTTCAAGGACCGGATGCTGCTCCTGCTCGACCTGGTCAGAGCACCCGACGCCTCACTGGCCGACCAGGTGCGCTGCTACAGCGCGCTCTTCACCATGCACGCGGGATCGTTCGCCCTGAAGGACGCCGATGGCGACCCCGAGGAGAAGCGCAAGGCTGTCCTCGAGGTCGCCATCGAACTCATGACCCAGGCCCATCTGGACGCGGGCGTGGGGCGTTAGCTTCCGCCCGGGCCGGTCAGAACTTGATGCCGTGGGCCTTCAGGAACGGCATCGGGTTGTAGCCCGAGCCGTAGTTCGGGCCCGTGCGGATCTCGAAGTGCAGGTGCGGGCCGGTCACGTTGCCGGTCGCACCGGACTTGGCGATGACCTGGCCGGTCTTCACGGTCTGGCCTATGTGGACGTCGATCTGCGACAGGTGCGCGTACTGCGAGTACGTGTTGTCGCTGTGCTTGATCTCGATCGCGTTGCCGTACGCCGGACCGTCGCCGCCGCCGTTGGGGCCGGCCTTCACGACGGTGCCGCCGTGCACGGCCATGACCGACGTGCCGGTCGGGACGACGAAGTCCTGGCCCGAGTGCTTGTGGGACCACATGTGGCCGGCCTCGCCGAAGGGCTCACCGATCACGGGGTGCGTGACGGGCGAGACCCACGCGTCGGCGGTCTTCTTCGCCTTGGCGGCCTTGGCGGCCTTCGTGGCCTTGGCCGTCTTGGCGGTGTGCTCCGCGGCCTTGGACTGGGCGCTGGCCTGGTGGGCGAGCGCGGTCGCGGCGTTCGAGGTGCCTGCGGGTGCGGTGGCCGGGTGTGCGTCGGCAGCGACCGCGACCCCGGCTCCCAGCGCGACCGACACTCCGAGCCCGGCGGCTACGACCGCAGCGCGGGTGCGAAGCGGGGACCGGCGGGACACGGGGGACGTGGTGTGCTTCTGCATACGTGGGACTCCGTACATCGGTGGACCCAACCATTCAGGTCGGGCGGACCACTCATTGGTAACCCATGACGCGAAGCGCCCAAAACGCCCATCTACGACATTGCGTCGTAGGGAAACCGCAGGAAAAGTCCCCCCGGATCGCGGGGTCACAGCGCGCCCGGCGCCACCGGATCGCCCCGAATCGGTGCGTTTGAGCCCAGTCCACCCGGGCAGGGATCGGCATCGCGCGGGCGGCGCCCCCCGGGGGCCGAAAGTCCCGGGCCTCCCGGTCCGGAAGGCCCGGCGGCCGCCGGCGCCGCCTCCCCTATTCCGGGTAGTAGGCCAAAACCCCCCTGTGGCGCTTGTCACCCGCGAGGGACCAACGCCTGCCCGTTCCGGGACCTTCGGCGGCCGGCCCGGACGGCCGTTCCCAGCAGGACGCCCCCCGAAGAGGGACCGGAAAGAGGGCCGGGAGGGGGCAGGCAAGGGGTGGGAGGGGCCGGGGAGAGGGGTGGGCGAGCGCGCATCAGGCAGCGGGGGCACAGCAAAGGGCGGCCCCGGAACCGATGACCGGTTCCGGGGCCGCCCTCTTGTCGCTCAGGCCGCTCGACGCGTCAGCGTCAGACGTCCTTCGTCATGTTCGGGCCGGAGCCACCGGCCGCCTGCTCGATCGGCGGGGCGTCCGGCAGAGCCGACTTCTCCTCGCCGCGGAAGGTGAACTTCTTGTCGTCACCCTCGCCCTCGACGCCGACGACCACGATGTGACCGGGGCGCAGCTCACCGAAGAGGATCTTCTCGGAGAGGATGTCCTCGATCTCGCGCTGGATCGTGCGCCGCAGCGGACGCGCGCCCATCACCGGGTCGTAGCCGTGCTTGGCGAGCAGGGACTTGGCGTCCGGGCTGAGCTCAAGGCCCATGTCCCGGTCGCGCAGCCGCTCGTCGACCTTCTCGACCATGAGGTCGACGATCTGGATGATGTCTTCCTCGGTCAGCTGGTGGAAGACCACCGTGTCATCGACACGGTTGAGGAACTCGGGGCGGAAGTGCTGCTTCAGCTCCTCGTTGACCTTGGCCTTCATCCGGTCGTATCCGGTCTTGACGTCGCCCTGGGCGGCGAAGCCCAGGTTGAAGCCCTTGGAGATGTCCCGGGTCCCGAGGTTGGTCGTCATGATGATGACCGTGTTCTTGAAGTCCACCACCCGGCCCTGGGAGTCGGTCAGACGACCGTCTTCCAGAATCTGGAGCAGGGAATTGAAGATATCGGGGTGGGCCTTCTCGACCTCGTCGAAGAGAACGACCGAGAACGGCTTCCTGCGCACCTTCTCGGTGAGCTGGCCGCCCTCTTCGTAACCCACGTATCCGGGGGGAGAACCGAAGAGACGGGAAACCGTGTGCTTCTCGCTGAACTCCGACATGTCGAGGGAGATCAGTGCGTCCTCGTCGCCGAAGAGGAATTCGGCGAGCGTCTTGGAGAGCTCGGTCTTACCGACACCGGACGGGCCGGCGAAGATGAACGAGCCACCGGGGCGCTTCGGGTCCTTCAGGCCCGCTCGCGTACGGCGGATCGCCTGCGACAGGGCCTTGATGGCGTCCTTCTGCCCGATGACGCGCTTGTGCAGCTCGTCCTCCATGCGGAGCAGCCGCGAGGACTCCTCCTCGGTGAGCTTGAAGACCGGGATGCCCGTGGCCGTGGCCAGCACCTCGGCGATCAGCTCGCCGTCGACCTCGGCGACGACGTCCATGTCGCCGGCCTTCCACTCCTTCTCCCGCTTGGTCTTCGCGGCCAGCAGCTGCTTCTCCTTGTCGCGGAGCGAAGCTGCCTTCTCGAAGTCCTGGGAGTCGATGGCCGACTCCTTGTCGCGGCGGACGTTCGCGATCTTCTCGTCGAACTCGCGGAGGTCCGGCGGCGCGGTCATCCGGCGGATGCGCATCCGTGAGCCGGCCTCGTCGATCAGGTCGATCGCCTTGTCCGGCAGGAAGCGGTCCGAGATGTACCGGTCCGCCAGGGTGGCGGCCTGCACCAGGGCCTCGTCCGTGATGGAGACACGGTGGTGGGCCTCGTACCGGTCGCGCAGGCCCTTGAGGATCTCGATGGTGTGCGGAAGGGAAGGCTCCGCCACCTGGATCGGCTGGAAGCGGCGCTCGAGGGCCGCGTCCTTCTCAAGGTGCTTGCGGTACTCGTCGAGCGTGGTGGCACCGATGGTCTGGAGCTCTCCACGGGCGAGCATCGGCTTCAGGATCGAAGCCGCGTCGATCGCGCCCTCGGCGGCGCCCGCACCCACCAGGGTGTGGAGCTCGTCGATGAACAGGATGATGTCGCCGCGGGTGCGGATCTCCTTGAGGACCTTCTTCAGGCGCTCCTCGAAGTCACCGCGGTAGCGGGATCCGGCGACGAGCGCGCCGAGGTCGAGGGTGTAGAGGTGCTTGTCCTTGAGGGTCTCGGGCACCTCGCCCTTGACGATGGCCTGCGCCAGTCCTTCGACGACCGCCGTCTTTCCGACGCCGGGCTCGCCGATGAGGACCGGGTTGTTCTTGGTACGGCGCGACAGCACCTGCATGACCCGCTCGATCTCCTTCTCGCGCCCGATGACCGGGTCGAGCTTGGATTCGCGGGCCGCCTGGGTGAGGTTGCGGCCGAACTGGTCCAGGACGAGCGAGGTCGAGGGCGTGCCCTCGGCGGGACCGCCCGCGGCGGCCGTCTCCTTGCCCTGGTAACCGGAGAGCAGCTGGATGACCTGCTGCCGGACCCGGTTCAGATCGGCGCCCAGCTTCACGAGGACCTGGGCTGCGACGCCCTCGCCCTCGCGGATCAGGCCGAGCAGGATGTGCTCCGTACCGATGTAGTTGTGGCCGAGCTGAAGAGCCTCCCGGAGCGACAGCTCCAGGACCTTCTTGGCACGAGGGGTGAAGGGGATGTGGCCGGACGGGGCCTGCTGCCCCTGACCGATGATCTCCTCCACCTGCTGGCGGACCGCCTCGAGCGAAATCCCGAGGCTCTCCAGGGCCTTAGCGGCGACACCCTCACCCTCATGGATAAGGCCCAGGAGAATGTGCTCGGTGCCGATGTAGTTGTGGTTGAGCATCCGGGCTTCTTCCTGAGCCAGGACGACAACCCGCCGCGCGCGGTCGGTGAACCTCTCGAACATCGTTAATCGCTCCTCAGAGCGGTCGGGCAGCGAGGGGTCGGTCCCCTCCCAGTCCTTCCGCATGCTAGTCCCGCGGGGCGGGACAGCTCATTCCAACTGCCGACACCCGTCCATGGCCTCCGGCCCGAACAGCCGACAACTGCTCCAACCCGATGGTGCGAGACGATGTTCCCGCAGGCCAGGCAGATACCCCTGTCTCCAGTACGCCGATGGCGAACGTGAGACCGCCTGAACCGCGTGTCGCCCCTCCCCACTAGGTATGTCTTACCCGCAGAGACTGACAGTCCATGCGGCGTGCGACGGTTCCCCTCAGCTACGGGCGAACATCCTGGCGCCCCCGAACACGTCCGCACGCCTCTTGTTCATCAACAGAAAGCAATCAAGCGGAAGCTCTGCGTAACTCCGGCACATTCCGGGAGTTGCTCAGTCATGGCCTTCACCGTTCCGTCCCCCCGCGAACCGGCCGACAGCACGCGCAGCAGCACCGGAAGCGGCAGCACCGACAGCACGCTCCGCTGGTACGAGTCCCGGCTGGGCTGGGCCGCGCTGGCGGGCCCCCCGGTCCGGCTGTTGACCGGGCTGCGTTTCGACGTACTCGACCTGCCGTCCGATGCCGGGTTCGCACTGCTGCGCAGGATGCCCGTCACGGGGCCGGCGGCACTGGACGGCTCCCGGATGCGGCTGCTGGTGGCGGCGGGCAGCGCCGATGAGGTGCCGGGGCTGCTCGACTGGCTGGAGTGGGGCGGGATCGCACTGGATCTGACCGCCATCGGTACGGGCGGCCTGATCAGGGCTCCCGAGCCTCCCGGGCCGCGCGGCGCACAGGGGGCCGCCCGCTGGTTGCGACCCCCCGAGCCGGGGCGCGATGTGGAGCCGGCCCTGCCCGTGTTCAGCCGGTTCGGGGAGCGGGGCAGCGCTCCCGACCTGGTGCGGCTCGTGGACGCGGCGGCGACGGAATGCCACCGGGCCCGGATGGTGCGTATCGCTGCGGCTTTCCGGGGGGCGCCCCCCGGAGCCCGGACTGCGACTGTCCGGGGTGCGAACCCCGGACCTCCCGGGAATCAGCCGTTGGCCTTCTCGTAGGCCTCACGGATGTCCGCGGGCACACGGCCGCGGTCATTCACGTTGTAACCGTTCTCCTTGGCCCACTTGCGAATCTCGGCGGTGTCCTTGTTGCCGCCGACGGCGATACGGGCCTTGCCGCGGCCACTGGTGCCACGGCCACCGGTGCGACGACCGCCCTTGGCGTACGGCTCCAGCAGCGTGCGGAGCTTGTCCGCGTTCGCGGTGGTGAGGTCGATCTCGTACGTCTTGCCATCCAGAGCGAACGTCACGGTCTCGTCCGCCTCGCCGCCGTCGAGGTCATCGACAAGAAGGACCTGAACCTTCTGTGCCACTGGATTTCCTTTCATCGAAAAATTCAGTACGCGGAAAGGAAACCGCTTTTCTCTGGAAAACACAAACCCCCGGCAGAGGTTCAGGAGTGCAAGAACACGGGAAACATGCGCGATTCGGACATAGGGTTCCGGGGCGAAGTGGCCGTCACAGGTGCAGAAGCATCCGACTGTTGCCCAAGGTGTTCGGCTTCACCCGTTCGAGACCGAGGAACTCGGCGACTCCCTCGTCATAGGAACGCAGCAGCTCGCTGTAGACATCTCCGTCGACAGGAGTCTCACCGATCTCGGTGAAGCCGTGCTTCGCGAAGAAGTCGACTTCGAAGGTCAGGCAGAATACCCGGCGCACCCCGATCCACCGCGCCGTCTGCAACAGCTTGTCGAGGACCTGGTGGCCCACTCCGGCGCCCTTGAACTCACGGTCCACCGCGAGAGTGCGTACTTCTGCGAGGTCTTCCCACATCACATGGAGGGCCCCGCAGCCGACGACCTTCGCGTCGTCGTCGCGTTCCGCGACCCAGAACTCCTGGATGGACTCGTAAAGCGTCACCGTCGCTTTGTCGAGCAGGATCCGCTCACGCACGTACGCGTCCAGGAGTCCGCGCACCGCCGGCACATCGCTGGTCCTGGCTCTGCGGACGGTGAGGGCTTTTGCTCGCGTACCTGGCATGCGCAAGACGTTATCGCCCTGCGTCCCCGTCCCGGTCATCGCGGTCCGCGTCCCCCTGAACGATGCGCAAAGCATCACGGAGTGCATCGCGTTGCTCGGAGGACATCATGCCGAAGAAGGCGACAAGGGCGGCCGCGGAGTTGTCACTCGTGGACCAGGCTTCGTTCATCAGTGCGGCCGAGTAGGCGGCGCGGGTGGAGACCGCCGTATATCGATAGGCGCGGCCGTCGACTTCCCGCCGCACCCAGCCCTTCTGATGGAGATTGTCCAATACGGTCATCACGGTGGTGTAGGCGATGGTCCGGTCGCGTTCGAGGTCTTCCAGTACTTCTCTGACAGTGACCGGACGGTTCCACTCCCAGACGCGTGACATGACGGCGTCTTCCAGCTCTCCCAATTGACGGGGCACATCTGAACCATAGTGCGAGATGTCACGAATAGCTGGTTATTAGCGCAGAAAACACAGAAGAGGGCGTACAGCGTGAAATGCCGTACGCCCTCCGGGCACAGCCGCGGTCAGCTCGCGCTGCCACCCGTCGGCTGAACGGCGGCCTCGGCGCGGGCGAGCGCCGCGTCCACGGCCGCATCTTCCTTGGCCTTGTTCGGGCCGCCCTGGGTCTTCACGATCGTCCTGACGACGATCGTGAAGAACACGGCCATTACCACGGGGGGCACAAGCGCGGAAACGTAGTCCATACGGACAGAGTAGCTAGCCTGTCAGCGAGTGCTGAGCGGGGGGCGCCGCAGGCTTTCGGCGTGGCGGGAAGACCTCGGACGGCTTGGGGGCCGGGCGGGGTCGGACCGGCTCCTTGACCGGGGCCGGACGCTTCGGCCGGTCCGGGTCGCCGGACGTGCGGCCGCCGGGCAGCGCGAGCAGCCGGGTGCGCGGGCCCGGGGTCACGGCGCGGCCCGCGAGCCGGGCGCGTACCGACTGCTCGGCCAGGGCCCGGCAGCGCCTCAGCAGGGCGTCGCCGGACGGCGCGCCGCGGAGGGTGCGCAGAGCGGCGAGGTCCTCGGGGCGGGGGTCGTAACCGGCGGCCAGAGCGTCCTGGAGCAGTTCCGTGTAGCTGCCGGACGTGCCGGGGAGGGCGTCGCGGTAGCGGGCGAGGTCGGCGAGGAGGAAGGCACGCAGTCTGCCCGCCTCCGCGATGGTCTCGTCCACGGACTCGGCGAGACGCAGACAGTCCTGGACGTCCTCTTCTGCGACGGGGGTCGGGTTGAGGGCGATGGCAAGGGCGCGTCGGAGCACACGCAGCTCATCCGCGCTGAAGGCCATGCCGCCTCGGGATCCGTAGGGCGTGGGCATGGAACGACGATACGTACTAAAGGGACAATATCCGCTTAATGGACTGGTGTGGCGCGGCGGGGTACGGAGTCCACCCCGCCGGGCCGCACCCGCCCGTCAGACGCGTGAACAGCACAGCGGGTCAATACGCCTGAGCCCTGCCCGGCCGGTTCACAGCCGGGCCACGTTCCGCTCGTACACCAGGCGCAGCCCGATCAGCGTCAGCCACGGCTCGTGCTCGTCGATGACCGTGGCCTCGCTGAGCACCATCGGGGCGAGACCGCCGGTGGCGATGACCGTGACGTCCGCCGGGTCGTCGGCGAGCTCGCGGGCCATCCGGTTCACCACCCCGTCGACCTGTCCCGCGAAGCCGTAGATGATGCCGGACTGCATGGCCTCGACGGTGTTCTTGCCGATCACGCTGCGCGGGCGGGCCAGTTCGATCTTGCGGAGCTGGGCACCCTTCACACCGAGCGCCTCGACCGAGATCTCGATGCCGGGGGCGATGACACCACCGGTGTACTCGCCGCGCGCCGACACCGCGTCGAAGGTCGTCGCCGTACCGAAGTCGACGACGACGGCGGGGCCGCCGTACAGCTCGACCGCGGCGACCGCGTTGATGATGCGGTCGGCGCCGACCTCCTTCGGGTTGTCCACCAGGATCGGGACGCCCGTCCTGATGCCGGGCTCGACCAGGACGGCGGGGACGTCGCCGTAGTAGCGGCGGGTCACCTCGCGCAGTTCGTGCAGGACGGAGGGGACGGTCGAGCAGACCGCGATCCCCTCGATGCCGTCGCCGAGTCCGCGGCCGAGCAGCGGGTGCATGCCCATCAGGCCCTGGAGCAGTACGGCGAGTTCGTCGGCCGTGCGGCGGGCGTCGGTGGAGATGCGCCAGTGCTCCACGATCTCGTCGCCGTCGAACAGGCCGAGGACGGTGTGGGTGTTGCCGACGTCGATGGTGAGCAGCATGGATTACTCCGCCTCGCGCAGGTCGAGGCCGATGTCGAGGATCGGCGACGAGTGCGTGAGCCCGCCGACCGCCAGGTGGTCGACGCCCGTCTCGGCGTAGGCCCGGGCCGTGTCCAGGGTGAGCCGGCCCGAGGACTCCAGGAGGGCGCGGCCGCCGACGAGCGCGACGGCCTCGGCGGTCTGCGCCGGGGTGAAGTTGTCCAGCAGGATCAGGTCGGCGCCCGCGTCCAGGACCTCGGTGACCTGGGCGAGGGTGTCCACCTCGACCTCGATGGCGAGGTCGGGGAACTCGGCGCGGACGAGCTTGAACGCCTCGGCGACCCCGCCGGCCGCGACCACGTGGTTGTCCTTGACCAGAGCCGCGTCGGAGAGCGACATCCGGTGGTTGACGCCGCCCCCGCAGCGCACCGCGTACTTCTCCAGGGCGCGCAGCCCCGGCGTGGTCTTGCGGGTGTCGCGGACCTTGGCGCCGGTGCCTTCGAGTACGTCGGCCCAGGCGCGGGTGGCGGTCGCGATGCCGGAGAGGCGGCACAGCAGGTTGAGCGCGCTGCGCTCGGCGGTCAGCAGGTCGCGGGTGCGGGTGGTGACCGAGAGCAGCTTCTGCCCGGCGGCGACGCGCTCGCCGTCCTCGACGTGCCGCTCGACCTCGAAGGCCTCGGTACAGACGAGGGAGAGCACCGCTTCGGCGACGCGCAGGCCCGCGACCGTACCGGCCTCGCGCGCGGTGAAGTCGCCGGTGGCGACGGCGTCGGCGGGGACGGTCGCGACACTCGTCACGTCCACGCCCCCGTCGAGGTCCTCGTCGATGGCGAGGTGCGCGATGTCCTCGACCAGCACCGGGTCGAGCCCCGACGCGGCCAGGAGCTCGGCGAGAGCGGGGTCGAGACCGCACTCCATGGGGTCGGCGTCGTAGGCGTCGCCGCCGCAGGCGCACGCGTCGCCGCAGCCACCCGCTGACTCGGCGCTCACGGCGTCGTCGCCGATCTGGTGGAGGGGGAGGTCGGTCACGGTCACTGCTCCTGAGGGCGCTGAGGGAGGGTCGGGGGGAAGTCGGCACTGTCCGTGGTGTGCACGGCGAGCGAACGGTCGGGGCGCAGCCGTACGACGAGGTGGCGGCGCCAGCCGGTGTCGTCGCGGTCCGCACGGTCCTCGCGCCAGTGGCAGCCGCGGGTCTCCTCGCGGCGCTGCGCGGCGGCGGTGAGGACGCGGGCGACGCAGAGGAGGTTGGTCGCCTCCCAGGCCTCGACGCCCGGTTCGGCGGGCTTCAGGGCGACGGCGGGCAGCGCTTCCGGGGCTCCGGCCGCCGCCGCGTCCATGGCGGCCCCGGCCGCCGCTTCCGCCACGGCCTCGGCTGCGGCCTGCGCCTCCGCCTCGGCACGGATCGCCTCCAGCCCGTCCGCCGCCCCGGCGAGGCTCTCCGCGGAGCGGAGCACTCCGGCGCCCGCCGTCATGATGCGCTGGATACGGAGCCGGGCCTCGGGCGCGAGGAGCGGGAGCGTGCCGGGCTCGGCCGGGGGAACGGCCGCCGCGGTGCGCCCGCCGGTGCCCGCCGCGACGATGTCGTCGGCGATGCGCTCGGCGAAGACCAGGCCTTCCAGGAGGGAGTTGGACGCGAGCCGGTTCGCGCCGTGCACACCGGTGCAGGCGACCTCACCGCAGGCGTACAGACCGGGGACGGTGGTGCGGCCGTGCAGGTCGGTGCGGACACCGCCCGACGCGTAGTGCGCGGCCGGGGCGACCGGGACCGGCTCGGTCACCGGGTCGATGCCGTGGCTGCGACAGGCGGCGAGGATCGTCGGGAAGCGCTGCTCCCACATCTCGGCGCCGAAGTGGCGGGCGTCGAGATACATGTGCTCGGTGCCGTGCTCCTGCATCCGGCGGGTGATGGCCTTGGCCACGATGTCGCGGGGTGCCAGCTCGGCCAGCTCGTGCTGCCCGGTCATGAAGCGGACCCCGTCGGCGTCGACGAGGTGGGCGCCCTCGCCCCGTACCGCTTCGGAGACCAGCGGCTGCTGGCCCTCGGCGCCCGCGCCGAGGAAGAGCACCGTGGGATGGAACTGGACGAATTCCAGGTCGGAGATCTCGGCGCCGGCCCGGAGCGCCAGGGCCACGCCGTCGCCCGTGGAGACGGCGGGGTTGGTGGTCGCCGAGAAGATCTGGCCCATGCCGCCGGTGGCGAGCACGACCGCCGGCGCGCGGACCGCGCCGACGCCGTCGTGCTGGCCCTCCCCCATGACGTGCAGGGTGACGCCCGCCGTACGGCCTTCGGCGTCGGTGAGGAGGTCGAGGACCAGGGCGTTCTCCACGGTGCGCAGCGCGGCCCCGCGGACCGCGTCGACCAGGGCGCGGGAGATCTCGGCTCCGGTGGCGTCGCCGCCCGCGTGCGCGATACGGCGGCGGTGGTGGCCGCCCTCCCGGGTGAGGGCGATGCCGCCGGTCTCGTCGGTGTCGAACCGCGCGCCCGTCGCGATGAGCCTGCGTACGGCGTCGGGCCCCTCGGTGACCAGGGTGCGGACCGCCTCCTCGTCGCAGAGCCCGGCCCCCGCGACCAGCGTGTCGTCGAGGTGCTGCCCGGGGGTGTCGCCCTCGCCGAGCGCCGCCGCGATGCCGCCCTGGGCCCAGCGGGTCGAGCCGTCGTCGAGGCGGGCCTTGGTCACGACGACGGTGCGCAGCCCCGCCGAGGTGCAGCGCAGCGCGGCGGTCAGGCCGGCCACTCCGGATCCGACGATCACGACGTCGGCGTCGATCTCCCAGCCGGGGGCGGGGGCGTGCAGGCGTATTCCGGTTCCGGTCACTGTGGTTCCCCGAAGGTCAGCGGGATGTTGTCGATCAGACGCGTCGTACCGACCCGGGCGGCGACCGCGAGGACGGCTTCGCCCCGGTGGTCGTCGGTGGCCTCGGTGAAGTCGGACGGGTCGATCAGGGACAGGTAGTCCAGGGAGAGCGCCGCCCCGTCGAGAACGGCCCGCGCGGCGGCGCGCACGGCCGCGGGGGTGGCGGGGGCGGTCGGCGTGGCGGCCGCGAGGGTGTCCCGGCCCGCGAACAGGGCACGGGACAGGGCCAGTGCGGTGGTGCGGTCACCGGTGGAGAGGAAGCGGTTGCGGCTGGACATCGCCAGCCCGTCCGGTTCCCGGACGGTCGGTACGCCGACGATCCCGACCGGGAAGTTGAGGTCGCGCGCCATCCGCCGTACCAGGGCGAGCTGTTGGGCGTCCTTCTGCCCGAACAGCGCGACGTCGGGGCGGGTGAGGTGCAGGAGTTTGGCGACGACGGTGAGCATGCCGTCGAAGTGGCCGGGCCGCGCCGCGCCCTCGAAACGCTCCCCCATCGGGCCCCCGGCGATCCGGACCTGGGGCTCGCCGCCCGGGTAGACCTCGTCGGCCGAGGGGGCGAAGACGGCGTCGGCGCCGGCCAGTTCGGCGACGGCGAGGTCCGCTTCGAGGGTGCGCGGGTAGCGGTCGAGGTCTTCACCCGCCCCGAACTGCAACGGGTTGACGAAGACGGTCACGACGACCTGTCCTGCCTCGCCCGCCTGCTCCCTGGCGGCCCGTACGAGGGTGGCGTGGCCGTCGTGCAGGGCGCCCATGGTCATGACGACGGCGCGGGTCCCGGTCCGTCCGCCCGCGGGCGGCAGGGCGTGCAGTTCGGCGGCCGTGTGCAGCAGCGCGGTGGTGGTCATCGCGACTCTCCGTCCGCGAGGACTCCGAGCAGGTCCTCGGCCAGTTCCGGCTTGAGCAGTCCGTGGGCGAGGGCGCGGTCCGCCGTCGTACGGGCCATCGCCAGATAACCGGCGACGGCCTGCGGTGCGTGCTTGCGCAACTCCTCGACGTGCGCCGCGACCGTGCCCGCGTCACCGCGGGCGACCGGCCCGGTCAGCGCGGCGTCGCCGGACCTGAGGGCGTTGTCGAGGGCGGCGCCGAGGAGCGGTCCCAGCATCCGGTCGGGGGCGGCCACCCCCGCCGTGCTCAGCAGCTCCATCGACTGGGCGACCAGGGTGACCAGGTGGTTCGCACCGAGGGCGAGTGCCGCGTGGTAGAGCGGACGGGACTCCTCCGCGATCCACTCCGGCTCGCCGCCCATCTCGATGACCAGCGCCTCCGCGGCGAGCCGCAGCTCGTCGGGGGCGGTCACGCCGAAGGAGCAGCCGGCCAGCCGCTGGACGTCCACGGAGGTGCCGGTGAAGGTCATCGCCGGGTGCAGTGCGAGCGGCAGGGCTCCGGCGCGCAGCGCGGGGTCGAGCACCCCGGTGCCGAACCGGCCCGACGTATGGACCAGGAGCTGGCCCGGCCGGACCGCACCGGTCTCGGCCAGGCCCTCCACCAGCGCGGGCAGCGCGTCGTCGGGCACGGTCAGCAGGACCAGCTCGGCGCGGGCCAGCACCTCGGCCGGGGTGACCAGGGGGACGTCGGGGAGCAGGACGGCGGCCCTGCGGACGGATGCGTCGGAGACGCCGGACGCGGCGACCGGGCGGTGCCCGGCGAGCTGGAGCGCGGCGGCGAGGGCGGGGCCCACCCGGCCCGCTCCGACCACGCCGACGGTGAGCCGCGCGGGGCGGGATTCTGCTGATGCGTTCACGTGGGACGGCCTTCCGTTCCAGTCCGCGAGGGGTACCGGACGATTTCCCCGTCATGCTACGCCCAGGATTCGGGGGAACTCGTTGGACTGTCCACAGGCCGCGGGCGAGGATCGGCGCATGACGAACGAGGCAGACACGACCGGGGCCGATGGCGACGGACAGGACAGCGGGACCGGGCACGACAGCGGAAAAGAGCAGGCCGACGGGGGCGGGCACCGCGAGCAGGCCAAGCAGCCCGAACAGTCCGAGCCCTCCGGACAGGACCGAGCGCGCCGCAGGACCGCGGCGATGCGCGGTGCGAAGCGGGTGCTGTCGCGCCCGTCCGCCCTCGCCACGCTGGGCGAGCGGCTGACCGCGCTGGCGGCGGACGCGGGCGCGGTGTACGACCTGGACGAGCAGGTGGACATCTACGGCGGCGGAGTAGTCGCCGAGCTGGAGCAGCGGGTGGCCGGGCTGCTCGGGCTCCCGGCTGCCGCCTTCTTCCCCACCGGCACGATGGCGCAGCAGGTCGCGCTGCGGTGCTGGGCGGGCCGTACCGGCGATCCGGTGGTCGCGCTGCACCCCATGGCCCACCCCGAGCTGCACGAGCGGGGCGCCTTCGGGGCGGTGAGCGGACTGCGTACCGTCCATCCGACGTCGGCGCCCCGGCTCCCCACCGCCGCGGAGGTACGCGACTTCGAGGAGCCCTTCGGCACGCTGATGCTGGAACTGCCGCTGCGCGATGCCGGTTTCGTCCTCCCGACGTGGGACGAGCTGGTCGCGGTCGTCGCGGCCGCCAGGGAACGGGATGCGGTGGTGCACCTCGACGGCGCGCGGCTCTGGGAGTGCGCCCCCCACTTCGGCCGCGGCCTGGAGGAGATCGCGGGGCTCGCGGACAGTGTGTACGTCTCCTTCTACAAGTCCCTCGACGGCCTGTCGGGCGCCGTGCTCGCGGGGCCGGTGTCCCTGATCGAGGAGGCCAGGACCTGGCGCCACCGGTACGGGGGCCAGCTCTTCCAGCAGTACCCGGCCGCGCTGTCGGCCCTGCTGGGCCTGGAGCGGGAGCTTCCCCGGCTGGCCTCGTACGTCGAGCACGCGAAGGTGGTCGCCGCCGGGCTGGCGGACGGGTTCCGGGCGGCGGGTGTGCCCTGGTTCCGGGTCAGCCCCGAGGTGCCGCACACCCACCAGTTCCAGGTGTGGCTGCCGTACGGGGCGGAGGTGCTGTCGGAGGCGGCGGTCGGACAGGCGGAGGAGACCGGGGTGGCGCTGTTCCACCAGTTCTACCCCGCGCCGGGCGCCGTACCGGGGGTGTCGCTGACCGAGGTGACGGTGGCGGCGCCGGGGCTGTCGTGGAGTGCGGCGGATGTGGTGGCCGCGGTGGAGGACTTCGTACGCCGGGTGGGGTGACGGCGGACGGGGGCCTTCGAACGCCGGGTGGGGTGACGGCGGACGGGGTGAGGGCGGATGGGGTCAAGGCGTCGGCCACGACGCGCTGAGCAGCCTGCGCAGCCACCCCTTCCGCCTCCGTCTCGCGTCCGGCCGTCCCGTGCGCAGGTGGTCGCGTATCTCGCCGAGTGCCTCCCAGTCGTGCCGGCCCGGCTGGGGCGGCGCCAACTCGCCCCGCTGGGCCGCACGGTAGGCGTCGAACAGGTGCTGCTGGTTCGTGTTCATGGCCCCAGCCTGGGCACCCGCCGGGGCCCCGGGCCCGCCATTTGACGAGCGCGGTCAATCGACGGCAGGACTGTCGGTGGGGGGAGGCACGATGGGTCCATGAGCGTGGACATCGACATCACGGGACTGCCGCCCGGGGCGATCACTTTCGAGCCGTCACCCCTGGCGGAGCTCGGCAATGCGCTGCATGTGCTGTCCGAACCGGGCCACCATCCTGGGCTGCACGGCTGGGCCACGGCGACGGCCGCCGCGCTGGAGCCGGACCTCGCCGACCGGCTGCACGAGGCGGACTTCCTGTGGCGCACCACGTTCTCGGACATCTTCATGCCGTTCGCGGGGGCCCGGCACGGCGGCGGCAGGCCCGGGGCGACCCTCGCCGAGGACCTGGATCTGCTCGACCTGCTGTCCGACGACGAGTTCGTGACGGTCGCCCTGGAGTTCACCTGCTCCGTCACCTACGACCTGGGCGGCCCGTCACCGCTCACCGACGCGGGGGTCCGCAGCCGCGCACTGGATCTCGCGGCGGCGCGCGGGCCCCGGCAGCTCGACTTCGCCGGACATCTGCTGAACGACCCGGTCACCGTGCGGGCCTGGATCCGGCGGCTCTTCGAGGACTGCGAGCAGGCGTTCTTCGGCGACACCTGGCGCCGCGTACGGATCCAGCTGGCCGCCGACGCCCGGCACAAGACCGAGATCCTGCGACACAAGGGCCTCGCCGATGCGATGACCGCGGTCTCCGCCGCCCTGTCGCTGGACAGTACGGGCACCAGGATCAGCGCCGACAAGCTCGCGGAAGGGCGTTCGGCCGCGGTGGGCGCACCCGCCGGGGACGGGCTCACCTTCGTACCGACCAGCTTCGGCTGGCCCCATCTGCTGGTGCTGCACCGCCCGGACTGGCGCCCGGCGATCCAGTACCCGGTGGCCGCCCCCGAGCTGCCGTCCCCCGCCTCGGTCGATCTGCTGAAGCTGCGTCTTGAGGCGCTGGCCCACCCGATGCGGATGCGGATGTGCCGGGGGCTGGCCCGCTCCCCGCACACCACGGGCGAACTGGCCGACACCCACGGCATATCCGCGCCGGAGGCCTCCCGCCATCTGGCGGTCCTGAAGCGGGCCGGCCTGATCACCACCAAGCGGCGCGGACGGTACGTCCTGCACCAGCTGGACCTGACCGTGGTGGCCAGACTCGGCAGCGACTTCCTGGAGGGGGTGCTGCGCTGACGGGGGTGCTGCGCCGAGGGGGCGGGCCTCAGCGCGCCCCGGAGCCCCCGGCCCGTACCAGACCCGTTTCGTACGCCATCACGACCACCTGCACCCGGTCCCGCAGCCCCAGCTTGGTGAGGATGCGGCCCACATGCGTCTTCACCGTGGCCTCCGACAGCACCAGCCGCGCCGCGATCTCGCCGTTCGACAGGCCCTGCGCGACCAGCAGCATCACCTCGCGCTCCCGGTCCGTGAGCCGCTCGATCTCCTTGTGCTGCGGATCCGCGACCGTGCTGGGCAGCATCGGTGAGAAGCGGTCGAGCAGCCGCCGCGTGGTCGACGGCGCGACGACCGCGTCGCCGCTGTGCACGGACCGGATCGCCCCGAGCAGCTCGGCCGGGGGCACGTCCTTGAGCATGAATCCGCTGGCGCCCGCCTTCAGCCCGGAGAAGGCGTACTCGTCCAGGTCGAAGGTGGTCAGGATCAGCACCTTCGGCGCATCGGGCCGCGCACAGATCTGCCCGGTCGCCTCGACACCGTCCATCTTCGGCATACGGACGTCCATCAGCACCACGTCGACCGCCGTCGACCGGAGAACACTGATCGCCTCCGCGCCGTCGCCCGCCTCCGCGACGACCTCCATGTCCGGCTGGGCGGCGAGCACCATCCGGAAGCCGGTGCGCAGCAGCACCTGGTCGTCGACGAGCATCACGCGGATCGCCATCTCGTAAGAATCCCTTCTCATGGGGCCGGGGACCGGCCGGAAGAACCTGGTCCCGAGGCGCTAGTGGGCGGGCTTGAGCGGCAGCAGCGCGCTGATCCGGAAGCCGCCGCCCGGCCGCGGGCCCGCGTCCAGCGTGCCCCCGACCATGCCGATGCGCTCCCGCATTCCGATCAGGCCGTGTCCCTGACCGTCCGCCCCGCCGTCCTGGTACAGCTCGTGCGCCGCGCCCCGGCCGTCGTCCTCGACCAGCAGGCCGAGTCCGTCGTCGAAGTAGACGAGACGCACACTGGCGCCCACGTCCGGCCCGCCGTGCTTGCGGGTGTTGGTGAGTGCTTCCTGCACAATGCGGTACGCGGTGAGCTCCACGCCACTGGGCAGCGGCCTCGGAGTCCCCTCGACACGGAAGTCCACGGTCAGGCCGGCGACCCTGACCTGCTCGACCAGGTCCTCGATCTGCTGCACGTCCGGCTGCGGGACGTACTCACCGCTCTCCGGTGCGTCACCGGTCCGCAGCACCCCCAGCAGCCGGCGCATCTCGGCGAGCGCCTGACGGCCGGTGGACGAGATCGTCTCCAGCGCCTGCCTGGCCTGGTCGGGCGAGGCGTCCAGGACATAGGCGGCGCCGTCCGCCTGGACCACCATCACCGACACGTTGTGCGCGACGACATCGTGCAGCTCACGGGCGATCCGGGCGCGTTCCCCGGCGACCGCCACCTTCGACTGCGCCTCGCGCTCCCGCTCCAGCCGGGCGGCCCGCTCCTCCAGCTGCGCGAAGTAGGCCCGGCGGGTCCGCACCGAGTCGCCCATCACCCAGGCCAGGATGAACGGCACCGTCGCCACCATCGTGAGCACTGCCTCCTGCACCCAGCTGGTGGCCGTCTCCTCGTGCCAGCGCAGCTCCGCGAGCGCCCCCGCGCACAGGCCGCCGACCAGGCCGAACCGGGAGGCCCAGCGCGCCCCGTCGGCCGCGACGGTGTAGATCAGCACCAGCATGGCGAAGTCCGCGGGCACCGGGCTGATGTCGAAGACCAGCTGCGCCACCCCCAGCAGCGTCACGAGCAGCAGCATCTTCTCGGGCGCCCGGCGGCGCAGGGCCACGGCCGCGCAGAGGCCCAGGAAGACCGGGACGGCCTGGTAGTCGTACCCGTGTCCCATCCGGGTCGACTCCCACTGCACCGCGGAGAACCCGAGGAGGATGACGGCCCAGAAGACGTCGACCAGAGTCGGGTGTCTGCGGATGAAGGCGTAGAGACGCTGCACGTAACCCAGCGTAGGGAAGCCGAACAGGTGTAAGGGTCAGCCGAAGGACCGATCCGGTCGCCCCGGGCGTACTCCCCAAGGTGGAGACTTGACGCCGTGACTGATGAGTGGCGCGGGTGGCGTGAGGCGACGGAGGCCGCTCTGTACGGGGCGGACGGCTTCTATCTGCGGCCGGAGGGGCCGTCGGGCCACTTCCGCACCTCGGTGCACGCCTCCCCCTTGTTCGCGTCGGCCGTGGCCCGGCTGCTGACGGAGCTGGACATCGCGGAACCGGCCCTGGTCGACATGGGGGCGGGCCGCGGTGAGCTGGTGACGGGTGTCCTGGCCGCGCTGCCCGCGGACTTCCCGGTACGGGCGTACGCCGTCGAGCGTGCGCCCCGTCCGGCCGGGCTCGACGAGCGCGTCGTCTGGTGCGCCGAGCCGCCGGCCGGGGTGCGCGGGCTGCTCTTCGCGAACGAGTGGCTGGACAACGTTCCGGTCGACGTCGCGGAGACGGACCCGGCCGGGACGCGGCGCTATGTGCAGGTCAGGACGGAGGACGGCGCCGAGCGGCTGGGCGGGCCGGTGGCCGGGGCGGACGCGGAGTGGCTGGACCGCTGGTGGCCGGCGGCCGGGCCGGGCACCCGCGCCGAGATCGGCCGCCCGCGCGACGAGGCGTGGGCGGCGGCGGCCGGAACACTGGAGGCGGGCATCGCGGTGGCCGTCGACTACGCGCACCCGCGCACGGCCCGGCCGCCCTTCGGCACACTCACCGGCTTCCGGGAGGGCCGTGAGGTGCGGCCGGTACCGGACGGGAGCTGCGACATCACCTCCCATGTGGCGCTGGACGCGTGCGCGCTGCCGGGGGCGGAGCTGCGGACCCAGCGGGAGGCACTGCGCGCCCTGGGCGTCAGTGGCGAACGCCCGCCCCTGGCGCTGGCCTCGGCGGACCCCGCGGCGTACGTCAGGGGCCTGGCCGCGGCGGGCGAGGCGGCGGAGCTGGTGGCACGGGGCGGGCTGGGGGACTTCGGGTGGCTGACGCAGCGGGTGGGCACGGGGCCGGGGGCCACGGCGGGGTGAGGGGCAGGGTGCCGGGGGCTGCGCCACGGGGCCGGGCGACTGGTCATGGGGTACGGGTCATGGGGTACGGGGCATGGAGTACGGGGCAGGTGACCGGGCCCCGGGGGCCGAGCCCGGATGGGGCCACCGTCAACCGGCGGGGATACTGGCCCGTATGACGGAGACGACGGTCGGCATCGGCGGCGCCGCGGAGAGCACCGACATGGTGCTCAACATCGGCCCCCAGCACCCTTCCACCCACGGAGTGCTCCGCCTCCGTCTGGTCCTGGACGGCGAACGCATCCAGCAGGCGGAGCCGGTCATCGGCTATATGCACCGGGGCGCCGAGAAACTCTTCGAGGCCCGCGACTACCGCCAGATCATCATGCTCGCCAACCGCCACGACTGGCTCTCCGCCTTCTCCAACGAGCTGGGCGTGGTGATGGCCGTCGAGCGGATGCTCGGCATGGAGGTCCCCGAGCGCGCGGTCTGGACCCGTACGCTCCTCGCCGAGCTGAACCGGGTGCTCAACCACCTGATGTTCCTCGGGTCGTACCCGCTCGAACTGGGCGGTATCACCCCGGTGTTCCACGCCTTCCGTGAGCGCGAGGTGATCCAGGCGGTCATGGAGGAGGTCTCCGGCGGCCGGATGCACTACATGTTCAACCGGGTCGGCGGCCTCAAGGAGGACCTCCCGGCGGGCTGGCTCGGCCGGGCGCGGGACGCCGTGGCCGATGTCCGCTCACGCATGGACGTGTACGACGACCTCGTACTCGGCAACGAGATCTTCCGGGGCCGCACCCGGGGCGTGGGGGTCCTCTCCGCCGCCGCCGTGCACGCGTACGGGGTGAGCGGCCCGATCGCGCGCGGCTCGGGCGTCGACTTCGATCTGCGCCGCGACGAGCCGTATCTCGCGTACGGCGATCTCCAGGACACCCTGAAGGTCGTCACCCGCGAGGAGGGAGACTGCCTGGCGCGCTTCGAGGTGCTGCTCGGCCAGACGCACAACGCGCTGGACCTGGCGGACGCCTGTCTGGACCGGCTGGCCGGGCTGGCTCCCGGGCCGGTGAACCAGCGGCTCCCCAAGGTGCTGAAGGCCCCGGAGGGCGAGACGTACGCCTGGACCGAGAACCCGCTCGGCATCAACGGCTACTACCTGGTGTCGAAGGGCGAGAAGACCCCGTACCGCCTGAAACTCCGCTCGGCGTCGTTCAACAACATCCAGGCGCTGACCGAGCTGCTGCCCGGCACCCTGGTCGCCGACATGGTGGCGATCCTGGGCTCGCTCTTCTTCGTGGTCGGCGACATCGACAAGTAGCCCGCGGCAGCCGGCCGGTACGCGTCGCACGGCTCCGGACGCACGGCACCATACGCACGGCGGCCCGGACCCCGGCGGGGTCCGGGCCGCAGGCAGTCGAGCGGTCGGGCGGTCGGCCGCTACGAGATCGCGGTGCGCAGCACGCCCACGTCGATCTGCTCCGTCTCGTCGTGCTCGGTCAGGTCGATGACCTGGCCGACCCCGCGCTCGGCGTCACTCCCGAGGCTGTCGTCCACGCCGTCCTCAGGTCCAGTACCGACTGCGGAGACCGCCGCCTCGGCGCGGTGCGCCGCGATGGCCTCCGCACCGACCACGTCCGCCAGGTCCTCGTTCTGCACCGAGGCCAGCTGTGCGGGCTCAAGAGCCGATGCGGCGCTCCCCTGCCGCGCACTCTGCGTGTGCTGCGCGCTCTGCATGCCGAAGAAGTCGAAACCGCCCACAGGCCGGGGCGCGCGGCCCTGCTGCGGGGTGTACGGGGCGACGGCGGACGCCGGAACGCGACGCGGAGCGGGGAGAGCCGACGGCGGGCGCGTGTGCTCGGCGGCGGCCGCCTCCGGCTTCCCCTCCGGCTTCGCCGCCTCCCGCTGTCCGCGCTGCTGCCGGGGCCCCCGGTGCTCGCGCTGTTCGTGGCGGCCGCGCTGGGCCGCCGCGTTACGGCTCAGCGCACCGAGCGCCTGGGCGGCCTTCGCGTACGCGGCCGGAGTGGGGGTGGAGCGTGCGGCCGGCAGCGCGGCCCGTGCCGCGGCCGGGGCCGCGGCCTCGATCGCCAGGAGCCTGCGGCCCTCCAGGGCGCCGGCCCGCTCGGTCTCGGCGGTCGCGTACCGGCGCAGCAACGCGGCGTGCTCCCCGCGCAGCCCGGCCAGCTCGGCCCGCTTGGCGCGCAGCTTCGTCTCCAGCTTGACGCGCAGGGCGCGCGACTCCTCCAGATCGCCTTCCAGCTCGGCGGTGCGCTCCTCGGCCCGCCACTCCTCGGCGGCGCGTGACCGGGTCAGTTCGGCCACCCTGCGGCCCGCCACCCGGTCCCAGTTGCGCATCAGGACCGCACCGGTCACCGCGGTGACCGCCGCGGCCGCGACCAGGCAGCGGAGCACCAGGGGATCCGCGAACAGCCAGGCGCCGGCGGCGAGAAGGAGCGAAGCACCGGCTACGGCCGAAGGCTGGAGAAGCCGGTGCAGGGGTGGGGAATGGCGGTGGCGTCCACGTGGCATGGCTCGAAATTTACCGTGCGCGTGAGCCGAATGGATGACCGCACCGGGATTTGTTCCCCAGCGGTTACCTCGAACGGTAACCCGTCGGATACCCCGGCGCTTCCCGCCATTCCCCCGCGAACCGGCTAGTTGATCAAGCTCTTCGACTTCAGATAGTCCTTCGCGACATCGTCGGGCTTCGCGCGCTCGGAGTCGACCTTGCGGTTCAGCTGGACCAGATCGGCGGTCGTCAGCGCCGACGTGAGCTTGGCGAGAGCGGCCGCGATCTCGGGGCTGCCCGCATCCTTGGCATTCACGACCGGCAGCAGATTGTCCGCGTTCTGGAGCTTCTTGTCGTCCTGGAGCAGGACCAGCCCGTAGGTGTCCAGCGTCGCGTCGGTCGTGGTGGTCAGCACCAGCTGGTCGGTGCCGTCCTTGACCGCCTGCTTGGCCTGCGGGGTGCCGACGCCCTTGGGGTCGATGCCGGTGACGTCAATGCCGTACTTCGACTTCAGGCCCGGTGCGCAGAACGGCCGGACCGTGCATTCGTCACCCGCGGCGATCTTGACCTTCGCCTTCGACTTCCCCAGATCCGAAAGGGTCTTGAGCTTGTTCTTCGCGGCGAATTCCTTGGTGACGGCGAAGGCGTTCTGGTCGACCGCCCGGCCCGCCGGAAGCACCTTCAGCCCGCGCGGCCCGGCGAGCTTCCGCAGCGCCGCCACGGTCGCCCCGACATCACCGGAGGCGACGGGCTTCTTCTCGGCCGCCTTGGCGCCGTTCGTCTTGGCGTTGAGGAATTCGGCGAGGGTGGCCGCGTATTCCGGTACGACGTCGATCTGGCCCTTCTCCAGCGAGGGTTCGTACAGTTCGCGGTTGTTGACCGAGGTGACCGAGGTCTTGTATCCGGCGTTGGCCAGCACCTGGCTGTACAGCGCGGCGAGCACCTTCGACTCGGTGAAGCCGGCCGCGCCGATGACGAGCGAGCCCTTCTTGCCCGAACCGGCGGCGGCGCTCGACCCGCCGCCGTCCTTGCCCTTCTCCAGGCTGTCGCCGCCGCACGCCGCGAGGGAGCCCGTCAGAGCCACCACGCCGAGCACCGCGCCCGCTATTCGCGAGGTTTTGATCATGAGGTCCACTCCAAGTGACAGGTGATTGAGATGAGAACGAGGCAGACGCGGCCGTCCCTCAGGCCGCCTTGCGCCGCGGGTCGAGCAACCGGTCCGCCGCCACCAGCAGGCCCTCCACGACGAGAGCCAGCGCGGCGACGAGCAGCGCGCCCGCCACCACCTGCGCGGTGTCGTACGTGTTGAACCCGGCGGTGATGATCCGCCCGAGGCCCCCGCCGCCGGTCATCGCGGCCAGTGTCGCCGTAGCGATCACCTGGACCGCGGCCGACCTGAGCCCGGTCATGATCAGCGGATAGGCGAGCGGAAGCTCGACCCGCAGGAACACCTGACGCCCCGACATCCCCATCCCCCGGGCCGCCTCCACCACCGACCGGTCGACCTCGCGCATCCCCGTGTACGCGTTGGTCAGCAGCGGCGGCACGGCGAACAGCACCAGGGCGATCACGGTCGGCAGATCGCCGTGCGAACGCAGCGGGGTCAGCAGCAGCAGCGCGAGCACCGCGAACGTCGGTATCGCGCGCCCGGCGTTGGAGATGTTCACGGCCAGCGCGCCGCCACGGCCGATGTGGCCCAGCCGGAGCGCGACCGGCAGCGCGATGAGGCACGCCAGCGCGAACGCGATCCCGCTGACCGTCAGATGCTCGGCGAGCCGGTGCTCCGCACCGCTCTCCCCCGACCAGTTGGACCCCGTCGTCAGCCAGGTCCAGGCATCGGTCAACTCGCCCATGGTCAGCCCGCCTCAGCCGTCCGGACCGCTCGCGGCGTCCGTATCCGGGTCCAGGGCGTGAGCAGCCGCTGCACGCCGAGCAGCATCAGATCGGCCAGGACGGCCAGCAGCACACAGAGCACGGACGCGGTCAGCACCTGCGCCTTGAAGAGGGTCGGCAGCGCGTCCGAGATGAGATTGCCGAGCCCGCCCTTGCCGACGATCGAACCGACCGTCGTCAGCGCGACCGTGGAGACCGTGGCGATCCGCACCCCGGCGAACAGCGCGGGCAGCGCGAGCGGCAGCTCGACCTCCCAGAGCAGCCTGGCCGGTCCGTACCCCATGCCCCGCGCCGCCTCCCGGGCGTCCTCGGGGACGGCAGCGAGACCGGCCATGATGTTCCGTACGAGGATGGTCAGCGAGTAGAGCACCAGGCCGGTGACCACCAGGGCGGCCGACAGGCCGAACCACGGCAGCAGCAGCGAGAACATGGCCAGCGACGGCACCGTGTAGAGCACGGTCGTCAGCCCGAGCACCGGGCCCGCGAACACCCGCCCCCGACGGGCGAGCAGCGCCAGCGGGAAGGCCACCACAAGACCGATCACCACCGACACCACGGTGATCCAGATGTGCTGCACGGTCGCGTCGGTCAGCTCCTGGCTGCGGGACGTGACGTAGTCCCAGCAGAGCCAGTCGTTCCTCGCCATGCAGTTCTGCCCGCTCATCGCACCCCGCCTCCCGGCCCCCGCCGTGCTCCGGTCTCTCCGGTCCTTCTGGTTCCTTCGGTCCTTCTGGTCTTCCCGGTCCCCATCGGTTTCCTCAACTCAGTGGCGACCCTATCCCCGGCCACTGACAATGCCGGGATCCGTCGCACTGCAGCAACATGGCCTTCACAACCGGCCCGTCACAATGGGGAATCATGATCCGATTCGAAAACGTCACCAAGCGGTACGACGACGGCACGACCGCCGTCGACAACCTCTCCTTCGAGGTCGCCGAAGGTGAACTGGTCACGCTCGTCGGCCCGTCCGGCTGCGGCAAGACCACCACGATGAAGATGGTCAACCGGCTCATCGAGCCGACCGGCGGCCGGATATATGTCGACGGGGACGACATATCCGCCACCAACCCCGTCGAGCTCCGGCGCCGTATCGGCTATGTGATCCAGCAGGTCGGCCTCTTCCCGCACAAGACGGTGCTGGAGAACACGGCGACGGTCCCGCACCTGCTGGGCGTCAAGCGCTCCATCGCCCGCGCCAGGGCCGCCGAACTCCTCGAACTGGTGGGGCTCGACCCGACCGTGCACGGCGCCCGCTACCCCGAGCAGCTCTCCGGCGGGCAGCGCCAGCGGGTGGGCGTGGCACGGGCGTTGGCGGCCGACCCGCCCGTACTGCTGATGGACGAACCGTTCGGCGCGGTCGACCCCGTCGTACGTGAACGCCTGCAGAACGAGTTCCTCGCGCTCCAGAAGTCCGTCCGCAAGACCGTCCTCTTCGTCACCCACGACATCGAGGAGGCGGTACGGCTGGGCGACCGCATCGCGGTCTACGGGCAGGGCACGATCGAGCAGTTCGACGCCCCGGCCGCGGTGCTCGGCGCCCCCGCAACGCCCTATGTGGCGGACTTCGTCGGCGCCGACCGCGGCCTCAAGCGGCTCTCCGTCACCCCGATCGAGCCCGGTGACCTGGAGCAGCCCCCGGTGGTGCACCTCGACGACCCGCTGCCCGCCACGCTGCCGGGCTGGGCGGTCGTCCTGGACCGGGAGGAGAATCTGCACGGCTGGATCTCCGCCGAGCACGCCGCCCTGGCCAAGGGGACGGTGCGCGAGCACGCCCGCCGCATGGAGGCCTGGCTGCCCGTCGGGGCCTCGCTCAAGCAGGCGTTCGCCACCATGCTCCAGCACGACGCGGGGTGGATCGCGGTGATCGACGAGGACAGCGCCGGCCGCTTCCTGGGCGTACTCACCCCGGCCCGGCTGCACGAGGCGCTGCGCCGTTCCACGGCTGCCGACGCCCGGGACATCCCGCGCGACGAAGTGGAGCTGGAGACCGTCAGCGGCCGGTGAGCCGCTGGCTCAGCCAGACCATGCCCGCGGGGATCTCGCGGCGCCAGGTGTTGAAGTTGTGCCCACCGCTCGTCAGCGTGATCGACGACAGCCGGGTGGGCGGCTTCACCTTGTCCATGAACCGCTTCGTGCTGCGGTAGTTCCCCTCGCCCTTCTTGCTGGTGGTGACCAGGAGCGAGGTGGCCGGGGCGGGCCGGTGGTCCAGGCTCCACATCAGGTCCGCGCGCCGCCGCTCCAGCCCGTTGCCGTGGAAGAGGTCGCCCGTCGTCGGGTCCTCGGCCGCGCGGTAGTACGCGGAGAGCCCGGCCCCCGCCCCGTACACGCCCGGGTGATGGACCGCCAGTTTCAGCGCGCAGTAGCCACCCGTCGAGTCACCTATGGAGCCCCAGTTCCCGGGACCCGGGCCGACGCGGTACGCGGTACGGACCGCCCCCGGCAGGTCCTTCGCGAAGAACGTCTCGCTCTGGGGTCCGTCCTGTATGTCCACGCACTCGGTGTCCCGCGGCGGGGCCACCGTCGGCCGGAGCATCACCAGCACCATCGGTCGCATCTTCCCGGCCTTCAGCTGGTCGAGCTCCGTCCTCGGGTAGTGCAGACCGTGAATCAGGTTCTCCGCGGTGCCCGGATAACCGGTGAGCACCACTGCCGCCGGGAAAGTTCGCTTCATGTACGCCCGCTGGAAATACTGCGGCGGCAGATAGACGTACGCGGAGCTGGCTATCTTCGACGAAGGGCCCTGGATCACGACCTTCTGGATCTGTCCCGCGACCTCCGGCTTGGTGCCGCCGGGGACGTCCAGGCCCTTCCTCGCCACGACCCGGACGTCACGGCTGCCCGCGTCGTGGTCGACGACCACACCCGGCGTCTGCTCCTGGCCGAACAGGTCGGCCCACGAACCGTAGAAGAGGAAGGAGTTGTTGGCCATGAGCCCGACCGTGGCGAAGACCGCCACCTGGGTCGCGAGGAACAGGCCGATCCGGCCGGCCACCGCACGGCCACTGCGCCGTGCGAGCCGCGGCCAGCACCAGATCGTCGCGGCGAACAGGACGATGGCCAGCAGCGCGGCGAGCGCCAGAACCTTGTGACTGGTGAGACCCATGGGAAGCCGAGCTTTCTGCGGAGAGATTTTCCGGGTGACGGATGAACCCGCCCCCCGTAATTGCCGTCCTAGAGGACACAAAATGTCCGGATGCTGCGCCGGTTTCGGCGATCGGCGGACACAGAACCTCTTGTGGAGCCGTGGGAAGCGATGTCTGTGCCGGTAGATGGGGAAAAGTCGGTAATGGTTCCGAAGAGTGTCCGGCGGATCTTCCGGGGCCCCCGCCCCGAGTCCGTCCCCTCCCTGGTCGGGACGGCCTGCACCGTCGTCGGCCTGCTCGACATCGCCGGCGGGGCCTTCCCCCGGTTCCGGCACAGCCGGATGCATACGGTCGCCGAGGTGCTGCCAGGCGCGCTCGGACCGTTCACCGCGGCTCTCGCGCTCTGTGTGGGGGTGCTCCTGCTGCTCCTGGCCCATGGCCTCAAACGCCGTAAACGCAGGGCCTGGCGGGCCGCCGTCGTCCTGCTTCCCATCGGCGCCGTGGCGCAGTTCGGCTACCGGCACTCGATCGTCGGGGTGCTGATCTCGCTGGTGCTGCTGACCCTGGTCGTACGCCACCGCACCGAGTTCGAGGCGCTGCCCGACCCGCGCAGCCGGTGGAAGGCGCTCGCCAACTTCGTGCTGCTCGGCGCGGGATCGCTGGGCCTCGGCCTGGTCATCGTCAGCGTCCACCCCGGCCGGGTCGTCGGCAGCCCCAGCATCGCCGACCGCCTCCAGCACGTGCTGTTCGGGCTCTTCGGCTTCGAGGGCCCGGTCGAGTACCAGGGCAGCACCTCCTGGACCGTGGCCTACTCGCTCGGTTCCCTGGGGCTGCTCACCGCCGTCACCACCATCTATCTGGCCTTCCGGCCCGAACACCCGGCGGCGCGCCTCACCGACGAGGACGAGAAGCAGCTGCGGGCCCTGCTGGTGAAACACGGCGGGCGCGACTCGCTCGGCCACTTCGCGCTCCGCCGCGACAAGGGCGTCGTCTTCTCGCCGAGCGGCAAGGCGGCCGTCTGCTACCGGGTCGTGTCCGGGGTGATGCTCGCCAGCGGTGACCCCATCGGTGACGTCGAGGCGTGGCCCGGTGCGATCGAACGCTTCATGGACGAGGCCAAGCTGCACTCCTGGACCCCGGCGGTCATGGGGTGCAGCGAGACCGGCGGTGAGGTCTGGACCCGGGAGACCGGCCTCGACGCGCTGGAACTCGGGGACGAGGCGGTGGTGGACGTCGTGGATTTCTCCCTCGCCGGACGGGCGATGCGCAACGTACGCCAGATGGTGAAGCGCATCGAGCGCGGTGGCTACGTGACGCGGGTCCGGCGCGTCCGTGACGTGGGCGACGCCGAGCTGGAGCGGATCAGAGCGGCCGCGGCGGCCTGGCGCGGTACGGACACCGAGCGCGGCTTCTCGATGGCGCTCGGCCGGATCGGCGACCCGGGTGACGGGGACTGCGTCATCGCCACCGCCCACAAGGCCGAAGGACCCGAGTCCCCGTTCGGCGACCTGAAGGCGATCATCCACTTCGTCCCGTGGGGCAAGGACGGCATGTCGCTGGAGCTGATGCGCCGCGACCGCGCCGCCGACCCCGGCATGAACGAGCTGCTGATCGTGGCCGCGCTGGAGGCGTCCCCCGGGCTCGGCGTCGAGCGGGTCTCCCTCAACTTCGCGATGTTCCGCTCGGCGCTGGCCCGCGGCGAGAAGATCGGTGCGGGTCCGGTCCTGCGGGGCTGGCGGGGGCTGCTGGTCTTCCTCTCCCGCTGGTTCCAGATCGAGTCGCTGTACAAGTTCAACGCGAAGTTCCAGCCACGCTGGGAACCGCGCTTCGTGGTCTTCCGCAACACCGGCGACCTGCCGCGCATCGGCTTCGCGGCCATGCAGGCCGAGGGCTTCGTCAATCTGGGCCTGCCGTGGCCGTTCTCTCGGCCCGAGCGGAGGGCGGAGCGCCCGTGCAGCCACCTCAAGGGCGCGAGCAGCGAGAGCGGGGCACGGGCGGCGTAACGCGCCCCCGGGTACCGGCGGCGGCCCGGGGCCCCCTTCCCCGCCCTGCCGGATGCCGCTGCCCCCGCGCGGCATCCGGCCTCCGGGCCCGGCCTGCGGCGAAAAAAAGGCTCTAGGCTGGGGGTATGAGTACGTTGCACGGGCGGGGCCGGGTGGCAGGGCTGCCGGAATGGGACCGCTGCGCGGTCATGGGCGTCGTCAACGTCACGCCCGACTCCTTCTCCGACGGCGGTCGCTGGTTCGACACCAACGCGGCCGTGAAGCACGGCCTCGACCTGGTGGCGCAGGGCGCCGACCTGGTCGACGTGGGCGGTGAGTCCACCCGCCCCGGCGCCAGCCGTGTCGACGCCGACGAGGAGCTGCGCCGGGTCGTACCGGTCGTCCGGGGGCTGGTCTCCGAAGGCGTCACCGTCTCCGTCGACACCATGCGCGCCACCGTCGCCGAGCAGTCGGTCGAGGCCGGTGCCGTCCTGGTCAACGACGTCAGCGGCGGACTCGCCGACCCCGCCATGGTCCCGGTGGTCGCCGCCGCCGGGGTCCCGTTCGTGGTGATGCACTGGCGCGGGTTCAGCGAGTCGATGGCCGGACGCGCGGTCTACGGGGACGTGGTCGCCGAGGTCGTCGCCGAGCTGCGCGCCCGGGTGGACGCGGCGGTCGCCGGAGGGATCGCGCCCGGGCGGATCGTCGTCGACCCCGGCCTCGGCTTCGCCAAGGACGCCGAGCACGACCTGGCGCTCGTGGCCCATCTGCCGGAGCTGCGCGCGCTCGGCCACCCGCTGCTGGTCGCCGCCTCCCGCAAACGTTTCCTCGGCCGGGTACTGGCCCGCGAGGGCGCCACCCCGCCGCCCGCCCGCGAGCGGGACGCCGCCACCGCCGCCGTGTCCGCGCTCGCCGCTCACGCGGGAGCCTGGGCCGTCCGGGTCCACGAGGTACGGGCCACGGCCGACGCGGTCCGGGTGGCCCGCGCCGTCGAGGGCGCCGCATGACGGCGGCCACCGACGTGGAAGAGGTCGAGCTCGCCAACACGGCCTTCTACGAGACGATGGAGCGGGGCGACTTCGATGTGCTGTCCACGCTCTGGCTGGACGACGAGATCTCCTGCGTCCACCCCGGCTGGCCGGTGCTCACCGGGCGCGGTGACGTCCTCAGGTCGTACGCGCTGATCATGGCGAACACCGAGTACATCCAGTTCTTCCTGACCGATGTGGTGGTCAACATCGCCGACGACACCGCCCTGGTCACCTGCACCGAGAACATCCTCAGCGGGGGCCCCGCCGAGGAGGCCGGTGAGCTGGGCCCGCTGGTCGGGCAGCTCGTGGTCGCCACCAACACGTTCCGCAGGACGCCCGACGGCTGGAAGCTCTGGTCCCACCACGGTTCGCCGGTGCTCGCCGAGACGGGCGAGGGCGAAGGCGGCGAAGGTGCGGCCGAGGGCGACGAGGCACCCGCCTGAGTGAGTCGTCCCCATCCCGTACCGTCCACAGGGTTCATTTCGGTGGCCACGGGTAGGGGCGAGTATCACCCGCCAAGAACCATGACGACGGCCCCCGTGACCGGGTGCTGTCGGTAGCCGCAGGTAGATTCGGATGTGTGTGGGCCACGCCGACCGCATTCGGCGCCGGCCCGCCTACCGACGAACAGCAGGAGTGATTCGCGTGGATCGTGTCGCGCTGCGCGGCCTCAAGGCCCGTGGGAACCATGGCGTCTTCCCGAGGGAACGCGCGGAGGGCCAGACCTTCATCGTGGATCTGGTGCTCGGCCTCGACACCCGCCCGGCGGCGGCCGACGACGACCTGACGAAGACCGTGCACTACGGCGTGGTCGCGGAGGAGGTCGTCGACGTCGTCCGGGGCGAACCGGTCGATCTGATCGAGACCCTGGCGGAGCGGATCGCCCAGCAGTGCCTCAAGCACGAAGGCGTCGAGGAGGTCGAGGTGGTCGTGCACAAGCCGGATGCCCCGATCACCGTCCCCTTCGACGACGTGACCATCACCATCATCCGGAGCCGAGTATGACCGTGTATCCCAGCGAGCCGCAGAGCGACCCGACCGTACAGCCGGTACCGGCCTCCGTGGTCGCCCAGGTCGACGCGGCCGACGTGACGCTGTCCAATCCGAAACGGGCCGTGATCTCCCTCGGCGCCAACCTCGGCAACCGCCTGGAGACTCTCCAGGGCGCCATCGACGCCCTGGAGGACACCCCCGGCCTGCGGGTCAAGGCCGTCTCCCCGGTGTACGAGACGGAGCCCTGGGGCGTCGACCCCGGCTCGCAGCCCTCGTACTTCAACGCGGTGGTCGTCGTGAAGACGACGCTGCCCCCCGACTCTCTCCTCGAACGCGGCCAGGCCATCGAGGAGGCCTTCGACCGGGTGCGCGACGAGCGCTGGGGCCCGCGCACCATCGACGTGGACATCCTGTCGTACGCGGACGTCGTCTCCGACGACCCGGTGCTGACACTCCCGCACCCCCGCGCGCACCAGCGGGCCTTCGTCCTGGTGCCGTGGCACGACGTGGACCCGGCGGCCGAGGTGCCGGGCCGCGGCCCGGTCGCCGAGCTGCTGGCCGCGGTCGGCAGCGAAGGTGTGCTGCCCCGCGCCGATCTGGAACTCTGCCTGCCCGAGTAGCCGTTAGGCTCTAAGGAAGAGCGCCGAGTGAAGAGCAGGGTCACGTGAAGCAACTACGGCTCGGTGTACTGGCCGGCCTGTTCGTCGTCGCCGGAGTGCTCTCCTGGGCGGGCGCCCGGCTCTGGAACGCGGTGGGCACCCTGCCGAGCGTGCCGCTCGCCGCACCCATCGTGCTGGCCGCCATCGCGGTCGTGCTGCTCGCCACGGCGCTCTCGCTCCGTGCCCGGCTGCGGGCCCAGCGGGAGCGTCGCCCCGGCGCGAAGGGCGTGGACCCGCTGATGGCGGCCCGCGCGGTGGTCTTCGCGCAGGCCAGTGCGCTGGTGGCGGCGCTGGTCTGCGGGATGTACGGCGGCACCGGCGTGTATCTGCTCAGCCACCTCGACGACCCGGCCCGCCGGGACCAGGCGATCTATGCGGGCTTCTCGCTGGTGGCGGGGGTCGCGGTGGTCGCGGCCGCGTTCTTCCTGGAGCGGGTGTGCAAGCTCCCGGACGACGAGGACCACAACGGCCAGGGAGCGTCCGTCTGAGGGACGCCCCTGCCGGGCTGTCCGGTTGACGCACCCGCGCAGCCGGGCCGGGATCCCGCGCTCCGGCGGGACCCCGTGAACCACTCGGCCGGGCGCCGGCTCAGCGCGCCATGATCAGGCTCATGGCCTCGGCCCGGGTCGCCGGGTCGCGCAGCTGGCCGCGGACCGCCGACGTGATCGTCTTGGCCCCCGGCTTCCGGACACCGCGCATCGTCATGCACATGTGCTCGCACTCGATGACCACGATCACCCCGCGCGGCTCCAGTATCTTCATCAGCGACTCCGCCACCTGCGTGGTCAGCCGCTCCTGGACCTGGGGGCGCCGGGCGAAGACGTCGACGAGCCGGGCGAGTTTCGACAGGCCGGTGATCTTCCCGTCGGAGGACGGGATGTAGCCGACGTGGGCGACCCCGGTGAACGGCACCAGGTGGTGCTCACAGTGGCTCTGCACCTCGATGTCCTTGACCAGGACCATCTCGTCGTGGCCGAGGTCGAACGTCGTCGTCAGCACGTCCTCGGGCTTCTGCCGCAGACCGGCGAAGATCTCCCTGTACGCGCGGGCCACCCGGGCCGGCGTCTCCAGCAGCCCTTCGCGGTCCGGGTCCTCCCCCACGGCGATGAGCAGCTCCCGTACGGCATTCTCGGCCCGCTTCTCGTCGAACTCGCGGATCTGGCTCGCGCCGTCCAGCGTTATCGGGTCGGTCATCTGTTCCTCGCTCCTCAAAGAAAATGCCGCGTCCCCCAGGCTAGAACCTGGGGGACGCGGCATGCATTCCGGGGCTGCCGGCACGGAAGGGCTCCCGGGCCGGCTCTCGGGTCAGCTCTCCGGCCGGTCCTCGGGAACGGCTTCGATGCCGCCGCCCTCCGGGGGGGTCGTGCCATTGGTGCCCGCGGTGACCGCACCGACGGCGCCGTTGGTGAGCGCCAGCTCCCTCGGGGAGAGCACCGGCGGGCGCGTCGAAGGCGTACGCCGGTTGGAGCCGGTCCACGCCGGACGGGCCGGACGCTTCACAATGCCGGAGAAGACCTCGGCGATCTGCTCCTTGTTCAGCGTCTCCTTCTCGAGGAGCTGGAGGACCAGGTTGTCGAGAACGTCGCGGTTCTCGACGAGGATCTCCCAGGCCTCGTTGTGCGCGGTCTCGATGAGCTTCTTGACCTCTTCGTCGACCAGCGCCGCGACCTCTTCCGAGTAGTCGCGCTGATGACCCATCTCCCGGCCGACGAACGGCTCGGTGTTGTCGCCACCGAACTTGATCGCGCCCAGGCGCTCGGTCATGCCGTACTGCGTGACCATCGCGCGAGCGGTGGCCGTGGCCTTCTCGATGTCGTTCGCCGCGCCCGTGGTCGGGTCGTGGAAAACGAGCTCCTCGGCCGCGCGCCCGCCCAGCATGTACGCCAGCTGGTCGAGCATCTCGTTGCGCGTGGTCGAGTACTTGTCCTCGTCGGGCAGGACCATCGTGTAGCCGAGAGCACGGCCTCTGGAGAGGATCGTGATCTTGTGGACCGGGTCCGAGTTGGGAGAAGCCGCCGCGACCAGGGCGTGTCCGCCCTCGTGGTACGCGGTGATCTTCTTCTCCTTGTCGGACATGATCCGGGTCCGCTTCTGCGGGCCCGCCACGACACGGTCGATCGCCTCGTCCAGCGCGTCGTTGTCCACGAGCTTGTGGTTGCCGCGCGCCGTGAGGAGCGCCGCTTCGTTCAGCACGTTGGCCAGGTCGGCACCGGTGAAGCCCGGCGTACGACGGGCGACAGCACCCAGATCGACGTCCGGGGCGACCGGCTTGCCCTTCTGGTGAACCTTGAGGATCGCCAGCCGGCCCAGCATGTCCGGACGGTCGACCGCGATCTGCCGGTCGAAACGGCCGGGACGCAGCAGCGCCGGGTCCAGGATGTCCGGACGGTTCGTGGCGGCGATCAGGATGACCCCGCCCTTCACGTCGAAGCCGTCCATCTCGACGAGCAGCTGGTTCAGCGTCTGCTCGCGCTCGTCGTGGCCACCGCCGAGGCCCGCACCGCGGTGCCGGCCGACAGCGTCGATCTCGTCGACGAAGACGATCGCCGGAGCGTTCGCCTTGGCCTGCTCGAAGAGGTCACGCACTCGGGAGGCACCGACACCGACGAACATCTCGACGAAGTCGGAACCGGAGATCGAGTAGAACGGAACACCCGCTTCGCCCGCGACGGCGCGCGCGAGCAGCGTCTTGCCCGTTCCGGGCGGCCCGTACAGCAGGACGCCCTTGGGGATCTTGGCGCCGACGGCCTGGAACTTCGCCGGCTCCTGCAGGAACTCCTTGATCTCATGGAGCTCTTCGACAGCCTCGTCGGACCCCGCCACATCGGAGAAGGTCGTCTTGGGGGTGTCCTTGGTGATCAGCTTGGCCTTTGACTTGCCGAACTGCATGACCTTGGAGCCGCCGCCCTGCATCTGATTCATCAGAAACAGGAAGACAACGACGATGAGTACGAAGGGCAGCAGCGAGAGCAGGATCCCGACGAAGGGGTTCTGCTTCGACGGCGAGACCGTGTAGCCCTTCGCGATGTCGCCGCTGTCGACCTTGCTCTGCAGCTTGGCGGCGAGGGCAGTGCCCTGTGCGTCGCCGATGTAGTTCGCCTGGAACTTGCCGCCCGACTCGCCGCCCAGCTTCTGGCCGTTCTTCAGCTCGATCTTGATGACGTTCTCGTCACCAGTCGTGACCTTGGCCTGCTCGACCTGGTTCTTGTCGATCGCCTGGACGACCTTGGAGGTGTCCACTGACTTGTAGCCGCCCGACGAGCCGACGACCTGCATCAACACGACCACGGCGAGGACGGCCAGCACGATCCACATGACCGGCCCACGGAAGTATCGCTTCACGTCCATCCATACGGGGCGGAACTACGCCCCGTCCCTCCTGCCCGTAGGTAAATGCTGCTGTGAGTAAAGAGTGTTCTTCGGACGGTACCCCAGCATTGCCGCCCGCGACCTCACGGGAGTGCCGACGAACCTGCCTTCCCCTGCTCCAACGGCGGGAAATAGGTGAGGGTTCCCGTTCGGCTCACGGCTGAATGCCGGTCCCGCCCGGCAGAGCCGGACGGGGTGTCAGCCGCCGTACACGTGCGGAGCCAGTGTGCCGACAAAGGGGAGATTGCGGTACTTCTCCGCGTAGTCGAGTCCGTATCCGACGACGAACTCATTCGGAATATCGAACCCGGCCCACTTCACATCGAGTGAGACCTTTGCCGCATCCGGCTTACGGAGCAGCGTGCAGACCTCCAGCGAGGCGGGCTCGCGGGATCCGAGGTTCGACAGCAGCCAGGAGAGAGTCAGACCCGAGTCGATGATGTCCTCGACGATCAGGACGTGCTTGCCCTTGATGTCGGTGTCCAGGTCCTTGAGGATCCGGACGACACCCGAGGACTGGGTGCCCGCGCCGTAGGACGACACCGCCATCCAGTCCATCGTGACCGACGAGGACAGCGCACGGGCCAGGTCGGCCATCACCATCACGGCGCCCTTGAGAACACCGACGAGCAGCAGATCCTTGCCCGCGTACTCCGCGTCGATCTTCGCGGCCAGCTCTGCGAGCTTGGCGTCGATCTCTTCCTTGGTGATGAGCACCGACGCGAGGTCGGTGCCCATGTCTTTCTCGTTCACCCGGGCCACTTTCAGTTGCTTGTGCTTCGGCTTGCGGCGCAGCTCTGCGTCAGCCTTGCCGGATAACCAGTCTGCCACCCTGCCGCTGAGCCTCGACCCGGCCGGGGAGGTTGATGGCACCCTGCCCGCGCCAGCCGGTGATCAGCCGGTCGATCTCCTCGATGTGGCGGGCGAAGAGGGAACCGGCGGGCGAGCCCGCGGCGATGGCGGAGCGGCGCAGCACACGGCTGCGGACGGCGGGCGGCAGGGCGTAGAGCTTGGCGCACTCCAGCTGCCCGGCCTCGTCCCTGGACGCCTCCTCGGCGTTCGCGGCCCAGGCGTCCAGCGCGTCGGCGTCGTCGCGGGAGAGGCGGGCCGTGCGGGCCAGGGCCTCGACGACGCCTTTGCCGAGCGACTTCTCCAGGGCGGGCAGCCCTTCGTGGCGCAGCCGGGAGCGGGTGTACGAGGGGTCCGCGTTGTGCGGGTCGTCCCAGACCGGGAGGTGCTGGACGAGACAGGCCTTGCGGGCCGTCTGGCGGTCGAGCTGGAGGAAGGGCCTGCGGTACCGGCCGGCCGCCCCCGAGACGGCCGCCATACCGGACAGGGAGCGGATGCCGGAGCCGCGGGCGAGGCCGAGGAGGACGGTCTCCGCCTGGTCGTCCCGGGTGTGGCCGAGGAGGACGGCCGTGGCGCCGCGGCGCTCCGCCACGGCGTCGAGCGCGGCGTACCGGGCGTCCCTGGCCGCGGCCTCGGGTCCACCGTCCCTGCCGACCGTCACGGCCACGGAGTCCACGGGGCCGAGGCCGAGGCCGGTGAGCCGGGCGACGACTTCGGCGGCGCGGGAGTCCGAGCCGTCCTGCAGACCGTGGTCGATGGTGACGCCGCCTGCGCGGATGTCGAGTTTGCGGGCCTCGAAGGCCAGGGCCGAGGCGAGCGCCATGGAGTCGGCGCCACCGGAGCACGCGACCAGCACCAGTGGCCGGTGCTGCTCGGACGGGGTGCCTCCGGGGTGCGCACCCGGGGAGTGCGGAGCCGCCGGGTGTCCGGGCCGTTCGCCGGTGGCTCCGCCCTCCCCGGGTGCGGGGGCCGGGGTTCCGTCGATGGCCGTCTGTTCGTTGAGTACGTCGTGGAGTACGCGGCGGACCGCCAGGCGTATCGCTGCGACCGCAGGATGGGGACCCATATCCGGTGCCCTTCGGTGGAGTTGGGGGGGGTGCCTCGGGGGGACGGCTACGTCACACAGAGTGCATAGATGGTGACAGAACCGGGCCGATACCCGAGCATCGCACGCCAACTCCTCGCCCACGGTCCCTCGGATGGGTGATTACGACGGCGTACTTCTGCCGTGGGCCGGGTCAGAGCGCCGTGTCGCCCTTACCGTGCACCCGCGCGATCCAGTCCGCCGGTTTGGCGATCTCCGCCTTGGTGGGCAGCGTGTTCGGGGAGGTCCAGACGCGGTTGAAGCCGTCCATGCCGACCTCCTCGACCACGGCCCGCACGAAGCGCTCGCCGTCGCGGTACTGGCGGAGCTTGGCGTCCAGGCCGAGCAGCTTGCGAAGTGCCTGGTCGAGGCGGCCCGCACCCTGTGCCCTGCGCTTCTGGAACTTCTCGCGGATGTCGTTGACCGACGGCACCACCTGCGGCCCGACGCCGTCCATGACGAAGTCCGCGTGTCCTTCGAGGAGCGACATCACCGCGGTGAGCCGGCCCAGGATCTCGCGCTGGGCGGGGGTCTGCACCAGTTCCACCAGCGAACTGCCGCCGTCGCCGTCCTCACCGTCGCCGTCGGCCGGCCGGTTTCCCGCGAACGACTGGGCGGCCTCGCGCAGCCGCTCCAGGACGGTCATCGGGTCGACTTCGGTCTCCTCCAGGAACGACTGGATTTCGCCCTCCAGATGGTCGCGCAGCCAGGGCACAGCGGTGAACTGGGTGCGGTGGGTCTCCTCGTGCAGACAGACCCAGAGCCGGAAGTCGTGCGGGTCGACCTCCAGTTCCCGCTCCACGTGGACGATGTTCGGCGCGACGAGGAGCAGCCGGCCGCCGCTGCCGGACGCCGCGGGCAGGTCACGTCCCGCGGGGGCGAACGTCTCGTACTGCCCGAGCACCCGCGAGGAGAGGAACGACAGCAGCATGCCCAGCTCGACGCCGGTGACCTTGCCGCCCACCGCGCCGAGCACGGCCCCGCCCGGCGAACTGCCGCGCCGGTCCTGCATCTTCCCCAGCAGCGGCTTGAGGACTTCGCGGAACCCGGCGACGTTGGCCTTGACCCACCCCGCCCGGTCCACCACGAGGACCGGGGTGTCCTCCAGGTCCGTGCCCTCGGGAATCATCCGGGTGAAGGCACGGACATGTTCCTCGGCGGACTTGGCGTGCCTGCGCAGCTCCGCCACCACCGCCCGGGCCTCGTCCCTGCTGACGTCCGGACCCTGCTTCGCGAAGCGGGTCGCAGTCGCCGTGGCGAGGTTCCAGTCGACCATCTCGGGACCACCGATGCGCGTCATGCGTCAACCGTACGTTCTCGGATCGGCGGACGGTGAGGTGTTGCACCGGCTGCTCCCGGCTGACGGGCGGTTCCGGGCGGCGCCCCTGCGAGCGGGCGGGCTGCCGGGCCCCCGCGAAAGGTGTCAGCCCGCGCAGCCGCAGGACGCCACGGCCGTGCCCAGCCGGTCGAGCGCCGACTGGGCAGCTGTCGGGGACACGGTGTCGGACGCCATGAACGCGAAGGCCAGCAGCCTGCCCCGGGCGTCCACCACCGTCCCGGCCAGGGTGTTCACCCCGGTCAGGGTGCCCGTCTTGGCGTGGATCAGACCGCCCGCGCCGGACGGGTCGGTGTAGCGCCCGTCGAGCGTGCCGGTGAATCCGGCGATCGGCAGTCCGGTGAGGATCGGGCGCAGCTCGGGGTGGGCCGGGTCGCCCGCCCGGGTGAGGAGGGTGGCGAGCAGGGTGGGCGAGACCTTGTCCTGCCGGTTCAGCCCGCTGCCGTCCGCGAAGCGGGCCCCGTCCAGCGGCAGGCCGAGCTTCTTCAACTGGGCCCGGACCGCCCGGCCCGCGCCCGCGAAGCTCGCGGGTTCGTGCGCGGCGAGCGCGGTCTGCCGGGCGACGGCCTCCGCGATGTCGTTGTCGCTGTTGGTCAGTGCCCGCTCGACCAGCGCCGAGAGCGGCGCGGAGTACGTCCTGGCCACCGGCTTCGCGTCCGCGGGGGACTTCCCGGGTGCCGGCGCGCCCGTGCTGTGCACGGACCGGTCGGCCAGCATCGAGGCGAACGTACGGGCGGTGTCGCCCGCCGGGTCACCGGTGCGCGGGGCCGGTCCGTGGTCCCCTTCCTCCGCCGAAGCTTCGGAATCAGATCCTCCGGAGCCGCCGCCCAGCCGCCCCTCGTCCGTCATGAGGGCGCTGACCGGGGCGATGTTGTCGTTGGGGCCGATGGGGTGCAGCACGGGTCCCGAGTAGAGCGAGGTGTCGTACGCGATACGGACGGAGCTGACGCCCCGGTCGCGCTCCACCTTGACCGTGGCGTCGGCGAGCGCGCGCAGGCCGTCCCGGTCCAGGGTCGGGTCGCCGCCGCCCCTGAGGGTCAGCCGCTTCCCGTCCGGGGTCGCGGTGACGGTGGTGGCGATGCGGTGGTCGGGCCCGAGCGCGGAGAGCCCGGCGGCCATCGTCGCGAGCTTCACCGTGGAGGCGGGGGTCAGGGGCCGGTCGGCCTCCGATCCGTACAGCGTTCGGCCGGTGGCCGCGTCGATCACCACTCCGCCCGCGGTGCGGCCGAGCGCCGGGTCGTCCATCAGGTGGCCGAGCGTCTTCCCGAGTCCCGTGCCGGTCGGTACGGCGCTGCTGCCGCCGAGTGCGGCCAGTACGCCGGGCGCGCTGGGCGCGGGCGCCGGGCCGGCGGAGTGCGCGGCGCTCCCGTGATCTGCGCCACCTGTCCGGTCCCTGGCGGCGGCCCAGTCCCGCTCGGCCTTACGCTGGCCTGAGTCCCAGGGTCCGGACGCCGCGATCAGCCCGGCCGCGAGCGCGAGACCGATCACGGCGGAGCCCGCCGAGAGTTGCCATGTCGTCACCTTCGGCACCGGCACCTCGGAGCAGCCCCTTTCGCGATCACACATCGTCGTGGGGGACACTTAACCACTGCGTTTGCCGTGCGCGCGGCACCCGGCCGGTCCGGCAGGACGCAGTACCACCCGAAGTTCGTGTTGATCATGGAGGAGCCACCCGTGGAGTTCGACGTCACCATCGAGATTCCGAAGGGTTCGCGGAACAAGTACGAGGTGGACCACGAGACCGGCCGGATCCGTCTGGACCGTCGCCTCTTCACCTCGACCAGCTACCCCGCGGACTACGGATTCGTCGAGAACACCCTCGGCGAGGACGGCGACCCGCTGGACGCCCTCGTCCTGCTGGACGAGCCGACCTTCCCCGGCTGTGTCATCAAGTGCCGCACGATCGGCATGTTCCGGATGACCGACGAGGCGGGCGGCGACGACAAGCTGCTCTGCGTCCCGGCCTCCGACCCCCGGGTGGAGCACCTGCGCGACATCCACCACGTGTCGGAGTTCGACCGCCTGGAGATCCAGCACTTCTTCGAGGTCTACAAGGACCTGGAGCCCGGCAAGTCCGTCGAGGGCGCCGACTGGGTCGGCCGTGCCGACGCCGAGGCCGAGGTCGAGAACTCGTACAAGCGCCTCCAGGCGCAGGGCGGGTCGCACTGAGCGAGAACTGAGCGGTGCGGTCCGCTGGACCGCCCGCCGCGACTGCTCCTGCGGGCGGTGCGTCCCTGCCGGGCGCACCGCCCGCAATGCGTCCGGAGGCGGCACAGCCGGTATCCGTGCGCATACTGGGCAGGCGCTGATCAAGTACGGGCGAGGCGGGAGCGGAGCGAGTGGCTGAGACGGACGGTCCCGAGGACCGCAAGCCGCAGTCGGACGAGGTACGGAGCGCGTTCGTACCGCCGACGGGCACGGGGACCCCGGCCCCCGAGGACTCCTCCACCACGTCGGAGTTCGCCGTGCCGCACGGACTCGCCTCGGAGACGCCCGCCGAACCCGAGGGTTCCGCCTTCACCACCCCGCAGACGTACAGCGCCCAGAACTCGCCGCCCGCCTTCACCCCGGCCCATGGCTTCCCCATGATCAAGCTGGCCAAGGAGGCGCCCTGGCAGGACCGGATGCGCACCATGCTGCGGATGCCGGTCCACGAGCGGCCGGCGCTGGAACCGGCGCAGAAGCAGGACGACGAGTCGGGTCCCGCCGTACCTCGCGTGCTCGACCTGACGCTCCGTATCGGCGAGCTGCTGCTCGCGGGCGGCGAGGGCGCCGAGGACGTGGAGGCGGCGATGTTCGCCGTCACCCAGGCGTACGGGCTCGAACGCTGCGAGCCGACCGTCACCTTCACCCTGCTGTCGATCTCGCACCAGCCGTCACTGGTGGACGACCCGGTGACCGCGAGCCGTACCGTACGCCGCCGGGGCACCGACTACACCCGTCTGGCGGCCGTCTACCACCTCATCGACGACATCACGTCCGAGGACGTCGACGTCTCGCTGGAGGAGGCGTACCGCGGCCTCGCCGGGATCCGCCGTAACCGGCACCCCTATCCGGGCTGGGCGCTGACGACCGCGAACGGGCTGCTCGCCGGGGCGGCATCCGTGCTCGTCGGCGGTGGCGCGCTGGTCTTCATCGCGGCGATGGTGGGCGCGATGCTGGGCGACCGGCTGGCCTGGTACCTCGCCGGGCGCGGGCTGCCGGAGTTCTACCAGTTCTCGGTGGCCGCGATGCCACCCGCCGCGGTGGGGGTGGCGCTCACCCTCGCGCACGTGCCCGATCTGCGGGCCTCAGCGGTGATCACCGGTGGGCTCTTCGCCCTGCTGCCGGGACGGGCGCTGGTCGCGGGCGTCCAGGACGGTCTGACCGGCTACTACATCACCGCGTCCGCGCGGCTGCTCGAAGTCGTCTACTTCTTCATCTCGATCGTGATCGGTGTGCTGATCGTGATCTGGCTGGGGCTTCAGTTCGGCGCCAACCAGCTCGACGCGGAGGCGGCGCTGACGAGCGTCAACAGGCCCGTCATCCAGATCCTCGCCGCGATGCTGCTGACCTTCGCGTTCGCGATCCTGCTCCAGCAGGACCGCTCGACGGTGCTGATGGTGACGCTGAACGGCGGGGTGGCCTGGATCGTCTACGGGGCGCTGCACTACGCGGGAAACATCTCACCGGTGCCGTCCACCGCCGTCGCGGCCGGACTCGTGGGCCTGTTCGGGCAGTTGTTCTCGCGCTACCGGTACGCCTCGGCGCTGCCGTACGTCACGGCGGCGATCGGGCCGCTGCTGCCCGGTTCGGCCACGTACTTCGGGATGCTGTACATCGCGCACAGCGACGTGAACAAGGGGCTGGCCTCGCTGACCAAGGCCGCCGCGCTGGCACTGGCCATCGCGGTCGGGGTGAACCTCGGGGGCGAGATCTCCCGGCTCTTCATGCGGGCGCCCGGCGTGGTCGGCGGCCAGCGCCGGGCGGCGAAGCGGACGCGCGGGTTCTGAGAGGCGGACGCGCGGGTCCTGGGGGTCTTCGGCTCTCTGTGCTCTTCCGGCCCGCCTACCGCTTGGCGTGCCGGCGGCGCCGGGGTCCCTGGCCCTCCGGGGCGTCGGGGGTCTGTGCACCCTCCCGGCCGGCCCTGCCGCGCGAGCGCAGGTACTCGATCGCGATCGGCACCACCGACACCAGCACGATCGCTACGAGGATCAGCTCGATGTGCGCGTTGACGAACGCGATCTTGCCGAGGCCCGCACCGAGCAGGGTCACGCCCACGCCCCAGAGCGTGCCGCCGATGACGTTGAAGATCACGAACGAGCGGTAGTTCATCCGGCTCACGCCCGCGATGATCGGCGTGAACGTCCGCACGATGGGCACGAAGCGGGCCAGCACCAGCGACTTCGGGCCGTACTTCTCGAAGAAGTCGTGTGCCTTCTCGACGTTCTCCTGCTTGAAGAGCTTGGAGTCCGGGCGCCGGAAGAGCGAGGGCCCGACCTTGCGGCCGAACAGATAGCCGACCTGGTCACCCGCGACGGCGGCCACGGCGACCAGCACGCAGAGCAGCCAGAGCGGTGTGCCGAGCTTGCCGGTGGTGACGAGCAGACCGCTGGTGAACAGCAGCGAGTCGCCCGGCAGGAAGAAGCCGATCAGCAGCCCGGACTCGGCGAAGACGATCACCAGCAGACCGGCCACCCCGAAGGTGCTGATCAGATAGTCCGGGTCCATCCAGCTCGGTCCGAGCGCGAGAGTAGTCACGGGTTCCGGGCTCCTGGGGTCAGTCGGCATGGGTGCCATGCGGGTAATGGCTGGCCAAAGTTATCAACGCCCGCGCGGGGTTCCTGGTTCCATCGCCTCCGCTCGGGTGCGATATACGAATTTTCGGGCAAGGTGATCACCAGGAGGTGGTGCCGGATGAGCATCGAGGATTACGGCGGCGGCCAGTCGCCCCAGGCCGATGTCCTGGTCGTCACGACGAACGACGTCCCCGGGTACGCGGTCCAGCAGGTGATCGGCGAGGTGTTCGGCCTCACAGTCCGCTCCCGCCATCTGGGCAGCCAGATCGGCGCCGGTCTGAAGTCGATGATCGGCGGCGAGCTCAAGGGGCTGACCAAGACCCTGGTGGAGACCCGCAACCAGGCGATGGAGCGGCTGATCGAGCAGGCCCGCGCGCGGGGGGCCAACGGTGTGCTGGCGATGCGGTTCGACGTCACCGAGGCGGCCGACATCGGTACCGAGGTGTGCGCGTACGGCACGGCGGTCGTGATCGCCAAGCTGTGACGGAGGGGCGGTACGGGTCCGGGCGCCCGGACCCGTACCGCCCCTCCCCGTACCGTCCCCCTCCCTCGCTCCCTCGCCCCTACGGACACGGCTCGGCGAGCCGCCCGCACCATTTGTCCGTATCGTCGCGACAGGACCGTCGCCGCGGGAGAGCACGGCCGGCGGCCACACGGCGAGAGGGAAGGCGAACGCGAACCATGCCACTGCACCGAGGCGCGAACGGGTCCGACGACTCCGGGAAACAGTCCACCATCGCCGTCAACCCGTTCTTCGGCGAGGCGAACCCCGTCGGTGGCATGGACACGGCCCCGCCCAAGCACCGGCTCCCGGACAGCGCGATGCCGCCGATGAGCGCGTACCAGCTGGTCCACGACGAGCTGATGCTGGACGGCAACTCCCGGCTCAATCTGGCCACGTTCGTCACGACGTGGATGGAGCCGCAGGCGGGGGTGCTCCTCGCGGAGTGCCGTGACAAGAACATGATCGACAAGGACGAGTACCCGCGCACCGCCGAGCTGGAGCGGCGCTGCGTGGCGATGCTCGCGGACCTGTGGAACGCGCCGGACCCCTCGACCGCCGTGGGCTGCTCGACGACCGGTTCCAGCGAGGCGTGCATGCTCGCGGGCATGGCGTTCAAGCGGCGCTGGGCGAAGCGGAACGCGGACCGCTATCCGGCCACCGCGCGGCCGAACCTCGTCATGGGGGTCAACGTCCAGGTCTGCTGGGAGAAGTTCTGCAACTTCTGGGAGGTCGAGGCGCGGCAGGTCCCCATGGAGGGGGACCGCTACCACCTGGATCCGCAGGCCGCCGCGGACCTCTGCGACGAGAACACCATCGGGGTGGTGGCCGTGCTCGGCTCCACCTTCGACGGGTCGTACGAGCCGGTCGCCGAGCTCTGCGCGGCCCTGGACGCCCTCCAGGAGCGCACCGGTCTGGACATCCCCGTCCATGTCGACGGGGCGTCGGGCGCGATGGTCGCCCCCTTCCTCGACGAGGAGCTGGTCTGGGACTTCCGGCTGCCCCGGGTCTCGTCCATCAACACGTCGGGCCACAAGTACGGCCTGGTCTACCCGGGCGTCGGCTGGGCGCTGTGGCGCTCCGCCGAGGAACTGCCCGAGGAACTGGTCTTCCGGGTCAACTACCTGGGCGGCGACATGCCGACCTTCGCCCTCAACTTCTCCCGGCCCGGCGCACAGGTGGTGGCGCAGTACTACACGTTCCTGCGGCTGGGCAAGGAGGGGTACCGCGCCGTCCAGCAGGCAACACGGGACGTGGCACAGGGACTTGCCGGCCGGATCGAGGCGCTGGGCGACTTCCGGCTGCTCACCCGGGGCAATGAGCTGCCGGTCTTCGCCTTCACGACCGCGCGGGACATCACGAGCTTCGACGTGTTCGACGTGTCGCGGCGGCTGCGCGAGCGGGGCTGGCTGGTGCCCGCGTACACCTTCCCCGAGAACCGGCAGGACCTGTCGGTGCTGCGGGTGGTCTGCCGCAACGGGTTCTCCGAGGACCTGTCCGATCTGCTGATGGACGACCTGCGGTCGCTGCTGCCCGAACTGCGGCGGCAGTCGGGGCCGTTGGAGCGGAGCAAGGCGGAGGCCACGGCGTTCCACCACTGAACCGCGCGCCGCAGCGGGCCGCATCCGTCAGGTGTCGTCCCCCGGGTGCGGTTCGCCGCTCGCGTACGGGTTCTCCTGCCCCTCGGCGAGGACGCCCGTGAACGGCTCGCCCTCGCCCGCGAAGACGTACGCGCCGCCCTCGATGCGCGCGATCAGCCCCCGCGTCCACTCGGCCCCGCCGTCCGCCGTGTGGACCCAGAGGTTCATGATCTCCCCGATGTGGCCGAGCTGCTGCGGGCCGTCCTCGGGGATGTAGTGCTCGGTGACCGAGGCCCGCCAGGCCTCCATCGCCTGCACGCGCCGCTTCAGCAGCTCGACGGCCTCGGCCCGCTCCAGGTCGACGATGCAGCCGAGCGCGGCCGACAGGACGTCCGTCTTCTGGTCGTACGTGACCAGCGCCTCGCGGAGCAGCCTGAGGTACTCCTCCCGGCCCGCCGCCGTCATCTCGTACTCGGTACGGGGCGGGCCGCCCGCGGTGCTCGGGGCGGTCTCGTGAGCCAGCAGCATGCCCTGCTTCGCCAGCTGCTTCAGGGCGTGGTAGATCGACCCCGGCTTGGCGTTGGACCACTCGTGGGCGCCCCAGTACTCCAGGTCGTTGCGGACCTGGTAGCCGTGGGCGCGCCCGTGCTGACGGACCGCTCCGAGGACGAGCAGACGGATCGCTGACATGGGAGCCAGCCTAGAGGGGCTGTCCCGCAGGGCGTGTCCTCGCGGGACGGCCCCGCCCGGTCAGCGGCCGGAACCTCAGAACGGGAAGCCGCTGCGGCCGTGCTGGATCGAGATCCACTGCTGAGTGGTGAACACGTCGACCATGGAATCGCCGTTCAGCCGCCCGAGCCCGGAGCGCTTCTCGCCGCCGAAGGGGACGATCGGCTCGTCGTGCACGGTTCCGTCGTTGATGTGGATCATTCCGGTACGCACCCGCCGGGCGAGGCGGACACCGCGCTCCACGTCCCCGGTGTGCACCGCGCCGCTCAGGCCGTACGGGGTGTCGTTGGCGATACGGACCGCCTCGTCCTCCCCGTCGAACGGGACGAGCAGTGCCACCGGGCCGAAGATCTCCTGCTGGAGCAGCGGCGAGTCGGGGGCCAGACCGGTCAGGACCGAAGGGGCGACCAGGCTGCCCTCGGTCCGCCCGTGCACCAGGGCCGTCGCCCCGGCGGCCACCGCCTGCTCCACGACCGAGGTCACGGCCTCGGCCTGGGAGGCGTTGATGAGCGGGCCGATGTGGGTGGCCGGGTCGGCCGGGTCGCCGGTCCTGAGCGTCCTGACCTTGGCGACGAACTTCTCGGTGAACTCCTGCTCCACACCGCGGTCCACCAGGATGCGGTTGGCGGCCATACAGACCTGGCCCTGGTGCACGTACCGGCTGAAGACCGCCGCGTCGACGGCGTAGTCGATGTCGGCGTCGTCCAGCACGATCAGCGCGCTGTTGCCGCCGAGTTCCAGGACGGAGTGCTTGAAGTGCGCCGCGCAGACCGTGGCGACGTGCTGGCCGACCTTGTCGGAGCCGGTGAAGGAGATGACCTTGGGCACCGGGTGGGTGAGCAGCGCGTCGCCGATCTCGGCGATGTCGGTGACCACCACGTTCAGCAGGCCGCCGGGCAGTCCCGCCTCCTCGAAGACCTTCGCCACCAGGGTGCCGCCGCAGACCGGGGTGTTCTGGTGCGGCTTGAGGACCACGGCGTTGCCGAGCGCCAGCGCCGGGGCGACCGACTTCATGGAGAGCAGGAAGGGGAAGTTGAACGGGCTGATGACACCCACGACGCCGACCGGGACCCGGTAGACGCGGTTCTCCTTGCCGTCGGCCGGCGAGGCGATGATGCGGCCCTCGGGGCGCAGCGCCAGCTGGACGGCCTCGCGCAGGAATTCCTTGGTGAGGTGGAGCTCGAAGGCCGCCTTCACCCGGGTGCCGCCCAGTTCGGCGACGATGGCCTCGGCTATGTCCTCCTCGCGCTCCTCGATGATGCGCAGCGCGCGCTCGAAGACCCCGCGGCGGGTGTAGGGGTTCGTCCCGGCCCAGGCCTCCTGGGCACGTTCGGCGGCGCGGTAGGCCTGGTCGACCTCGGCGGCCGTGGCCACCGTGACCGAGGCGAGCTTCGTCCCGTCGTACGGGTTGAAGTCGATGATGTCCCAGGAACCGCTGCCGGGCTTCCACTCACCGTCTATGTACTGAAGAGCCAGCTCGCTGAAGAAGGACATGGAATCCCTAACTGCCGCTGCCGCGCGCGCAGATGCTCATGACGCCAAAGGCCTGATGGCATCTCATCGTACGTGCGTTTCAGGTGGTGCGGAGGATGTCCCTGATGATGGAGCGGGTGTCTTCCGGCGGCGGGCTGTCCTGCTGCAGCTGGCCCATCGCCCTTTCGTACTGGGCGACTTCCTCCCTCTTGTCGAGGTAGAGGGAGCCGGTCAGCTGCTCCAGGTAGACGAGGTCCGACAGGTCGGACTCGGGGAACCGCAGCATCGCGAACGATCCGCTCTCGCCGGCGTGGCCGCCGAAGCTGAACGGCATCACCTGGAGCGTGACGTTCTGCATCTCGGAGATCTCGATGAGGTGCTCCAACTGGCCCCGCATCACGTCCCGTTTGCCGTACGGTCGGCGCAGGGCGGACTCGTCGAGCACGGCGTGGAACTGCGGAGCGTGCTCGGCGACCAGCACCTTCTGGCGCTCCAGCCGCAGGGCGACCCGGCGGTCGATGTCGGATGCCGACGCGTCGGGGTTGCCCCGGGTGACGACCGCGTGGGCGTACGCCTCCGTCTGCAACAGGCCGTGCACGAACTGCACTTCGTACGCGCGGATCAGCGATGCGGCGCCTTCGAGGCCGATGTACGTCTGGAACCAGCCCGGCAGCACATCGCCGTAACTGTGCCACCAGCCCGCGAGGTTGGCCTCCTTGGCGAGGCCGAGCAGCGCCTCGCGCTCGGTCGGGTCGAGCACTCCGTAGAGCGTGAGCAGATCCTCGACGTCCCTGGACTTGAAGCTCACCCGTCCCAACTCCATGCGGCTGATCTTGGATTCCGAGGCCCGGATCGAGTATCCGGCGGCCTCCCGGGTGATCCCGAGTGAATCGCGCAGCCGTCTGAGCTGTGAGCCCAGGAGGATGCGCCGCACGACGGACCCACCTCCGGTGCTCAGCGTCTGGGAAGACCCCCAGGACTCGCCTGCTGACACTTTCCAACCCTCCCCGGTCGTGATGTGGGGCGCAGTCTGCCACTAAAACCTGTCTCCCTGTACTCGATCTGTACTCGATCGATTACAGAAAGAGCAAAGCCCGGCACGTGGCCGGCAGGAGAGCGCAAGAAGAGAGCAAGAAGAAATGCATCAGAACCGGCACGGGGTTGCTCAAGTCCGGCGCGTGCACGTGCATCTGCCCTTGCATCTGCTGTGCGCATTCGGAACCATGGGCCCCGCGCACCTGCGTTCTCGTACCACCGCACGCTGGCTACGGCCGCGAAACCGGGGAGTGCCTCGCATGGGGACGAATGGATCGACCATGCTCGAGCCGTTAAGGCAGGGGCTTCCTCCCATCGACCCCTCGGCCGTGTCCAGTTCGGCCTCCTGCGCACTGCCGCCGAAGTTCGAAGCGGTGCGGGGCGCACGGCACTTCACCAAGTCCACGCTCACGTCGTGGGGGCTCTGCGAGCGGTTCGACGATGTGGCGCTGGTCGTCTCGGAACTCGTCACCAACGCCCTGCGCCACGCCCTGCCGACCGACGCCCCGCGCGACGAGGACGCCCCGGTGCGGCTGCACCTGATGCGGTGGACCTCCCGCCTGGTGTGCGCGGTGCGCGACCCGAGCGACGGCGCCCCGGCCGCGCGCCCGACGGACGACTTCGCGGCCGAGTCGGGGCGGGGCCTCTTCCTGGTCGACTCCTTCGCCGACAGCTGGGGCTGGCACCCGCTGGCGGGAACACTGCGCGGCAAGGTGGTCTGGGCGCTGTTCCGGTTGCAGGGGGACTAGGGAGCGCCGGCGGCCACGAAGCCGACCCGGAGCGTGCGGGCGGCGCGGACCCCCGCACCCCGGGGCGCGCACGCCTGCCTGGACGTTCTCACGGGAGACATACGGGGACGGGCCGCCTCCCCTTCGGCCCGCCGGCCGGCCATGGCGCTCCTGGGCGCCACGCCCTCAAGTACGCCGCCGATCAGACCTGTTCGGCGCCCAGATGGTCGAACTCCCCCGCCTTCGCGCCGTGCAGCATCGCCGCGATCTCGGCCCGGGTGTAGACGAGAGCGGGCCCGTCGGGGTGGCGTGAGTTGCGTACCGCGACGTCCCCGCCGGGGAGCCTGGCGAACTCCACGCAGGATCCCTGCGAGTTGCTCAGCTCGCTCTTCTGCCAGGTGACTCCGGGAAGCTCTGTTGCCGCCATGCCGTTGTACGCGTGGTGCACAGGTCACTCCCGGGTAGTGCAGATAGTGCAGAAGTACGCAGCACAGGAGTACGGACGTACGGGATTACAGGTCTCAACTGTGCTGGATCATAGCTGTGTTCACGTGCGGATGCATGAGCATATGCACGTGCACGCGGGGTGGTCGCTCCACTACAGCTTTGCCGGTGAGACGTCCCTCATGCACGGGGACGCGCCGTGCCCGGATCCGGCTCCCTGGTAGCTTGGCGCGTTCCGTCATCCACGCCAGGGGGAAAGAAGTGAACAGGTTCCTACGCACCACCGGCCTCGCGGTCACCGGGCTCGCGGCGGCGCTCGTGGTGAGCGGGTGTTCCAGCAGTGACAGCGGGAGCTCCGACGCGTCCCAGGACAAGGGCGCGCACACCGCGGCCCCGGCGCCCTCCACGTCCGACGGCGGCAGCGGCGCCGACGGTGCCGGTGCGAAGGCCGCGGACATCGAGGGCAGCTGGCTCGCCGTCACCGGCGGCAAGTCCACCGCGCTGGTGATCCAGGGCAAGCAGGCCGCCATCGCGGGTCAGCACGTCTGCACCGGAACGGTCGCCGCCATGGGCAAGCCGATGCTGTCCCTCAAGTGCCCCGACGGCAACAACGACCGCACCATGGGGTCGATCGAGTCCGCCGACGGTAGGACCATGACGGTGTCGTGGGAGGCCGGGATCAAGGACACGTTCAAGAAGACCGACGGTGCGAAGCTCCCGGACGGTCTGAAGATGCCGAAGTCCTAAGGTCTTTCGGCCGGCTGGGGCCGGGGCCGCGGCGCCTCCTCCTCAAGGGCCGCGGTGAGCTGGTCGAGGGTGTTGAGGAGCAGCCCGGCCCCGCTGCGTACGACCTGGTCGGGTACGCCTTCGCCGTCCCACGCCGCGAGGTTCTCGCGCACCTCGTCCCAGTGCGGGACGCGCCGCTGCCGGATGTCCTTGGCGCCCCGCTCGACCGCGTGGAGCAGCGCGTCCGCGACGTCGCGCGCCGCCGGTACGGGGGTGGTTGAGCGACTGGGCAGATGGGCCTCCATCAGCATGGCGGCCCGACCCAGCTGCCCCATCGCCTCCTCCGCGTCGGCAGCCGCCGACCTGGAGAGGCCGCGGTGGCGCACCGGTTCGTGGGCGGCCCGCTCCAGGGCTTCCTGCCAGGCGATCCGGGCGGTGCGCGAGGCCAGCACCGCGTCGCGGACATCGTCCCTGCGGGCGCCGGCCGGATCGGCGTAGTGCGCGACGACCGCCGCCGCGTAACGGCCGTCGGCGAGCAGCCAGTCGGCGAGCCTGTTGCGCAGCCTGGGCGTCTCCCAGGCCGGGTAGACGGCGTACGCGACCATCGCGAGCAGGCCGCCGATCAGCGTGAGCAGCACCCGGTCCCGGACGGTCTGGTCGACGGCGAGTCCGCTCATGCCGAGGAGGAAGACGACGTAGGCGGAGACGCAGGCCGAACCGGCCGCGTAACCCGTGCGCATCAGAAGGAACATCAGCCCCGCGCAGACCACCGCGAGCGCGCCGGACGGGTACGGCCCCGGATGCGCCAGCTGGACGACGGTGGTGGCGACAGCCACCCCGACGAGCGTGCCGCCGAAGCGGGCGACGGCGCGGCCGTACGTCTGGGAGAAGTCCGGGCGCATCACCATCACGGAGGCCAGCGGTACCCAGTAGCCGTGTCCGAACGGCAGGGCGAAGCCGATGAGGTAGCCGACCGCCGCGACCACGGCGATGCGGATCGCGTGGCGCAGGACCGGTGAGTCGTGGCTGTGCAGCTCCTTGCCCACGGCCCGCAGCACGACCGGGGCCATCCGCACCAGCGTGGGCCGTACCAGCGGTTCGGTGTCGGTCGTGGTGCCCTCGCCCTGAGCCGTCTCGACGACGTCGCGGAGCAGGGTGGCCAGCCGGGCCGCGGCGCGGCGGGCGGGTCCGGTGAGCACGTCGGAGTTGTCGGGGGCTTCCAGCACCGCGAGGGCCGGGGCGGCGATGACGACCGGTTGGCCGTGCCGGACGGCGTGGGCGGCGGTGTCCAGTACGGAGCCCGCGGCGGCCAGGAGTTCCCGCACCCGGTCGCGTTCGGGCCCCTCGGCCGCGGCGCCGATGGCCGGGTCGGCGAGCGAGGCGAGCACGGGCCTGACCCGCTCGGCGATCCCGCGGGTGCCGTGCAGTGCGGCGGGACGCCTGCGGGCTTCGCGGCGGGTGACGGTGGCGGCGCTGCGGGCCGTCACGAACGGCTCCGGGTCGAAGTGCGCGACCGGGTCCTGGCGCAGCCGGCGGGCGTAGTCGGCCTCGGCGGCCAGCGCGTCGGCCAGGGCGTCGCGCTGGGCTCCCCATCTGCGGATGGGGAAGAGGACGATCAGCCCGGCCTGGACGACCGCGCCGGTGGCGATCATCGCGGCGTGGCCCGCCGCGGCCGGCACGGAAGTGGGGAGGGTGACGGTCACCAGCATCATCGCGACGTTGGAGGCGGCGATGACGCCCGCGGTGGGCCCGGCGGCCCAGGCCAGCCCTGCCAGGAACGCCCAGAGCGCGATCAGTGCCATGAAGAGCGTGATGTGTGCGCCGGAGAGGTAGCCGAGGAAGGTCGAGACGGCCAGCGTCCCGCCCGAGAGCAGCGCCAGGACGGGCCGGGCGCGCCAGCTGCGCTGGAAACTGGCGATGGCGGCCTGGAAGGCGCCGAAGGCGGAGCTCGCCGCGACGGCCGGGCCGAAGATGTCGAGGCTGAGCAGGACGACCAGGGCGAGGCCCGCGGCACCGCGGAAGGCGATGAGCGGTTCCAGGCGCCGCCGTTGGATCGTCAGCCCGGAGCGGGCGGTCGCGTTCAGGGCCCGGAGCCAGCTCATGGGTCTGAGCGTAGCGGGATATCGGGGCATTTCCGGCGTATGGAGGCAGCGGCACCCGCCGGAGTCAGGGGGTCAGAGGGAGCAGGGAGTCAGGGAGTCACGCCGGGGGCACCGCGCCCGTGCAGCCCTCGGCGGCGCCCGGCCGAGCGCCGCGTTCAGGCACCCGTCCCCAGTCCCGCCGCGTCCGCCGCCGCCGTGCCGTCCAGCCAGCCCGCCTCGTCCGTGACGCCCCGCACCCGGCTCACGGTCGTCTCGGGGAACATCCGGTCCGCCTCCGACACCACCGCCACGTCCCGCTCCGCGAGCACCGGCAGGAGCGAGCCGGCCGCTTCCGCCGTCACCTCTTCCGTGGTCCGGGCGAGCCGCTGGCCGAGCCTGCTGGCGTACGCGGTCAGGAACGACTGCCGGAAGGTCTTCGTCCGCTTCCGTCCGCCCGCGCGCTGCGCCGCCTCCGCGCGGGTCATCGCGGCCATCCCCTGCACCAGGAGCGAGGTGTGGAGCAGTTCGGCCACCTCCAGGTCGGGTTCGAAGCCGACGACCGTGGAGAAACCGAAGGCGCTGTTCCAGACCGCGCGGCAGCGGTTCGCGGTGGCGACCGCGTCGAGCAGGACCGCCTTCGCCGTCTCGTACGGGGCGTCGACACCGATACGGCAGGCCGCCGGGGTGTCCGTGCGCTGCCCGTCGGCCGCGAGCCGCGCCTCGTCGATGCTGTGCCGGGCCATCAGCTCCTGCGCCTTCCCGCTGAGCGCCTCGGCCTCCGCCGCGTAGTCCGTCGCCTCGGCCTTGGCGAGCAGCGCCCGGATCCGGCCGAGCGCCCGCGGCTCGGCGTGGTGGTGCGGCGGCAGGAGCGAATCGGTGCCCGGCGCCGGACCCACCGGTTCGATGGCCGGGAGACGCAGCAGCAGCCGGTACAGCTCCAGGAGCGCGGTCGCGTACGAGAAGCGGTCGGCCTCCCAGGGCGGTGCGGCCAGCTCGTCCAGCTGGGCACGCCAGCGGGGCGGCAGCCGCTTGTACGCCCGGACCTCCGCCGTGATCAGCGACGCCAGCAGCCGGACGTGCCGGTCGGCCAGCTCGCGCCGGACGAGCCGTACGACGTCGGCCGGCTGCCAGCCCCGCTGCCAGGCCCGGCGCAGGAACTCCTCGCCGCGCCGGCCCAGCTCCGCGTCGGCCGCCGGGTCGGCGGCCAGCAGGGAGGCTCCCGTGTCCAGGCCAGCGTCGCCCTCGCTGTAGAGGGCTGCGGCGAAGGCCCGGTCGGTCACCGATTCCATACGTTCTCCATGCGCCCGGTCTCCATGCGCCCGGTCTCCGGGCACCCAGTCTCCATGCGCCCAGGGTAGGTCTGGCCCCACCCCCGTCCGCCCGCCAGTGGTCGTGCTCCGGGCCGCACGGAGCGGTTGACCGATGGGCGCGTGGCCGACGGGCGGGTGACGGCGCGCTGACCATCGTGCTGGGCGGGCTCCGCACCCGGCGGGCCTCGTTCGCCGGGAGTCTCGCGGCGGTGGCACGCGGAGTCGCGCTGCTGACGGTCGTGGAGCTCGGGCTCGCGTCCATGGCCGGCGCGCAGGACCGGGCGCCGACGCGGTTCGCCGCGACGCCGGTCGTGGTGGCGGGCCGGTCCACGATCACCTCGGGCCCGGTGACTCGGCGGATTCTTTATCCACAGCCTGTGGACAGAGAACTGCTGTGCGAACTGCGCGTGCTCGGCCCGGTGACCGGGTCCGGGACCGCGTTGGGCGTGGACGCCCCGGCCGGCGCGGTGCGCGCGGTGGTCGGCCATCGTGCCCAGGTCCTGACCGGGGACGCCCGGCGCCGCGCCGACCCGGCCGCCGGCGCGGACCACGAGGCGCTGGTGACCGTGAACACGCTGCCCGGCACGGCGGGCGGGGGGCCGCCTTCGTCTCGGTGTTCGTCGTCGCCGACCGGGATGCTCGTACGGGAGAACACGGCCGCGTCCGTACGCCGCACCGCGGCCGTGGCGGCCCCGGCCCTGGTCACCGTCGGGCCGGCGGGTTCGCTGCCCGGCTCGGCGGGGATGGTGACCGAGGCCAGGGACGCGGAAGCCCGCGCCCAGGTCCGGGGGAGCCAACTGGTCGCCACCGGGGCCCACTTGAGGGTTCCCGGCCGGATCGACGGCGCCCGGCTCACCCCATCGGCGAGCACCGCGGTCTTCGTACGAGCAGCACACGGTGGGAGCGACGGTGCCGTGGGTGGCACTGGCGGGGGCGCCTGGGGTGCTGCGCGGTGATGGCGGGGGGCGCCCACGGCACGGGCGGGGGCGTGAAGGGGCGGGGACCAGGGGCGTCCCGGGGGCGTGAAGGGCGGGCCGGAGCCAGGGGGATGCCTGGCCCTCCTGCCTCTGCCCGGCGGCCGAAGCGCCCCGCCGCCTCACACCTTCAGCACCAGCTTCCCCCGTACATGCCCCTCCTCGCTCAGCCTCTGCGCCTGCTCCGCCTGCTCCAGCGGAAGCACCTTCGCCACCTCGACGCGCAGCGTGCCGTCCGCCGCCAGCAGGGCCTGCTCCGCCAGGATCGTCACCGCGTCGGCGGACATGGCGCCGCCGCTGAAGACCACGCCCAGCTCCGGCGCCGCCGGGTCGGCGATCGTGACGACGCGGTCCGTCGTACCTCCGCGCAGCTCGATCGAGTCCCGGAGCGCCCCCTTCCCCGCAACGTCGAAGACCGCGTCCACGCCCTGCGGGGCGACCGCGCGGACCCGCTCCACGAGCCCTTCGCCGTACGTCACGGGCGTCGCGCCGAGCACCCGCAGGAAGTCGTGGTTGGCCTCGGACGCGGTGGCGATGACGGTCGCGCCACGGGCCGCGGCGAGCTGGACGGCGATCGAACCGACCGCACCCGCGCCGCCGTTCACCAGCAGCGTCTCCCCGTTCTTCAGCTCCAGCAGTTTCAGGACGCGCTCCGAGGTCTCACCGGCGACCGGCAGCGCGACCGCCGACTCCCAGGGGAGCGCGTCGGGCTTGGGCGCGACGGACTCGGCGAGGGCGTACGGCGCGTACGCACCCGTGACGCTCCAGCCCACCACCTCGTCGCCGAGCGCGACCCCGGTGACGCCCTCACCGATCTCGTCCACGGTCCCGGCGACCTCCACACCAGGGATCGCGGGCAGCGGGGTCGGGAACATGTCCTCCGCCCAGCCACTGCGGATCTTGTGGTCCAGCGCGTTCACCCCGGCGGCGGCCACCTTCAGACGGACCTGGCCGGGGCCGGCGTGCGGCTCGGGGGTCTCCTTGAGCCGGAGCACCTCGGGGCCGCCGAACTCCTCGAACACGATCGCTTCCATGGTTTCTCCTCCATCAGTCGCACAATCAGTCGCAGAGCCCCTGCCGCACGGCACAGCCGGTCGCACAGCGCAGTCGGAAGCAGCCCACCACTGGGTGGAACGCGGGGGAACCGCCACCGCTTCCCCGTCCCGGCATCGATGTCCCGGAACCGATGTCCCGGCATCGACGTCCCGGACGAGTCCCAGAATCGATCGTGACCCCTCCCGGCCCCGCCCGCCTTTCGTACGGTTCCGCCGGTCCGGACGGACAGGGCCGCCTCCGGCGGATTGTCAGTGGTGGCTGCAAGACTCGATCGCATGACCGAACGGTGGGCTCTGGCGACGGCGGAGGGCGGCGGGGCGCACCTCGCGCCACTCGGCGGCGACGGGCTGCCCGCCGGGGACGTGGTGCACGAGCCGGATCTGGTCGAGGCGGTGCGGTCCCGCCCTGAGGTCGGGCGGTGGGTGTGGCGCTCGACCGCCGAGATCTATCCGCGGCTGCTCGCCGCCGGAGTGCGGGTCGAGCGGTGTTACGACATCGAGGACGCGGAGCTGCTGCTGCTCGGCCACGACGGGCGGTACGGCGAGCCCCGCTCGGCCGCGGCGGCCTGGGCCCGGCTGCACCGGGCGCCCGTGCCGCCCGATCCGCGTCCCCGGTCGGCCGAGCCCGGCGCACAGTCGTCCCTCTTCGAGCCCGCCCCCGTCCCCATGGAGCTCGGCGCGCTCCTGGAGGTGTACGCGGACCAGCTCGTCCGGCACGGGACCACCGTCCACCCGGACCGGATGCGGCTGCTCACCGCGTCCGAGTCGGCGGGGATGCTGGTGGCGGCCGAGATGCACCGGGACGGGCTGCCCTGGCGGTCCGATGTGCACCGGGCCGTCCTGGACGAGCTGCTCGGCGAGCGGTACGCGGGCGGCGGTGAGCCGCGCCGGATGGCGGAGCTGGCGGACGAGGTGTCGGCGGCCTTCGGACGCCGGGTCAGACCGGAGCTGCCCGCCGATGTCATCAAGGCGTTCGGCCAGGCCGGGATCCGGGTGAAGTCGACCCGCCGCTGGGAGCTGGAGTCGATCACGCATCCGGCGGTGCGGCCCCTCCTCCAGTACAAGAAGCTGTACCGGATCTGGACGGCCAACGGCTGGGGATGGCTCCAGGACTGGGTGCGGGACGGGCGCTTCCGCCCGGAGTACCAGCCGGGCGGGACGGTCTCCGGGCGGTGGACCACCAATGGCGGCGGGGCGCTTCAGATCCCGAAGGTGATCCGGCGGGCGGTCGTCGCGGACGACGGCTGGCGTCTGGTGGTGGCCGACGCCGACCAGATGGAGCCCAGAGTGCTGGCGGCGGTCTCCCGCGACCGGGGGCTGATGGAGGTGGCGGGACACGACGGGGATCTGTACTCGGCCCTCTCGGACCGGGCGTTCAGCGGCGACCGCGCCCACGCCAAGCTCGCACTCCTCGGCGCGGTCTACGGCCAGACGTCAGGGGACGGCCTGAAGAACCTGGCGGCGCTGCGGCGCCGGTTCCCGGCAGCCGTGGCCTACGTCGACGACGCGGCGAAGGCGGGCGAGGAAGGACGCCTCGTGCGGACCTGGCTGGGGCGGACCAGCCCACCGGCGGCCGGCGCAGAGGACGGCGACGAGGCGGGCATCCCGCAGGAGGACCCGCCCCGCGGCCAGTTTCCGGAGGCCGGGCCGCCGGGCGGACCCCGCTCGTCGGACGCGCGCGCCTGGGGCCGCTTCACGCGGAACTTCGTGGTCCAGGGCAGCGCGGCCGACTGGGCGCTGCTGATGCTGGCCGCGCTGCGCCGCGCCCTCCATACGGCCGGGCTCCGCGCCGAGTTGGTCTTCTTCCAGCACGACGAGGTGATCGTGCACTGCCCGCGGGACGAGGCGCCGCAGGTGGTCGGGGCGATCCGCGCGGCCGGTGAGCTGGCCGGGCGGATCGCCTTCGGGGAGACACCGGTGCGGTTCCCGTTCACGACGGCGGTGGTGGAGTGCTACGCCGACGCGAAGTGACCGGAGAAATGACCGGTTCGCACCACGAAGACTGTCCGCCGGATGCTCGGGTACGCGGAGGGACGGGCACACGGCACAGCGAACCGAAGTGACCCGATGCAAGCCGCACGACATGACAGCACGCAAGACGTAACAGCACGCAAGACGTAAAGGAGTGCACGCACCATGACTGCCACCGTGAAGAGCACCCTGCCCGACGCCGCACGCGAGACCACCGGCAACGCGCTCCAGGGCACCCTGGTCGATCTGCTCGGCCTCTCGCTCCTCGCGAAGCAGGCGCACTGGAATGTGGTGGGGCCGCGCTTCCGCTCCATCCACCTCCAGCTCGACGAGGTGGTCACCACGTCCCGGGACTACGCGGACACGGTCGCCGAACGGTCCTCCGCCATCGGCGTACCGCCCGACGGACGTATCACCGCGCTGGCCAAGACGAGTGAGCTGCCGGAGCCCGCCACCGGCTGGATGCCCGACGACGACGTCGTAGCGCTGCTGGTGGACGCGCTGGGCGGGGTGATCACCCGGCTGCGCGCCGCGATCGCGGCGACCGACCAGGCGGACCCGGTGTCCCAGGATCTGCTGATCGGGCTGACCGCCGAACTGGAGAAGCAGCGCTGGATGTTCCAGGCGGAGAACGTCTGACCCGGGTCGTCGGCTCAGCCGCGTTCGTCCGCCAGCCGGGTTCGTCCGCCCAGCCGTGCTCGTCGGCCGGGGCGGACGCTCGGCATACCGGGCATACCGCGCACATCAGGCACACAGCGCGCACCGCGCACACCGAGAGCGCCGGGGGACACCGAGAGCACGGGGAACACCGCCTACTCCCCCGTCTCCGTCTCCCCCTTCCGCCCCGAGCGGATCCGGGAGGCGAGGACCGCGATGTCGTCCGTGGCGTCCCGGCCGAACCTGTCGAGCACCTCGTCGAGCAGGCCCTCCAGGGTCCCGCCGACCGGCAGCCGCAGGCTTGCCAGTCGGCCGACGGACACATCGATGTCCTCGCCCCTGCGCTCCACCAGCCCGTCGGTGTACATGAACAGGACGGTTCCCGGACCGCAGGGCAGCGACACGGTCTCGTAGCCGCCGAGCCCCGTGCCGAGCGGGGGCCCGACCGGGATATCAGCGATGACGGCGCCCGCTCCGCGGTCGATGAACACCGGCGGCAGATGACCGGCGCTGGCCACCAGACACTCCCCCCGGAAGCGGTCCACGACCGCCAGCAGACAGGTGGCGGCCCGGTCGATGCCCGCCTTCTCGACCATCAGGTCGAGCCGCTCCAGGATGCGGTGCGGCGGTTCGTCGTCCTGGGCGAGGAGCCGCACCATCGAGCGGTAGTGGCTCATCGCCACGGCGGCGTCGACCCCGTGGCCCATCACATCGCCCATGACCTTCAGGTGGCGGGCGTCCGACAGCGGGACGACATCGAACCAGTCGCCGCCGACCTCCGCCCCCTGGCCGACCGGCAGATAGCGGGTGGCGACCTCGATGTGCGGGTGCGGTTTGCGCGGCTCGGAGAGCAGGGCGCGCTGGAGTTCCAGGGCGATGCCGTGCTCACGCGTGTAGCGGCGGGCGTGGTCGAGGTCGACGGCGGCCCGGACCGCCAGCTCCCGGGCGACCACCACGTCCTGCTCGGTGAAGGCGGGTGAGTCACCGGCCCGTACGAGTGCCAGACAGCCCAGCGGGCGCCCCCGCGAGGTGAGCGGCACGACGCACGTGGAGTGGAAGCCGAGGGCGCGGTAGACGGCGACCCGCTCGGAGCTGGGGGCGGACGCGCTCAGCTCCGCGTCGGTCGAGAGGTTCTGCAGGACCGGCTGGTTCGTCTCCAGGCAGCGCGGAATCGTACCGCCGTCCTGGTAGTCGGCGTACTGCCCCGGCTCCCCGAACTGCCGGACCGCCTCCGCGAGAGCGGGCACGGCCGCCATGCCCGCTCTGCGCAGCCGCACCACCCCGGCGGGCGGCGGGCGCACCGACTGGCCGATCTCCGGTGCGAACACCTCGACGCTCGCCACGTCGGCGAGTTCGGGAACCACGAACTCCGCCAGCTCGCCGCAGGTCGTGTTCATGTCCAGCGTGGTGCCGATCAGGGTGGCCGCCGTGTCCAGCATCGACAGATGCCGGCTGACCCGTTCGTACTCCAGGTTCCTGCGACGCGGAGCCGTGACCTCCAGTATGACGACGACGAGCCCCCGGACCTGGCCGTCCTGTTCGACGCGGTGGCATGCACACTGCCAGAACCGCAGCCCGGGATCGTCGGACGAGCGCGTGCGGCCGCTGGCCGCCACTTCGCGGGCCCGGCCGTCGGCGAGCACGCCGCGCAGGATGTCCGTCGGTACGTTCAGCTCCGGAAGGATGTCCGCCACGGTACGGCCGAGATGTTCGGCGGCCGGAATGCCGTTCATCCGTTCGAGCGCCGGGTTGACATACAGATGGCGCAGCTCCGTATCGAGCACGCAGATGCCCGCCGGGGTGCCCCTGAACAGCGATTCCAGCCATTCCAGGCCCACGGGGGGCGGAACATCCGGCGCCTCGGCGCACACGGGACCTCCTGGGCGGGGCGGCGGTCGCCCTGACCTCCATGGTCGGCCGCCCCGGCCCCGGGCGCATCCGCCCGGGGCATGGGGCCCGGCGGATGCGCGCCGGGCCGGCTGCCGGTCGGAGCGCATCGGGGCTTGCGCTGGAGCGCGCTCCAGCGCCTGGCGTCGTACGCACCGCCCGACCGAACCGAGCCAAGGGGAACACCGTGCGCCTGGCAGAGCTGCGCGGCTGGACCTCCTTCGCGGGCTCCCGGCTGCGCTACAACCTGCTGGAGCGCACCCCGGAACGCGAACCCCTGCCGCAGGCGCGCGCGTTCGGCCTGGCCGTACTGGCCTGGGCGCCGCTTGCGGCGGGCAAGCTCACCGGCAAGTACCGCAGGGGCGAGACGGGACGTCTGGACAGCACCGGCCGGGACGACCGGGACGAGAACGAGGACCGCGGTGATCACCGCGGTCCTCGAAGTGGCCGAACAGGGCGGCTGGACCCCGGCCCAGGTGGCTCCGGCCTGGCTGCGCAGCAGGCCCGGCAACGTCATCCCCATCGTCGCGGCCACCAAGGAGAGCCGGTGGGCGGAGATCGACGACCGCCGCTCGACCTACCGGCGCTCCACCGGCGAGGTCCTCTGAGGGGCAGGGCCCGGAGCCTGCACGCCGGGGCCCGGAGAGGGCGCGGCCCGCTCCGGGCCCCGGATCGGTCCTGCGTTTCAGGAAACAGCCGACGGATGCATCTGCGATATCCCCGCAAGGAAGTAAGTCATGCAGACAAAGGTCGCGCCGAAAAATACTGCTTTTGCACACCGGTACTTGGCACGGGAAGCAGCATTGGAGTCTTTTGGCGGGTCGAGCGGCACCGAGAATGCTCCTGACTTATCGAATCAATCCAGAGGGGTACGAGGGCGCGACGAATTTCCGCACAGGGCGTCTTCGCCACCTCGCACGCCAATGCTAACGCTCTGCCGACGCACGCATGACCCGCACGGACTCAGCCGAATGACGTCAAACCCCGCACACCGCTCAAATGGGCGCCGATTGCCTCAGGAATTCAACGGGGAGCGCGCCGGAAGGGTCGCCCCGGCATCCGCCGCCGCGCCGGTTCAGCCTCTGCGGCGGCCCAGTCGGCCCAGCGCCCTCAGAGCGCGGGCCTCGTCGGAGCGGGCTCCGATCCGGCGGCTGATCGACAGGCTCTCCTCCAGATGCGCCGCAGCCTGACCGAGGCGTCCGGTGTCCTGCTCGACCTGGGCCAAGTCGTAGAGGACACCGACCTCTTCACCTGCGGCACGGATGCGCCGCATCACCGCGAGGGCGGCGATGTGCTGGGGCAGGGCCTGCTCGGCGAGGCCTGCCGCACGGTAGGCCCGACCGGTGCCGTTGAGCGCGACGCCCTCTCCGCGGAGATCTCCCACGCCACGCAGCGCCGGCAATGCCTTTCCATAGAGAACAAGGGCTTCATCGGTCTTTCCGAGGGTGGTCAGAACACTCGCGAGATTCATCTGGAGTGTGGCACGGTCCCCTCGTCCCACCATCATCCTGGAAAGATCTATGGCTTCTCTGTACGCACGTTCCGAGGCTTCCAGGTCGCCAATTTTCTGCCTCAGTTCGGCAACATTGTTGAGAGTCCGGAATCTCCCTCTGTCGTCCCCCGCCTCAGTGAACAGGGAAAGGGCGCGCAGGAAGTAATCAAGAGCCGTCTCGTCACGGTCGAGGTGAAGGTGGGTAATTCCGAGCAGGTTACAGCTGCGCCCCACCTGCACCGCGTCATTGGATTTCATCCGCAGCCCGAGAGAGCGCTCCTGGAGCGTCTGTGCGAGTACGTACTGCCCGGTGTGCCACAGCGGAATCGACAGCTGATGGATCGACTCACTCTCCAGATCCGAGTCTCCGAGAGCCCGCGCGACACCCAGAGCCTCGGACGCCGTTGCGTGCCCCTCCCCGTACTCGCCGCGGTGGACACAGACCACGCTCAGGTCGAGCAGGGCCCGCGCCCGCGCCGCGTCGTCCCCCGTGGCGCGCCAGTGGTCCACGGCCCGGCGCAGCAGCGGTTCGGCCGTACCGAGGTGGCCCTCCACGTCCAGAAATCCGGCCAGCATGTTCGTACACAGGGCGAGTTGGTGCTCCGATCCCTGGCTCCGGATCCGGTCCAGCACTGCCAGCACATTGGCGCCCTCGGCGATCAGCCACTGCTCGGCCGCATGCGCGTCGGGCATCTCAGGTCCGGGCGTTCCCGAAAGCCCACTCGCGACGGAGATACGCGAGCGGAATGGATAGGCGAGCCGGTCCGCCCGGTCCGCAAGACGCAGGTAATGATCGACCAGCCGGTGAAGTGCCTGCCGGGATTCTTTCCGACTGTCGACACCCACCGCACGAGTGCCGGAATCCGTGCCGGAATCCGAATCGCCGGGGGGTCCGCCGTCGAGTTCGGCACGAGAACCGGACCCGTCATCGACCAGCGTACGGGCGTACGCGCGCAGAAGATCATGAATGGTGAACCGGTGCGGTGACGGCTCGGAAATGAGGTGGTGGGCGAGGAGTTCCTCCATGGCGCGTGCCGCCGCATCGACGGGAAGTCCGGCAAGCGCAGCCACCGCATGCGCATCGAATTCCAGCCCGAAGTGCAGGCCGATGCGGCGGAAGACCAACTGCTGGACCGGGGTCAGCGCAGCGTAGGAGAGAGCGAACACATGGGACATCGTTCGCTCCCCGTCGCGCATTTCGGAGAGTTCCCCGTTTCCACCGGTCAACTGCTCCAGAAGGTCCGCCGTGGTCCACGACGGCCGGGACAGCAGCCGGCTCGCCACCAGCTCGATGGCGAGCGGAAGGTGACCACAGATGCGGACAATCTGCTCGATATCCGCCCCCCGGGTGGCTCCGCAGCGCCCGCCGAGCCGCTGCTCGAAGAGCGCTATCGCGTCCGCACGCGGCAGAACGTCGAGCGAGACGGGCCTGACCCCGGGCAGACCGGGGAGCCGCTGCCTGCTGGTCACGATGACCGCTGTCGGAGAGGCGCCGGGGAGCAGGGGCCGGACCTGGCCGGGCCCTGCGGCGTCGTCCAGGATCACCACCATGCGGCGGTCCCGCACGGTGGCACGCCAGAGCGAGATCAATTCCGCCTCCGCGTGCGGGAGTTCCGCGGCCGGAATGTCGAGCAGCCGCAGCAGTTCGGTGAGCGCGCGGGCCGCTGTCAGCGGGGCACGGCCGGATACGTGTCCGCGTAAATGGAGGTAAAGGCGCCCATCCGGGAACCGTTCCCGCAGGTGATGTCCGAGGTGCACCGCCATCGAGGTCTTCCCCACACCGCCCATCCCGTCGATCGCCTCGATCCGCACGACCGGGGCGGAGGTGCCGGTGCCCTCACAGAGCGCGGCGGTGAGCTGCCTCAGCTCGTCCCGCCGCCCCACCCACGGGATGTCCCGCGGCAGGTTGTCCGGGACTGCGCGCACGGGACGGGCGGACACCTGCGGGGCGGTGCCGGCCCGCACGAGCAGCGCCGCCGCCGGTGCGCCCGAGAGGATGCCCTGGTGCACCCGGCGCAGCCTGCGGCCCGCGTCCAGGCCGATGTCGCGGACGACGCGCTGCCGTGTCCTCTGCAGCAGTCTGGTCGCCTCGGCCGCACGGCTGCTGCCGTAGAGGGCGAGGGCGAGTTGCTCGACCAGCGCCTCGTCGACCGGATGCTCCCCGGCCAGGGGCAGCAGTACGGGTACGGCCTCGGCGAACTTCCCGGCCTCCATCAGGATTTCGGCCCGTATCCGGGCGCCCGCGAGACCGCTCTCACCGACTGCGGCGCGCAGTCCGGCCGCCCAGTCCGCGGTTATTCCGGCGAGCGGCTCGCCGCGCCAGAGGCCCGCCGCCACGTCCAGCAGCCGGAGTGCCTCGTCCCCGTCGCCGCTGTCCTTCAGGGAGCGCGCCTGGTCGACGCAGCTCGTGTAACGGCGCAGGTCCACCCGGTCCGGGTCGACGTTCAGCACGTACGCGTTCGTACGGCTGACGACCTGGGGTGCGGCGTCCCCGGCGGACTTCAGGGCCCGCCGGATGCGCGAGATATGTACATGCAGCGCTTCTCTGGCCTTGGCAGGCGGATTCTCGTCCCAGATCCGGTGGACCAGCGTATCCACACTCACGGTACGGCTCGCGTCCCAGGCCAGAGCGGCGAATGCGAGCCGCGTTTTGGTGGAACCGAGATCATTGCGCCGGCCGGCGGCCCGTACCTCCACCGATCCTGAGAGTCGAATCTCAAACTCCACCAGCGTCCTTCCGCCGGTCCGGCCCGCTATGGGCCGGGCATTCGAGGGTGACATGGAGCGGCGCCCGTGGCTATATGAGCCCGGCATACGACCTGTTGAAGTCCGAAACCGACTTCTGACTGAACGATTCTGTTCATCCGCACCGCGGAGCGGGAATGCCTCCTGCGGCCGACTGTTGACGCTGCCTCAATTGGCATATTCTTCTGGCAACTTCACAGTTGGGTACCGTGTTCAGGGAGGCTTGGAGACGTGCCCATTCCGGAATCGGGCAGAGCGGCGGCGCTGCTGTCCGCCATGGTCGCGCGCGGAACCGAACGGGGTTCTCCCGCCTGGCGAGAGCTGGGCGAGGTCGTGCGGACCGCGGCGGGGCAGGACCCCTCAGTGGCGCGGCTGTGGTCCCCGCCGGACGCACAGCCGGACGCGGCGACGGCGCGCTCGCTCCAGGACCTGGCGCGGCTGGCCACCACCCTCGCCGCTTCGGCCGGTGCCGACGCGCGCACAGCGAGCACGGTGGACGGCTGGTTGCGGCGGTACGCGCCCGGGCCGGACCGCCCGGAGCACACGAACAGCATCGGCGGGGCAGCGGTCCTGCACGGCCCCAGCGTGCAGGCCCGCGACATCCACGGCAGTGTCCACGTCCACCAGCGGAGCGGACCGGAGAAACCCCGGCCCCCGGTACCCCGACAGCTTCCGCCCCAACGGAGGCCGCTGGTCGCCCGGGAGAGCGATGTGCGCGCCCTGGACCGCCTCCGGTCCGGCCACCCCGCCGAGTCGCCCCAGCTGCTGGTGGTCAGCGGCTTCGCGGGGGTCGGAAAGACCACGCTCGTCTCCCACTGGCTGCACGAGCTGGCAAGCAGCTTCCCGGACGGGCAGCTGTACGCCGATCTGGGCGGGCGGAGCGCCGCCACGGAGGACGGCGGCGGGCCGGTCAGGGCCTCCGCGGTACTCGAAGGGTTCCTGTTCGCGCTCGGAGCGCACTCCGTACCGGCGGACACCGCACAACGCGTCGCGCTCTGGCGTTCGTTGACCTCGCGGCTGCGACTCGCGGTGCTGCTCGACGACGCGTACACATCCGCTCAGGTGCGTCCGCTGCTCCTGGGTTCGCCGGCCGGTATCACCGTCGTCACCAGCAGGAACCACCTCACGGGACTGCTGGTCGACGGGGCCTCCGTGCACCGGCTCGGTACCCTCGCCCCGGAGTCGGCCGTCGAGCTCCTCGCGGCGGGCGGTGGCGGGCAGCGGGTCGCCCAGGACCCGGAGACCGCACGCGAAGTGGTCACCCTCTGCGGCTGTCTGCCCCTGGCCGTCTGCCTCGCGTCCGCCCAACTCGCCGCCCGTCCGCACCACACCCTGTCGGCCCTGGCCCGCAGCCTCTCCCGCGGGCAGGGCCCGCTGGACGCGCTCCGCGTGGAGGGGGAGGCGGTGGTACGCACGGCTCTGGACCTGTCCTACCGTCTGCTGCCCGCCGGCAGCGCCGCGCTCTACCGGCGGATGGGACTGCTGCCCGCGGACCGCTTCGACCTCTCCCTGCTGACCGCTATCAGTGGTGACGTCACGCCCGGGCGGACCGACGGCCCGCCCGGTTCACCCCACGAGGGCCGTCCCGCCTCCCCGGACGGGCCGGGCGACCCGGACGGCTCGGGCGACGCCGACCTGGCCGTCGGCGCCCTGCTGGAGGCGAACCTCCTGGAGGAGACGGGCCCGGGGACCTACCGCTTCCACGACCTCGTACGCCCTCACGCCCGAAGCCTCGGTGAGACGCGGGAGAGCCCCGCACAGCGCGAAGGGACCCTCCGCCGTTTCGTTGACTGGTGCCTGGCCACCGCGACCGCCGCGGAGAGCATCCTCACCCCCGGCCACCGGATGGCCGCACGTGACAGCGCGGTGCCGGACGTCGCACCCGCCGCCCTCGAAACCCCGGCCGAGGCACTGGCCTGGCTGGACACGCACCGCACCATCCTGCTGGGAGCGGTACAGCACAGCGCCCGCGCCGGATGGCACACCGCCTGCTGGCAGTTGACCGATGCCGCCTGGCCGCTCTTCGTCCGGTTGCGCCCCCGGGAGCTGTGGATCGAGATGCACCGCACCGGCCTCGCCGCCGCACGGTCCGACGGCTCCAGGGAGGGCGAGGGCCGCATGCTGACCTCCGGCGCGATCGGGCTGCGTGACGCGGGCCGGTACCCGGAGGCAGCCGACTGGTACGCCCGGGCACTGGAACACGCCACGGCTGACGGCGACGTACGGCAGCAGGCCCAGGCCATCAACGGGCTCGGCCACATCAGTCTGCTGACCCACCAGTACGACGAGGCCCGCACACACTTCGAACAGGCCCTGCGGCTGCGGGAGTCGGCGGGGTACGCACGGGGCGCCGCACTCTCCCGGCGGCGGCTGGGCGAGACCGCCCTGGCAGCCGGTGACCACGGGACCGCCGCCCGGTATCTGACCGATGCGTTCACGCAACTGGAGTCGCAGGGCGAGGGGTACGAGGCGGCTCGCGCCCTCGCCCTGCTCGGCCGCGCGCTGGCCTGCGGCGGGGACCATGAGGGCGGCACCCGGCGGCTGCGTGAGGCGCTGGAAACCTTCCGGTCGTCCGACGTCCGGTCCGAGCACTGGGAGGGGTACTCCCTGGAGTGGCTCGGCGAGGCAGCCGCACGGCAGGACGACCCGGCGGAGGCGGTCCGCCGCTACGAGGCCGCCCGGAATCTCTTCCTCCGGGTCAGCCCGGCCGACGCACAGCGCATGGACGACCGGCTGCGTCACGTGTGAGAGGTGCCGCAGCCGGCGCGATGCCCGCCCGGCCGTCAAGGGCGCCCGGGTGTTCCCCGGCCCGGACCGGCCGCCGTCCGCGTCAGCGGCGGCCGCCCGGTGCGGCGGGGCGAACGGACCGGAGGGCTTCCGGCGTGCCCCCGGCCGCAAGCCAGGCGTGCAGCACCGACGCGACGACGTGCGGCTCCACCCCGGGGCCGGGAGCCGTCCCGGCCGACAGCACACCGCCCCGGGCCCCGCGTACCCCGAGCACGAGGGCGTTCCCCGCGACGGGCACAGCAACGACGAGGCAGCCCGGGTGCCGCGCCATCAGCACGTCCGCCCGGCGACGGGCGAGCGCGGACGGCAGCGGCGTCCTCGTCACGAGCACGTCGGCGTACTCGGCGCACCCCGCTTCGCACGGTGCATCCGGATTCACCCGCAGGTGGACGTCGGCCGCGCCGGGACCGAAGAGGCGCGGCCGGCTCCCGGAGATTCCGGCCACGGAGAGCAGCACGGCGGCCCGGCCGTACCCGGCCGCGGACCGCCAGCCGACGGAGACGGGCACCGTGATCCGAGCGCCCCCCGGCCCGGGCCGGGCACCCGCTCCACCGGCACGTGGAGCGCCGAGGCGTACCCCGCACCACGAGACGTCCGGCAAGGCCGCCCCGTACGCCGTCCCCCCTCCGGCCCGGGCGGCCGCCGCGGACGGGGCCGTCACAGCGCCATCCCCAAGTCGGCACGCTCCCAGCGGTGCAGCGGCGGCGGAGTGGGCAGCGGTGGGACGGCCGGTGCGCAGGCCGGTTCGCCCAGCCGCAGCAGCCGGTAGACGAGCGCCCGCATCCGCCGGTGGAACTGGCCGGGCGCCGACGACAGCAGCCGGGCCACCTGCTCGTACTGACCCGGAACGTGCTGCTCCGCGGCGTACCGCAGCTGTGCGGCGAGTGGATGCGCCGGGGAGACGACGGGTGCGAGAGCGGCCAGCAGCGCTGCCGGTGACGAGGCGGAGATCTCCCGCCTCGGTCCTGGGGTGAGGAGCATGGCGGCCTCGGTCAGAGTCCCGTACGCCGTAAGGGAACCATGGTCGCCGATGATCCAGTCGGCCGCGATCAGCGGCGCCTGCCAGTCCGCCTCCGGCGGCACCACCGCGATGCCCCGGCTGCGGCAGCCCGCCAGCCAGCTCCGCACCTGCCAGGCACCGTGCCCGGCGAACACATTGGGATGAAGCAGCAGCGCCACCCGGTAGCGGCGGCCGGGGAGTTGGCTCAGCAACTGCGGCAGCAGGGTGTCGAACCGCCCGAAGGTGGAGGTCGGCCCCCAGGTCGAGGTGACAATCACGAGCCGCTGCCGGGCTTCGATGCCGAGCGCCCTGCGATAGTGCTCGCGCCGGGACATCCCGGCCGTGATCCGGTCCACGCAGGGGTCGCCCACCACATGAGCCACGGGCAGCGCCTCGGGGCAGGAATCCGCCAGCTCCGCCAGGTCACGCTCGTGCGCGTAGACGATCGCGGCCGGGCCCACCCGTCCCTCGTGCAGCAGATGCTGACGGCTCAGCATCCCCGGCGCCCGCTTCTCCCCCGGCGCCAGCTCGGAGGTGTCGGTGAGCAGCTTGATGTGGCCGGCCCCGTGCGAGATCCGCACGACCGGCGCCCGTAACGCGTGCACACCGCGTGACCCGGCGGCCAGCGCCAGGTCGAACTCGGTCCGCAGCGCCTCCTCCCAGGGCACGGTGGTGATGCCCAGGCTCTGCAGGTACTGCGCGACGCCGCCGCCGAAGGCGTGCGGCGCCGCGGTGAAGACCACCTGGATACGGAAGTCGGCCTCCAGCAGGCCGAAGACCTCCTGCAGTCGCTGAGCGAACGTCACGGTGTGCACGACGACCAGCACCCGTTTGCAGTCCTGTACGGTCAGCCACCGGCCTTGCTCGATCAGCGCTGTTTTCGTGGTGTTGACAGACACAATCGGTCCCCCCATGTTCGTCGGCTGCGTCCAGCAGTCGACAGAGGGGTTCCCGCCCCGCACGACACTTTCCTTGCAGCGGCCTTGCAGCAACCTTGCCCGGACACCGCCCCGCCCCCACCCCCCGTGATTCAGACCCCCTGATTCAGACCCCCCGGTCCCCTCCCCCGTCCACGACCCCCGTGACGATCCCCCGGATCGTCTCCAGCGGAAGTTTGGGCGTGCCGTCCGGGAAGAGGAGGCCGTTCGTCTCCTGCGCGGTGTCCATGAACTGCGTGTAGCAGAAGCCCGCGACCAGCGGGCTCCTGCGCAGCTCGCCGAAGAGCGCGCCGAGCAGTTCCGCGTACTGCGTGTCGGAGCTGGTCTGCGTGTAGAAGAAGTCGTCCTCGCCGCCGGCCAGGGAGAGACCGCCGAACTCCGTGATCATCAGGGGTGCTTCGCCCGCCTCGAAGCGCTCGGTCTGCCGCTCGGAGAGGGAGACCCTGCGGCCCTGCGGGCCCCCGCCCGCCAGCACCGCCGCGAAGCCGGCCGCGTCCCCGTAGCGCTCCCTCAGCCGGCCCGCGTCGCTGGTGTAGTCGTGCACCCCCAGGATGTCGCTGTCGGTGTGCTCCCAGCCCTCGTTCGACATCACCGGACGCGTCGGGTCCAGCGCCCGGGTCAGGGCGGCCAGGGCCACCGAGTACTGCTGCTGCGCCGGGTCACGCGCGATGTCCGAGAGGCCCCAGCTCTCGTTGACGGGCACCCAGGTGACGACCGACGGGTGGCTGCGGTCGCGCCGGACCAGGTCCAGCCACTCCCGGGTGAGCAGCTCGACGGCCTCCGTGCCGAACTCGTACGCCGCGCCGGTCTCGCCCCAGACGAGCAGGCCGAGCCGGTCGGCCCAGTACAGGAACCTCGGATCCTCGGCCTTCTGGTGGACGCGGACCGCGTTGAAGCCCATCTCCTTGATCAGCTCGACCTCGCGGCGCAGTTCGCCGGTGCCGCCGGAGGCGAGCAGGGTGCGGGGGCGGTAGCCCTGGTTGAGTACGGAACGCACATAGCAGGGACGGTCGTTGAGCAGGAAGGCGCCGCCCCCGACGCCCGCGCTGCGCAGGCCCAGATAGCTGTCCACGGTGTCGGCGGATCCGGGCGCCCCCGGGTCGCGCACCGTGACCCGGGCGTCCAGCAGCGTGGGCGACTCGGGGCTCCACCACAGGGCTTCGCGGTCGATGCCGTTGCGCAGGGCGTCGATCGAGATGTCGATCCGGGCGCGGCGTCCGGTGGTCACGGTGGAGGTCTCGGCCAGCACCCGGTCACCGGCCCGGAGCACGATGTCGACCGTGAGGGGCCGGGGCACCGGCCGGGCGAGCGCGATCTCGGCCACGACTCCGTGCTGGGGGTCGGGGATCCAGGCGAGGTCGGTGATGTGCTGGTCAGGGACGGTCTCGGTCCACACGGGCTGCCAGATGCCGGTGGTCCGCTCGTACCAGACGGCGTGCGGCCGCTCCTGCCAGTCCTGCTTGCCGCGCGGGACGGAGAGGTCGGCCGGGTCGTCCTCGGCGCGCACGACGAGTACGTGTTCGGTGGCGCCCGGCCGCATCGCGTCGGTCACGTCGGCGGTGAACGGCGTCTGCCCGCCGACGTGTTCGGCCACGAGCCGGCCGTCCAGCCAGACCCGGGCGCGGTGGTCGACCGCACCGAAGTGGATCAGCGTCCGGCCGCCGGATGAAGCGTCCGGGACCAGCGTCTCGTGCGCGATGCGGCGCCGGTACCAGACGATCGGGTGCGGCGCGGTCTCGCCGACGCCGGAAGCGGGCGCCTCGGGCGGGAAGGGGACCGTGATCTCCCGGTCGAATCCGCCGGCGGCGGGTCCGGAGAACCACGCCTCGCGCTCGCCCGCGTCGGCGTCGTCGTATCCGAAGTCCCAGGTGCCGTCCAGGCTGTTCCACTGCTCACGGCACATGAGCGGCCTCGGATACGTGCCCTCCTGCTCGCTCGCCCTCACGGCTCCTCCTTCTGCCTGACCGGCCATCGGGTTTCGTACAATCGAATTCCGCTCATCATGAGTGAAGCTTTGCATCGATGCAAGGAATGATCGAAGCTCGGATCGAAGCACGGATCGACGCACGGATCACTACAGGGATCGCCGTAGGGATCCTGCGTGGACCCGCGCCCGGGCCGGTGCACGGACCGACGGAAACGCATGCACGGACGCCGGACGCCACCGGCGGGAACCGACCGAGAGGGGCACGCCGGTGGGCAGGGTACGGATGCGGGACGTGGCCGAGCACGCCGGTGTATCGGTGCGGACCGTGTCCAATGTGGTCAGCGGCTACACACACGTCAGCCCGGAGATGCGCGCCCGCGTGCAGCACTCGCTGGACGCGCTGGGCTACAAGATGGACTACCTGGCCCGCGGCCTGCGTTCGGGCCGCACCGGGTTCGTCGCGCTGGCCGTGCCCTTCCTCGCCGAGCCCTACTTCGCCGAGCTGGCCCAGGCCGTCATCCGGGCCGCGGCCCGGCGGGGGATCACGGTGCTGGTCGAGTCGACGGAGGGCGACAGCGAGACGGAACGGCGCATCCTCGCGGGCGGCCTGACCAATGTGGCCGACGGCGTCCTGTTCAGCGCCCTGACCGTGCCGGCCGCCGACGTCGCGGCCAGCCCTCCGGACTTTCCGCTGGTCATGCTGGGTGAGCACGATGTCGGCGACCGCTTCCCGCGCGTCGGGATCGACAACGTGGCCGCCGCCCGCACCGCCGTGGAGCACCTCGTGGAGCAGGGCTGCCGCCGTATCGTCGCGCTCGGCCGCAACGGCAGCGAGAACGGCCGCCAGCGCGCCGAGGGTTACCAGCAGGCCCTGTCGGCGGCCGGGGTGCGCCGGGTGAACTGGCTGGTCGCTCCGGTGAAGGACTGGAACAGGGCCCAGGGGTACGAGGCCGTGCGGCAGCTCCTGGAAGGCAGCGGCCCGCTGCCGGACGGGATCTTCGCCTTCAACGACGCTCTGGCCGTCGGCGCCCTGCACGCGCTGAACAGCTCCGGCGTGCGGGTGCCCGACGACGTCGCCCTGGCGAGCATCGACAACGTCCCGGAGGCGGTGTACACCCACCCGCCGCTCACCTCGGTCGCCCCCGACCTGGACGTGATCGCCGAGCGCGCCCTCACCCTGCTCGACGAGCAGACCAACCGGAAGCCGGGCGGCGAGGACGCCGGTTCGCGAGCGGCCAGGCGCGAGTCGACCCCCTTCCGGCTGGTCGTCCGCGCGTCCTCGCAGCGCCCGCACACCGGCTGACCCGGGCCGCCACCCCCTCTCGGCCGCCTCCCTCGCACCGAACTATTTACATCGATGCAAATCGTGTGCCAAGGTCTCCGCCATCGAGTTCACATCGAATGGACGAGGTGAATGTCCCCATGAGCGGAGCGATGGCGCGCCGGCGCTTCCTGGCTCTCGGCGGCGGCCTGACCCTGGCCGGCGGGCTGTCCGCGTGCTCATCCCCGCTGGCCTCCGGCCTGACGGGTTCTCAGCCCGACCCCGCCGACGTCGTCTTCTGGAACCTGTTCACCGGCGGCGACGGCGCCAACATGGCGCTGATGGAGAACGCCTTCCGCACGGAGCATCCCGGGACGACGGTCGAGGCGACCATCCTGGGCTGGGGGAACCCGTACTACACGAAGCTCGCCCTGGCGACGGCGAGCGGCACCCCGCCCGACGTCGGCATCTCCCATCTGTCCCGGCTCCCGCTGCTCGCGGCCTCGGGCCTGCTGGAGCCGGTGGCCGAGACGGGCGTCACCGAACTGGGCGTCACCCCGGACCGGTTCACTCCGGCGGCCTGGAAGAAGGCGACCGTGAACGGCACGGCGTACGCGGTGCCGCTGGACACCCACCCGTTCGTCCTCTTCTACAACGTCGACCTGGCGAAGAAGGCCGGCCTGCTCAACGCCGCCGGTGACGGGCTGAAGCCGATGAAGGGCCGGGCCGCCTTCACCGACGCCGTGAAGGCGATGAAGGAGGCGGGCGCACGGTACGGGGCCGCGATGTCCATCACCGCCGACCCGTCCACCGCCTGGCGCTGGTTCAGCATGATCTACTCCGGGCTCGCGGGCCCCGTCGTCACCGGCTCCGGCACCACGATCGACATCGACGCCGGGGCGATGCAGGAGACGTTCGACTTCATGCAGAGCCTGACCGGGCCCGGCCTGATGCCGAGGAGCCTCAACGGGTCGGGGGCGAACGCCCTGTTCAGCACGGGCAAGGCGGGCTTCCTGTTCGACGGCGAGTGGCAGATCCCCTCGTACCGGCTCGTCAAGGGCCTCCGCTTCAACGTGGTGCCGTTCCCCGCGCTGCTCGGCCCCGAGCCGGTGGCGTACGCGGACTCGCACGCGCTCGTCGTCCCGCGCAACCCGAAGCGCTCCTCCGCACGGACCGCGCACGCGGCGCAGTTCATCAAGAGCCTGCTCGACCACAGTGCCACCTGGGCGCACGGCGGCCACGTGCCGGCCTGGCTGCCCAGTCAGCGCAGCAAGGCGTTCCTCGGCCAGTCTCCGCAACGCAACTACGTACAGGCGGCGTTCAACGCGCGGTACGACCCGGTCGCCTGGTACACCGGCGCCGGTTCCGACTTCCAGAACACCGTGGGCGCGACCGTCATCGAGGTCCTGGCGGGGCGGCTCGGGCCGAAGGAGGCCGTCTCCGCCATGCGGGCGGATCTGAAGCGGTACACGACGGCCCGACCACCGGTCACGATGAAGTAGGAGGCAGTTCCATGACGACCGTCGCCTCGACACGGCCGGCCCGGCGCCCCGCACCCGTACGGACGGCGCGCGGCCGGTCGCCCCGCTCCGACCGGCGGGCGGGCCTGCTGCTCAGCACCCCGTTCCTGGTCGTCTACCTGCTGTTCCTGGCCGGTCCGCTGCTGATGGGCATCGTGCTGAGCTTCTTCAACACGACCACGGTCAAGGACGGCCTCGGCGACTGGGTGGGGGTGTCCAACTACACCAAGGTGCTGCGGGACCCGCTCTTCTGGGACGCGATGTGGCACTCGGTGCTGTTCACCCTGATCACCACCCCGCTGCTGGTGGTCCTCGCGCTGCTCTTCGCCATCCTCGCGTCCCGGGTACGGCGCGGCCGGGTCTTCTACCGGCTGGCGTTCTTCGCACCGTACGTGGTGCCGTCGTCCGTGGTCGCCCTGATCTTCCTGTGGATGTACACACCCGAAGTCGGGCTGTTTCCCAAGCTGTTCGGTGCGGTCGGCCTGCCGGTGCCCGATTTCATCGGCAGCACGTCGGGCGGCTGGACCGCGGTGATCCTGATGACGCTGTGGTGGACGTTCGGCTTCAACTTCGTCCTCTACACGGCCGCGATCCAGGACGTCCCGCCGGATGTGTACGAGGCCGCCGCCATCGACGGGGCGAGCCCCTGGCAGCAGATCCGGCTGATCACCGTGCCGCTGCTGCGGCCGACCACCGGGCTGGTCCTGATCCTCCAGATCCTGGCCTCGCTGAAGGTGTTCGACCAGATCTACCTGTTGCTCGGCGGTGGTCCGGCGCAGTCGACTCGGCCGGTCATCGAGTACATCTACGACACCGGATTCACCTCCTACCGGGGCGGCTACGGCGCCGCCGCCACCATGGTCTATTTCGTCATCATCGTCGCGATCTCGACAGCCTGGTACGCGCTGCGCCGCCGGTCCGCGACCCCGGCCGCGCCCCGCACCGCGGCCTGAGCGGAGGACACCTTGAGCAGCATCACCAGCATCATCCGGCCGCGGCCGGGCGGCACGCGGGGCTCGTCCGCGGCGCCCACTGTCAACGGGGCGCAACTCTTCAACCGGCTCTGCGCCGTCTGTCTCACCCTGTTCGCACTGATCTGGCTGGTCCCGTTCGCGTGGGCGCTCATCACCTCGCTCCGCCCGGACGGCTCGATCACCGCGAAGCCGACGTCGCCCTTCGCCGGCGGCTGGTCCCTGCACGCGTACGCGTACGCCTGGGACACCTATCCGATCGGCTCCTGGTACCTCAACAGCCTGGTCATCGGGGTCCTCGCGGTGGTCTTCACCGTGGCCTTCTGCTCGATGGCGGGCTTCGCCCTGGCCTTCCTCCGCTTTCCCGGCCGCAATGCCGTCCTGGCGCTGGTCACGGCGGGGCTGATGCTGCCCACCGAGGCGCTGATCCTGCCGCAGTTCATCGAGTACCGGTCGCTGCATCTGCTCGGCACGTACTGGGCGCTGGTCCTGCCGTCGGTGGCCGCGCCGGTGTCGGTCTTCATCTTCCAGGCGTTCTTCAAGGGCATTCCGGTACCGCTGATCGAGGCGGCACGCATCGACGGGGCGAGCTGGTGGCGGGTCTACTGGACCATCTGCATGCCGATCTGCCGCCCGGCGGTCTCGACGGTGTCGATCCTGACGTTCATCAACTCGTGGAACGCGTTCCTGTGGCCGCTGCTGGTGCTGAACCAGACCACGTCGCAGACGATCCCGGTGGGTCTGGCGTCCCTGGTGAACAACAGCAACATCCAGTACGCGGAGGTCATGGCGTCCTCGGTGCTCGGATTCCTGCCGCTGATCGCGGTGTTCCTGGTCTTCCAGCGGCGGATCGTGCAGGGCGTGGCGACCACCGGGATCAAGTGACGGGCACGGTCACGGGCACGGGCACGGTCACTTGAGGGGCGGGGAGATATGAGGGGCGGGGCCACGTGACGGCCGGGGCCGTATGAGGGGCGGCCACGTGACGGCCGGGGTCACCGTCACCCGAGCGCGATGTCTCCCGGCCGGTGCGGGACGGCGTCCAGGGCGGCGAGCGTCGCCTCGTCGAGCACGATCGCCCCTGCGGCGGCGTTCGCCTGAAGGTGCCCCGCGTTCGCGGTGCCCGGGATGAGGAGGACGTTCGGGGCGTGGTGGAGCAGCCAGGAGAGACCGACCTGCGAAGGGGTACTGCCCAGGGCCTGCGCCGCGGCCACGACAGCCGGCTCCTCGGCCACCTTCGGCATACCGGGAAACGCGCTGCCGAGCGGGAAGTACGGCACCCAGGCGATGCCCTCGGCGACACAGAGGTCAAGCATGTCCTCGTTGTCGCGTGCCACCAGGCTGTAGGCGTTCTGCACACAGGCGATGCCCGCCGGGATGCCCCGGCACAGGACGTCCAGGCTCACGCTGCTGAGTCCGATCGCGCCGATCTTTCCCTCGTCGCGCATCGCGACCATGACCGCCATCTGGTCGTCGAGGTCGACCACCTGGTCGCCCTCGGCCCGCAGACCGGGTCCGGAGTCGGTGCGGCGGAGATTCACCAGCGGGATCTGGTCGAGGCCGAGGCTCGTGAGGTTGTCCTCGACGCTCGCCCGCAGTTCTTCGGGCCGCTGCGCGAGACGGAGCGGCACGGGCCCTCCGGAGTCAGGGGTGGCGCCGACCTTGCTGACGACGAGGACCCCGTCCTCGGGGCGGATCGCCTCACGGATGGCTTCATTGGCGAAACCGTCTCCGTAGAACTGGGCCGTGTCGATGTGGTCGGTGCCGAGTTCGACCGCGCGCCGCAGGATGGCGGCAGCTGCGGCGCGATCGCCCCGCAGACGCTCCAGTTGCATCGCGCCATAGCCGATGCGTGAGACGGTGCGGCCGGCGAGCAGGCCGGGGCCTCCGGGGCGCGGGACGCCGGTGGCCGTGGTGCCGGTGGCCGTGGTGCCGGGAGAGGGGGTGCTGGGAGAAGAGCTGCCTGTGGAGGTCATGGAATCCCGTCCTCATGCGATGATGGAGAAAGCGGAGGAGTCTCCGTTAATCCACTGTAGCACTACCGGAGGTCCCTCCGTTTTGTCTTCCTCCGAACCGGCCCCGCCCGGCACCCAGGCAACCCCGCCCGCCGGGGCGGCACGCCCGGCCCGCGCCGACGCGCGGCGGAACCGTGAAAAACTCCTCGCGGCCGCACGGGCCGCCTTCACGGCCGCCGACGACACGGTCGCGCTCGAAGCCATCGCCCGCGAGGCCGGGGTCGGCATCGGCACGCTCTACCGCCACTTCCCCACCCGCGAGGCGCTCGTCGAGGCCGTTTACGCCGCCGAACTCGACCACGTCACGGACGACGCCGCCGCCCTGCTCACCGAACTCCCGCCCGAGGCGGCTCTCCGTGCGTGGATGGACCGGTACGCGGCGTTCGTCGCGACGAAGCGCGGAATGATCGACACGCTCCGCGCCGGCTGGGCGTCGGGAAGCATGGCGACACCGACCACGCGGGAGCGCATCACGGCCGCCCTCGCGGCGATCCTCGCGGGAGGGGCTCAGACAGGTGCGTTCCGCGCGGATGTCGACCCCGAGGACGTCACCGCCCTGCTCCTCGGCGTCTTCCTCTCCACGACGGCCAGCAACAGCCCGGAACAGATCGGGCGGCTCCTCGACCTCATCGTCGACGCACTGCGCCCACTCGACGCCCGGCCCGCCTGACAACCGGCACGCCTGACGCCCAGTACACCTGACGCGCCCAGTACACCTGACGGTCATTGCGCCTGACGGTCAATACGCCTGACGTCGGTCCAGCTGACGGCCAGTACAGCTGACGGTCGGCACCCGGAGCCGACCCCGGTCACCCCTCCGCGTCGGGGAGGTCCCTGCGTCGCGGGCGGGACAGCCGCGGGATGGTGGGAACCTTGGAACGGCGGTTCTTGGGGGCGAAAGCAGGACGGGGCGGCGGGGTGACGGCGGTGTCCGGCACCGGCGGCCGGAACCGGGAGCCGCGGGGCGGCCGGGGGTCGGGCGGCGTTGCCCGCACCGTCCCGAGCGGGACCGCCGGGCCCGCCTCCACCGGGTCGGCGGGAGGCGACGGCGTACGGTGCACGCCCGCGCGCTGGGGCTCCGGTCGCGGGGCGTCCGGTCTCGGGTGGTCAGGTCTCGCTTGATCCGGACCCAGTTGGTCCGGTCTCGCCTGGTCCGGTCTCAGTTGGTCCGGTCTCGCCTGGTCCTGTCTCGGTTGGTCCTGTCTCGGTTGGTCCATCGCGGTCGGGGTCGTCCGCGCTTCGGGGACGTGGTCGTCGCGCCGGGTTCCGGCGTGGTCACCGTAGGTGTCGCGATACGGGTCGGCAGGGACCGAACCCCCGGCGCGTGGCCGCAGTTGGGGATAATCCGGCCGGTCGTACCGCTCCCTGCGGCGAAAGGGGATGACAGCGGCCTGCCCTGGGACACGGTCGCCGGTCTCGCCCGCCTGGACGAAGCCGACCCACTCGGCGAGCTGGTGGTACTGGGCTGCCGCATCGCGCCATCCCCGCCCGTACGCGGTGAACTCGCGCCGCTCCAGCTCCTCGCGCACCATGACCACCAGGTCGTCCGCCGCGTGACCCTCCAGCAGCGCGCCGACGGTGGCGAGCAGTTGCGCAAGATCGCCGGGAGGCTGGCCCGTGCCCCCTCCCGCGTCCGGTGCTGCCGGTCGCCGCTGACGCGGCGCACCCCCGGATGAGCCGTTCGCCTGCCGGGAGCCCTTCTCGCCCTCGACCATGCGTGGCTCTTCCTGACGTCCCCTTCGTTACCGCCCCCATGAACGGCGGCCCGACGCCCCGCCCCCTTCCGGCGACCGCCACGCCCACCACCGGCGCTTACTTCCGATGATTACCGGCAACTCCCCCAAGGAGCGGACCGGAGACAGCTTAGCCCTCCGCCCCTGCACCCCCATCGTCCGGAGGCATGAGGGGGCACGGCGACGGCTGCGGTGCGTCGGACCGTACCGGCGCGGCACGAAGTCGCGGCCCGCGTACGGGACGGAGCAGGCGGTAGGGCTGGACGGGGCCGGGCCGGGCGGGGTTGAGCGGGCCGGCGCGGGATCGAGCGGGGGCAGGGCGCGGCGGCGCCTCAGCCCCTCCGGGCCCGCCGGGCGGGAAGGTCCCGCTCCACCGGTTCGCCGGGCAGGAACTGCCCCGCCACCCGCAGGAACATCTCGCGCTGCTCGGGCGGAACCCCGAGAGCGGCTGCGGCTTCCTCCAGGGTGAGCCGCTTGGCGCCGGCGGACCGGCGCTCCAGATCGTCGTGGACCGGCGGCAGCGGCAACTCGTCCTCCGTGAGCCGCCCGGAGCGGATCAGCATCTCCCGCACAGGAATGTCCAGAGCGTGCGCGAGCCGGCGCATCGTCTCCAGATCAGGCATGCTCTGCCGTTGCAACAGCCGTGTGATGGCGGCACGGTGCACGCCCGCCTCGTCGGCCAGGCGTGATTTACCACCGCCACGCGGACTGTCGATGTCGTATCCACGCCGACGGATCACATCCTCGATCCAGGCCGTGAACTGGTCCAGTTCATTGGCGGTCACGGGCCCTCGCCTCCCTCCGAAGCGAGTCCCACGTTACCGCGCTTGCGCGCGCGGAATTATGAGCTTTTGCGTGCGCAATGTGGATGTTCTGTCGAGATGGAGCACCTTTCACACGCTCAGCGATCTTGGATCCACCCTCCGCAGTCACCCGGGAGGCATCTCTCCGCATTTCTTCGTTGCGCGCTCGCGCGCAATCTGCCAGTCTGCGGCGACGCCGGTTCCCTCCCGTACGTCCCCACCGCCTCTGTCCCGTACCACCGTTCGCGCATCAGGAGCATTCATGGATCCGTCCCTGCTCACCCTCCCCTCGGACACCTGGACCAGATCGGCCGCCTGCCTGGGGCTACCCCCGGAGGCGGTCTTCGCCCGGCGTCCGGTCGAGGCGGCGGCCGCCCTCACGGCCTGTGCCCGCTGCCCGGTCGCCCAGCAGTGTGAGGAGACGGTGGCACCGGCGTCCAGCTGGTTCGACGGGGTGTGCGCGGGGCGCCTCTGGCGCAACGGCCGGACCGTCGCCCTGACACCCCGCCCGCGACGACGCGCCCCCGCCTGAACCGGCACCCGGCCGTGTACGGACCGTGCCGTCCGCACCACCCGCAGAACCCACCGCACTCGCAGAACCCACCACGCCCGCAGAACCCCAGACCCCAGAAACACGGAGCAGAAAGGCCCGCGATGAGTGAGAAGAAGGCTTCCGGAGCCGCCGCACCGCACGCCGACCCCCCGCGAACCCGGGGCGGGGAGTCCGGCGGCGGGCGGACCAGCGGCAACGGCGAGGACGCCGCCCGCGACGCCGGGCTCTGGGCCGACCTGCTGATCCGCCAGTTCCCCGATCTGCTGGACGAGTTGGCACCCTCGGCAGGCAGCCGGCCGACCGCCGTACGACACGTCCCCGGGCCCGCCGAACGCGCGGCACGGGCCGCGGCAACGGCCGCCGAACGCGCCGAGGCCCTGCGCAACGAGCAGCAGCACGGACTCACCGTCCCCGGCCACACCGCCGCCCCCGTACGGCTGCACATCTCGGACGCTCTGCGGGACATCACCGACGGCGTGGTCGAACTGGAGGAAGCGCTGTTCGACCGGCTCGGAATGGGCCGCCCGCGCCGCGCCCCCGTACCCGAACGTCTCGCCCGGGTCGCCGCGCTCCTCGGCCGCACCGCCACCGACCCCAGCCTGGCCGGACACGCCCGCGACGAGCTGCGCCGCATGGCCCGGCGCTGCTCCCGGGCGCTGGGCGAGACCGAGACGATGGCCCGGCTGTCCGGGCGCTGCCCGTGGTGCGACTCCGTCTCGCTGCGCGCCTTCCCCGACCGGGACGCCGTGCTGTGCGTGAACCCGGGCTGCCGTTGCGGCGACGCGGAGTGCGACTGCGCCACCGACCCGGCCTTCCGCCACCTCTGGGAGCGGGACGCCTGGGCGGCCGTCGAGGCAGCCCGTACCGGCGTCGAGGACTCCGCCGTTCCGGCGGGAGGCGGTCACCGATGAGCCCGCGACCGCGCCCGTGCGCCTCTCTCGCCGACGTCACCCTGGTGACCAGCACCCTTGCCGCCCAGGAGGCCGGGGTGGTGCCGGCGACCATCAGGAAGTGGGTGCAGCTCGGCCATCTGCGGCCATCGGGGCAGCAGGGCAGGCGCCATCTCTACCGTCTTGAGCACGTGTTCGCCGCCGAACGCGCCACCCGGCGCCCGCCCGGACGCCGTTCGGCGACCACCTCCCCCGCCCCGCAGCCCGAGCCCGCGCGACGGGGCTGACAGCCGAGACGGACGAAGCCCCTCCGCACAGAGCACAGAGCACAGAGCACCGCCCCCGGTCCCGCGCAGGGAACCGGGGGCGTTCGCGTACCCGCCGCCGGTGGGCGCCGGCCACCCGGGCAGAGGTCGACAGCCCGCCGCACGGCGCACGCACAGGGCGTCCCGGGCGCACCGCGGGGCGCGCGGCATACCGCAGAGGCCTCGATGCGCGGACCGCGAGAAGGCGGGAGGGCGAGAGGGCGAGAGGGCGCCGTCGTCCGTCAGACGGGAGCTTCGACGGGTCGGCGAGGTCGTACCGCGGCGGGCCCCGCCGCCATCGCTTCCTGCCAGCCGCTGGAGAAGCCGCGGAGTTCGGCGTCCCGGGCAATCCGGGCCCCCACCTCACCCACGACCGCAGCCAGGGTGCGGCCCACCTCTCCGGTGTAGCGGCCGGCCTGCGCCGAATCCACGGCCACCTCGACCGCGGCAGCCATCACATCGGCCAGCCGCTCCTTCGGCCCTCCGGTCACCACGACTGCTCACCGCCGGAGACCGGCCTCCATTCGCTGTTCGTCGTCACGAACCCACCGTCCTTACGCATAGCCACGTTCGGCCTTGCTCGAATTAGCGTTCGAATCGGGCCTCAGGGTAACGCAGCGCCCACCCGGGCGCCCCGGATATGACAGCCCGACACTCCGCCCCCCACCCTCGGGCCCCACACCCTCAGACCCGGCCCACCGAACCCCAGTTGGTTGCGCGCACGCAATCTATCGATCACTATGGCTGCAGCGGCGGAGCTGTGCCCCCTTCCCTCCGGGTGGCACGGCTCCGCCGCTCTCGTGTCCGGCGTGCGTACGGGTCGTACGTACGGACGTCCACCCCGACCCGTACAAAGGAGTGACCACCATGCCCTCATCCGCGCCGGGCACGTTCCCGGACGTACAGGCCATCGTCCGGGACCTGCTCAAGACCCGTCCGGAGCTGGCCGGCGCGTACGTCGACGACGCGCCGCCGGCCGGCTTCGACGGGACGCAGCAGGCCGTGCTGATCTCCCGGATGGGCGGGGCCTGGATCGACGACCTGCACGTGGACCAGCCGCTGATTCAACTGGAGGTCTACGGGCCGCAGAAGTCGGTGGCCCACACTCTGGCCAACGCCGCCCGCGCCACCCTGCTGGCCGCGACCGGGACCGTCTTCGGCACCTCGTTCGTCAGCGATGTGACCGAGGAGGACGGGCCGCGCTGGCTGCCCGACTACATCTACGCGGGCGCCAACCGCTACGTCTGCATCCTCCGCTTCACCGTCCGCACGGACTGACACGACACCGCGCGCCTCAGCGTCCGCCCGGCTGACACGTCGCAGCGCCACCCCCCGCACGGCACGGCACTACAGCTCGCCGCCCATACGGCACGGCACGGCACCACAGCCCACCGTCCGTCCGGCAGCACCAACACCAGCTGGTCGCACCAGCCGGGCCGGTCGCTCCGCGATACGGACCGCCTCCGCCGTACGGACCCCATCCCGCGTACGCACAGGCCCACCGGGCCGCGTCACGCCTCCCCCTGAACCGGGCCCCGCCGAACCGAACGGCGGGGCCTTCGCCGTATCCGCCCCGGACACGGCGGCCCCACACGGGGCAACTCCCTGGAAAGGAAGCCACCTTCATGGCTGGTAACAACTCGTCCGAGATCCGCATCGCCGGTACGGGCCGCATCCTCGTGGCCCCGGCCGGCACTCCCGCGCCGACCGCGTTCTCGGCCGACCCGTCGGCCGACTGGGACAGCGCGGTGTGGCGGGACCTCGGATACACCTCCACCGACGGCGTGACCTTCTCCAAGAAGGACAAGCTCGACCCGGTGGAGACGTGGCAGGCGGTCAGCCCGGCCCGTTTCATCTACGCGGACCGTGATCTGACGCTGAAGTTCGCCATGCTCCAGTTCAACGAGGACACCCTGCCGTTCTTCATGGGCGGTGACACCGTGACCGCGGTGAACGCCACCACCAACCCGGGCGTCTACACGTACAACGTGCCGGACGGCCCGCAGTTCGACGAGCGCGCACTCGGCCTGGAGTTCCACGACGGCGCGGACGTCACCTACCGCTTCGTCATCCCGCGTGGCCAGGTCACCGCGTCGGACGACATCAAGCTGGCCCGCAAGGCCGCGGCCTCCCTCGGCGTGACCTTCACGGCGCTGTCCTCCGGCGAGACCCAGCCGCTGGCGACCTTCGTCATGAAGGACCCGTCGTACGCCCTGGTGTGACCCCGCTCCCCCGGGCTCCGGGGGCGCTCCACGGGGTGCCGGAACCGGTCCGCCCGGCCCCGGCACCCCGGCTCCACTCCGTAACTCCATAACTCAGTTTCTCCGTACGTGACCGGATCGCGCGGTACGTACGGCTCGCTCCACCCGCTCAGACTTCACCGCGGCGCCCGCCCGTCCCGCCGGGACGGGCGGGCGCGGCCCCTTTCCGAAACGGAGACCCCATGGCCCCCTTCGACGTGAACACCGCCCGCGCCCAGCGGATGGAGGCGCTCGGCCGTACCTGGTCGTTCGAACTCGACGGCGACACCTACGAGCTGCCGACCGAGCTGACCCGCGCCACGGCCGGGGCGCTGCGCGGCCTGGACGACAACGACGTCGACGGCCTGCTCGAACTCCTCCTCGGCAAGAAGCAGTTCGCCCGCTTCGCCCAGCTCGACGTCACCATGCAGGACATCGCCGCCATCCTGGAGGCGTACGGCAAGGAGACCGGGCTCGGCCTGGGGGAAGACTGAGCCTCGTCGCGTTCGCCGAAGAACACGCCGAGGCTCTGGAAGCCGACCTGCTCCGTCACTACGGGGTGGACCTGCTCGACTGGCACCGCGGCGGGCTCTCCTCCCGCCGGCTGGCGATCCTGATCAAGCATCTGCCGCGGGACAGCGCCACCATCCGCGACACGGACGGCGAGACAGCGGACTGGGGAGTCACCGACTACCTGCTGGCCGCGGTCGTGGACCATCTCGCCGCGGCCAACTGGATGTTCTCCGTCGTCAACGGCGACGGGGAGTCCGATCCGCCGGAACAGCCAGTACCGGTACCACGCCCGGGCGACCCGGCCGAGCGGGAACCGATGGACGAGACCGCGTCCGGCGCCATCCCACCACCGGCCCAACCGAGCCCGTCGGAACTGGCGCACTTCTTCAGCTGACGGAACAGGGATCCCGCTGGCCGTTCCTCTGAAGCAGGGGGAACAGCCGGCGGATCAGGGCGAGTTCTGCCAACGAGACGTCAAGGTGGCGCCGGACACGGAAGATCGCGCGGGCCGCCATCGCCAAGATCAGGGCACCAGGCTCCGCCGAGCACTGACATGGGAACTTCAACGTCGCTTTGTCGGTGAAGAGAAATTCCGCAATCCTCGGAGCTGTGCGCGACAAGCCCAACACGTCGGTGGGTGCTGGATTTCATACCGCCGCAATGGCCAGCCCCAGCCCCGCCAGCAGTACCCCGCAGCCGCCGTACACGAGAGATGCGACCCAGTGCGGAAAGCGCGGCATCCCGCCACGCGGATACATACGGGCCGGTGCGATCGGATCGAGATCGACTTCGACCATCTGACCCACCGATATCCCCAAACCCCGCCCATACAACGCACCCCGCAGGACCCTGCCTTCGTACACGACAGGACCCAGGTCGTAGCGCGTCTCGCCCTTGGAGAACCGGCCCATCCCATAACCCGAACACGGCACTTCCAGCTGCACCCGCCGACGCCATCCGGACGAATCCGCTATCAGCAACGCGACCGCCCCCACCACAGCCATTACCGCTGCGGCAAGAACTAGGAAAAACACGCCCACCCCTCACGGGTTATTTGTATTCAGGCGAGTACCGCCGCATATGCCCGCACTCTCCCCCGGGCCCGCCACATCCCGAAGCCGCCTCGCCAGACGGTACTACCACCAGGCTCGCCCCGGTCTGATCCGCATGAATGCGCATCAGATCCGCATGAATGCGCACTCCGCGCCTGGCCCTCGATCCGGAATGCTCTTCTCGTGAAGCTCCAACGGGCGCACATCGCAGTTCCCCAGACGGCATCCGCGACGCGCCGGCTCACTGGCGATTATCGCCATCAACAACACCGTCGGAATCCGGTGCGTCAGGAATGGAAAGCCCACCAGATCACCCCGGTAAACATCACCGCCAGAGACACACCGACAATAACCAAGGGCCCCTCAGCAACGCTCCATAGCGGTTTGCTCAAGGCCGTTTCCGTCGTCGCCCTGCTTGGGTGATGCGGGTCGTACACGACGCCCACTACGGACTTGTCGCTCGTAGGTCCGAGATCCTCCGGCGCTATCGTGAAATAGTGCTTTTCTCGCTTTTCATCGCGATAAAAGACATCAATCGACATGATATTCGCGTTCCAGCTCGTACCGCCACAGCTGCCCTCGGTCCGGACTCCTCTTCTCCTGAGGATCCACCGGTCGCGCACACCGTAAAGCCCTAGCCCTAAAAACACCAGCGGCAGTACATAAAGCAAGAAAATAAACACAACAATTCCCTCCCAGTGCTCCCGCCAGGGAAGAGAAATTCTACCGAGGACTGAAAATACCACCGCAGGGAAATAAGTTACCCGCACTTACTTCACCCGTGCGCTACCGCCGGCCCCAGAAATGCCGACAACACCCCACAGACGCCGGGCGGGCGTCCCTGCGGTGCTGAGGGCGATCGTGATCGTCGGCGAACGAGTCCGCCGTCAGAAGCGCCGCCGCCCACACCACAGCCGTTACCGCTGCCGCGAGAACCATGAAAAACACGTCCACGCCTCGCAGTACTTGCGTTCCGGCTCCATGCCGTCACACCCGCCCTCACCCCAACTGAAGCCGGTCAGATCACCAAGCCAATACAGAGCAGCACGAGCGCGACAACCGTCACCGACGCCATAATCGCCAGGAAAACAATCTTTTTCCTGGGGTTCCGGGACATGAAGATCGCAAAATCGGCTCGCTTGGGATTCTGCGGATCGTAAATGACTCGCTCACCCCCCTGCGGGTACTGAGAGCAGCCGCGCTGCCAAATAGTGTGCCGCTCCCGCTCCTGGGTGATGTACATGTATTCCACGTCGATCTTTCCGTCTCGTGGAACGGATCGGCGTACCACCGTCGAATCAACAACCACTCCTCTTTTCCGCAGAGGAGCCTGCGCAAGAAAAGGAATTCCAGAACCCAGAAGCACCACAAGAGAAATGAAGAATATTACGCCGACAACAATAAACACGGGGCCTCCATTTTCGCCTCGCGCGATGAGGCGCGCACAAAACACCAACTGTAGCAACACACCGCCTCCAGTGGCAGCACAGTAAGTTCACATTTCAAAGAGGGCAAAGGCCTCATATCAGCCGAAAGGAAGTCTCAACATGGGCGCAGACCCCTCCTCCAGCGGAGGAACCGAAGGATCCTCTTCGTCACGCGGGGGCGCTGAGGACGTAGTAGAGACCCTGAAGTCCCTGGTGACGCAATTCACGAGCAAGGACTTCACGGACGCTCTCAAAGAAATGAAGCCCTCCGCTATCTCCATAAAGGGGACGACCGGATTTATCATTGCCGCCGCAGGACTATTGGGGCTGCAAATCTTCGACTTCAAGTCATTCATCGCGGGGTTGCTGGACAAGGCGAATCTCGAAGTCAAGAAAAATAAAATGGGATTTTCCAAGATCGTTAAAAAGCAGGACCCGGACCCTCCGTTCGTGTCTCTGTCGCAGGTCAACAACAATCCGGCGGCTCGCGCTCAGTTGACCGAACAGATCAACGCCGACGCAGCTCGTTCATCAATTTCGAAAATCGAAACGGCAACCCGGAAGCTCGACACCGCGATCGGCAGCCTGCACACCAAGGTCGACGGGCTTCTCGCCGAGTTCGCCTGACCGTTCCGTACACCCCTCCTCCACCCTCCGGCCGCCAGCCGGTCGGCTGAACAGGCCGATGAACGATCGGACATGGAATGGCGTTCACAGCCACACTCAAGAAGGCATCCGACAGTCTCCGCGGCTTCAAGACCAACCTCGATCAGGCCAGCCGGTCGGCAAGCGGCCTGAAGCAGAGCGCGCAGAGCAGCAACAGCGGTATCACCAGCATCAAGTCCTCATCCCAGCAGTCCGCCAAGGAGCTGAAGTCGCTTCAACTGGCCGCCGACAAGGCGGAGAAGTCCGTCACCAAGGCCGGCAAGTCCGGGCAGACCGGCGGGACCGGCATCGGCAAGTTCCAGACCGGCGCGGCCAAGGCCGACAAGGGCATGCAGGGGCTCAACAAGTCGATGAAGGGAAACCTCATCGGCGTCCTCATGGCGCTGCTGGCGCCGCTCATCGCCAAGGTCGTGGACATGGCGATGCAGTCCAAGACCATGCAGAAGATCCTCAACACCGCCTTCAGCGTCATCAAAAGCGTCATCACCAGCGTAATGAAGGCCGTCGGCCCGATCATGCAGGCCGCCGGTGCGCTGATGAAGAAGGTGTGGAACGGGATCAAGACGGCCGTCTCCGTGGTCGTCAAGGCCGTCGCAACGGTCATCAAGACCTATTTCAACCTCTGGAAGTCCATCATCACCACGGCCATGAACGCCGTGAAGAAGGTCGTCACCACCGTTTGGAACGGCATCAAGTCCGTCATCTCGCCGGTGGTCAACTGGATCAAGGGCGTCGTGCCGGCAGCCTTCACCACCGTCAGGAGCAAGCTGTCCAGCGCCTGGAACGGCCTGAAGTCCATCGCCGGCAACGCGTTCGGCGCCATCAAGGGAGCCGTCACCGGCCCGATCAACGCCGTCATCGGTCTGATCAACTCGGCGATCGGCAAACTCAACGGCATCCGGGTCTCCGTACCGGGCTGGGTGCCGCTCGTCGGCGGAAAATCCTTCGGCATCCATCTGCCGACCATCCCCCGGCTCGCCCAGGGCGGCATCGTTCAGCCGCGGAACGGCGGGGTGCACACCATCGTCGCCGAGGCCGGTGAGGCCGAAGCCGTCCTGCCGCTCTCCAAGCTGAGCCGACTGCTCGGTCACACCACGCGCGCCGGCCAGACCGGCACCGGGGCCACCGCCACCGACGGCGGTTTCTACATCGAGCAGTACTACGAGGCGACCAGCAGCAACCTCCAGGACACCGCCTCCGCCCTGCTGTTCCTGTCCAAGGCCCGGGGATGACCCGTTCCCGGCGGGACCCCACGTCCGGCGGGGCCCGCCCCGCCGCCTCCCTGAACACCTTCAGGACCGTGGCCCTCCAGACAGGCACCGCCGTCCAGACCATGCGGCGCGGGCTCGTCGGGGTCCAGGCCCCCGTCCGCACGATGGCCACACGGGCAGCCGCCACCGCACCGGCGCTGCGCCAGTTGCGTACGGCAACGACGCAGGCCGGCCGTTCCGTCCGCAGGACCGGCACATCGGCCGTTACCGCCGCCACCCGCATCCGGGCCGGTGCCACCAGGATCCGGGGCCCGCTCGGCGTGCTCGGAGCCCTCGCCTCCGGGGCCGGGGTCTTCGGTTCGGTGACGGATCTGCTCGGCAGTCACACCCCGCAGATCACCAAGTTCATGACCCTCTTCGGCACCGCCATGACGCTCGGCTCCATCGCCATGACCGCGATCAACACGGCCATGAAGGCGAACCCGCTCGGGTTCATTCTCGGTGTCCTCACCCCGCTGGTCGCCTATCTCGTCGACTACGCGGTGAACTCGTCCACCGGCCAGAAGGTGATCCAACAGGTCTTCCAGGCCGCGCTGGACGGCTTCAAGGTGGCCTGGGCGTTCATGGCACCGGTCATCGAGGGCTGGGCGAAGACCGTCTCCGAGGTGTTCGACGGCGTACAGAAGACCGTCGGATCCGTGCTGAAGACGCTCGGCTCCACGATCAGCGCCGGGATCAACGGCGCGAAAAACGCGATCTCCGCAGCGACCCACGCCGTCACCTCAATCGTCAAGGGCGCCTGGAACGGCTTCAAAGGTGTCATTCAGCCGGTCCTCAACTGGCTGGCCAAGACGCTCCCTTCCGCCTTCACCCGGGTACGCGACGCCATGTCGAAGACGCTGCACGGAATGGGGAACTTCCTGTCCACCGGCATCCAGACCGTCGCCGGGGTCATCACCGGGCCCGTGAAGGGCCTGATCGCCTTCGCCAACTGGATCATCGACGGGCTCAACCACCTGAGCTTCAGCTTCTTCGGCAAGAAGTTCGGCGTGCACCTGTCGAAGATCCCGCAGCTCGCCGAGGGTGGCGTCGTCCTGCCGGCCGCCGTGCCGGGTGCCTCCGCCGTCCAGCCGCTCAGCTCGCTCGGCCGCTTCCTCCCCGCGCCGTCCGGCGCCTCCGCCACCACCGGGCCCGCCTTCTTCGCAGGCCGCCCCGGGGCCCGCGTCTACGAGGAGCGCGAAGGCAGCAGCCCGCTGACCATCGCGGACGACCTGCTCTTCCTGCACCGCACCGCAGCCTGACACCCGGGGCGCGCCCCGCACCACCACCTGCGTCCCGGGCCCGCACCACGTACCCCCAGCCACACCCGCCGTACTCCACCGGCCGGTGCCGCACACCCCTGCACCACCGCGCCCCGCGCCCCATCGCACCCGCCCCGTCCCGTCCCGGCGGCGCCCCCGCCCGTACACCAAGCCCGAAGCGAGGTGACGGCCCGACATGGCCGATACCGTCTCCACCCTCCCGCCCGTCAACGCCCTCTCCGACGACTCCACTCCCGGCTCCCTGATCACCCTCGACGGCCAGATCCAGTGGGGCGGGCTCCTCATGGGCACCGGTACGCCCTACCCGGTGGACCGCACCGGCATCACCGGCTGGGACGACCTGCCCGAGCTGGACCTCGGCGACGTGCTCAGGCCCGACCAGCACGGCGCCTGGCCCGGCGACCGCTGGGCCCAGCCCCGGCTGATCGGCGCGACCGTCTGGCTGGCCCCACCGGCGGGCACCGACCCGCTCGCCACCGCCAGGGCGTTCCGCTCCGCGACCGGCCCCGACGGCCAGGAACGCTGGCTCGCCGTCCGGCTGCTGGGCGAGACCCTGGCGGTCCGCGCCCGGGTCAGCCGCAGGGTCGTCCCGCAGGACCGCTCGTACGCCCTCCAGGGGTTCGCCAAGGTCAGCCTCCAGTGGACGGCGACCGACCCGCGCCGCTACGGCACCGTGCTGCACGACGCGGTCACCGGGCTGCCCGTCGGCGAGTCCGGTCTGACCTGGGACGACACCGCGGGCTCCGGCCTGCGATGGCCCTTGGACTGGGGCGCGGCCGGCGCGGCCGGATCGATCACCGCGGTCAACGGGGGCGGCGCCTCCGTACGGCCCGTCGTGGAGTTCCGCGGCCCCGTGGAGCGGCCGTCGCTGACCCGGCTCTCCGACGGGCGCCAGCTCCAGTACGACCTGGCGCTCGGTGCCGGGGACGTCCTCACGGTGGACACCGAGACGGGCACGGTGCTGCTCAACGACACCGCGTCCCGTATCTACACCGCCACCCCCGACTCCTCACCCGAGCAGCTGTTCCAGCTGGAGCCGGGCACCACCGACCTGGCGTTCCGCTCGGACGACACGACCCCGTCCCCGGGCGCCTCGGTCACCGTCCGCTGGCGCGACGGGCACTGGTGACCACCCCGCCCGCCGCCTCCCTCTTGCGCTCCGCCGTTTCTCTCCCACTTCTCCCTCACCGCATTCCGCTTCTTTCCGCCCTGTCCCGCAGCCCCGTCCAGGAGGACCTCATGCCCGTGCGCAGCGCATGGCTCGTCAACCGCACCGACGCCGAGTCCGGCCAGTCCCGTTCCGACACCCGGCTCGCCCCGACCGGCACCATGACCCCGACGAGCGGACTCACCAGCCGCGGCGGCATCATCCCGGGCTCGCCCGACGGCAAGTCCCTGATGTCCGCGTTCTACGTCTTCAGCTCCACCGCCGGCATGACCGCGACCGTCGCCCCCGGCCGGGCCGTCGTCCAGGGCACCGCGGCGGCCGGCGCCTACCCGGTCGTGCTCACCGACTACACCACCGTCGTCTTCGCCGACGGTGACGCCAACAACCCGCGCGTCGACCTGGTGGTGCTGCGGATCTACGACGCGCAGTACGACAACACCGGCCGCACCGAAGCCGTCCTGGAGATCGTCCAGGGCAGCCCGGCCGGCACCCCGCAGGCCCCGGCGGCGCCCGACGCCGCCCTGCCGTTGGCGACCGTGCAGATCCCGGCGGGCGCGTCGGTCGGCACCGGCGGCATCGCCTGGGCGAGCGCCGTGGCGAACCTCCGCACCAGCACCGTCGCCGCCGGCGGCATCCTGCCGCTGTACGGGAACACCGCCGAGGGGGGCGCGTACCCGGGCCAGTACCGCGACATCAGCAGCCAGCTCCAGCGCTGGGACGGCTCGCAGTGGGTGAGCTACCCGAGCCAGACCTGCGGGATCGCCCCGGCCGGGCAGCTCGCCACCGGCGGTTACGTCGGCCAGTACCGGGACAACAACGGCCGTCTGGAGCGCTGGAGCGGCACTGCCTGGACCCTCGCCATGCCGAGCCCGGCGTTCGCGTACAACAACGACGGCGGCAACTGCAAGACCACCACCTGGTCCGAGGCGCTGACCGCGACCACCGGTCCGACGGTGACCGCCACCTTCACCGCGCCGGTGTCGGGGAAGGTCCTGGTCACCGTGGGCTTCCAGGGCCAGCCGTCCATCGACGCCGGCTGGGGCCGGATGTCCGCGAACATCCGCAAGGACGGCGTCCTGGTCACCGGCCTGGGTGCCGACGAGACCCGTTCCGCCATCGACACCGGCCGGGGCGGCCAGTCGGTGAGCACCGTCTTCCCGGTCACCGGGCTGGTGGCGGGCGCCCAGTACGCGGCCGTCTCGGCGTACTCCTCCAGCGCCACGACCAACAACCACTGGTTCGACAACCGGTTCGTCCGCGTCGACCCGATGCTCTGAGGAGGGCGGCGTGACGAGTTCGCCCCGTACGGCGTACACCCCGCTCACCCCTGTCTACCGGGCGGTCTTCTGCGACCTGCGCACCGACCGTGTCCTGGACGTACTGCCGCTCACGGAGACCAAGTTCGACGACTACATCGGCAAGTCGGGCTCGCTGTCGGCGACGGTCCCGCTGCCGGACGCCGCGCTGGCGGGCCGGGCCCGCGCCGCGCTGGTGCCCGGCCGCACCGCGGTGTGGCTGGAGCGCGACGGCGACATCTGGTGGGGCGGGGTGCTGTGGACCTGCACCCCGTCGTCCGACGAACGCGGCCGGGTCCAGGTCGAGTTCCAGGCCGGCACCTTCGACTCCTACCTGGACCACCGCATCCTCGCGCAGGACGTCTCGTACACGGCGCTGGACCAGTTCGAGATCGCCCGGCTGCTGGTGGCACACGCCCAGGAGCAGCCGGGCGGTGACATCGGCATCCAGCTCGGGCACGAGATGTCCGGGGTGGCCCGGGACTGCGTCCTCGCCTACTCCTCACTCACCCGGATCCGTGAACTGCTCGACCAACAGGCCCAGTTGGCGGACGGCTTCGAGTGGCGGGTGCACTGCTACCGGGACGCCGAGGGCCGCCGCGCCAAGCGGCTCCAGCTCGGGCACCCGACCATCACCACCAGTTCCTTCGACATCGTCCTCGACCATCCGGGCCAGGTCATCACCTACAGCCTGCCGGCCGACTCGACCGTGCAGGCCGATGTGTGGGTGGCGCGCGGCGACTCGCCCAACACGGACCAGTCGGAGGAGTCCCAGCCGCTCACCGTGGCCGTGGAGTCGCCCGGGGACCTGGCGGACGGCTGGCCGCGTCTGGAGTCCACGTCGGACCACAGCGGGGTCACCGACGAGGCCACGCTGCGCTCCCTGGCCGGGGCGGAACTGGCCCGTCAGCGGATGCCGGAGGTCATCCCGGAGATCACCGTGCGGCTGGACGGCCGGATCAGCCCGGCGCTGCTGGGCGCGGGCATCCGGCTGCGGCTGCGCGACCTGTGGCACCAGGAGCCGCAGGACGAGCGGTACCGGATCGTCGGCATCGCGGTGGAGCCCCCGCAGCGCACCAAGGCCGAGACGGCGACCCTCTATCTGGAAGGGGTATGAGACATGGCCACCATCCCCACCGATCTCCTGGACCGCATCCGGGACATCGAGCGCCGTATCCGCGGGCTGATGGCGAGCGCCAACAGCAGTCCGCCGATGAACCAGGTCGGCAACGGCGACATCGTCGTCGGCGACCAGGGCCGCGTCCGCGTCCGGACCTCGCTGGGCGAGGACCTGCTGCTGGCCGGCCGGGTACAGCCGGACCGGGACAGCGAGACCCAGCAGTACCAGCAGGGGCTCGAACTGCGGCGCGACGACGGCTCGCTGGCGCTGTCCCTGGTCACCGCCGACCCGGCGAACTCCCCGGTGCAGGCGCTGCGCGTCCTCGACCACAAGGGCGACACGGTCCTGGCGACCGACTCGGGCCGGGGCGGCCTGGCCCGCCCCTACCTGCCGTTCCCGACCCCGGTGCCGGTGGGCACGGCGGGCTGGGAGACCACCGGCGCCACCGACTGGACCACGCTCTACGCGGGCCCCGGCTTCGCCCAGCACCCCAAGGTGTACTGCGCGATCGCCGTCTCCGGGACCGTGGGAGCAGCCGTCCGGCTGCTGGTCAACGGTGAGGTGGTCGGTGCGGAACAGACCCTCGCCGGGGCCGCCGGGCAGACGGTGGCCCTGACCGTGACCCTGGTGGAGGACCTCCCCGCCTCCTTCGGCGACACGGTGTCCTTCGAGATCCAGGCGAAGGCCCCGGCCGCCGGCACCACCGTCGCCTGCCAGCCGCGCGGACTGTACGGGGTGCAGTCCTAGGGACACTCGTCCGCCCTGCCGGTGTCGTACCGGCCGGTGTCGTACAGGCCTGTGTCGTACCGGCCGGCGTCGTACGGGCCGGTGTCGTACCGGCCGGCGTTCTGCCCGCTCCGTGCTGCCACACCCCGTCATGCCCCCGTCATGCCGCCTTTCCCGGGCCGACCGCCCCGCCCCGTTCCGGCGGAGACGGCCGGCCCACCCCTTTCCGTATTCCCGTATGCCACCCGACCCATCGGAGTTTCCGTGCTGCCCGAATCCATCCCGACCGTCCGGCTCACCGCCCAGTACCTCTCCCTCGACGGCCACCCGCTGAGCGGAAGCGTCGAGTTCCAGCCACCGGCTCTGCTCACCCACTCCGAGGCCGACCTGTTCGTCGGCGGCCCGGCCACCGCGAACCTCGACTCCGAGGGCCGTCTCGATGTGGTGCTCCCGGCCACCGACGCCGAGGGCTGGAACCCGTTCGGCTGGACGTACACCGTCACCGAGCGCCTCAACGGGGTCGGCAGGAGCCGGACTTACCACATCGCCCTGTCGGTGACCGCCCCCGAGGTCGACCTCGCTGACATCGCCCCTGCCGACCCGGCCGGGGCCCAGTACGTCACCGTGCCGGGCCCCACCGGGCCGCAGGGCGAGCCGGGACCCGAGGGGCCGGCCGGACCGGTCCGCTCGGTCAACGGCCACACCGAGGCGGACATCATCCTGACCGCCGCCGAGATCAGCGCCCTGGCCACGTCGGCGGCCGGGCAGGCCGGCGGAGTCGCCCAGCTCGACGCCGACGGCAAGGTGCCGCTGAACCAGCTGCCGGACGGCACCGGCGAAGGCGTCACCTCCGTCAACGGCAGGACCGGTGCCGTCACCCTGGCCGCCGCCGACCTGGGCGCGCTGACTCAGGCCTCCGGCGATGCCCGGTACCTGGCGGTCGACGCCGCGCCCGTCCTCTCCGTCAACGGGCAGACCGGCACGGTCACCCTGACGGCAGCCGACCTGTCCGCCGTCTCCGCCGACCAGGCCGTCCTGCTCACCGGCAGCCAGACCATCGCCGGTGCCAAGACGTTCTCCACCGTCCCCACGGTCACCGCCGACCCGGCCAACGCCAACCAGCTGGTGCGCCGCTCCTACGTGGACACCGTGGCCTCGTCGGGGACATGGACGCCGGCCGCCCTGGGCTTCAAGTCCTGGGCGTTCGACCCGGCGACGTCCTCCGTGACGAACCCGCAGTACTGCATCAACGGCACCGTCTACCTGATCGGCGTACCGCTGACGACGGCAGCGACCGTCACCAACGTCGTCTTCTACGTACCCGGTTACGCGGGCGGCGGCCTCGCCGCCACGTCCTACGCCGGTCTGTACACCAGCGCCGGCGTGCGGGTCGGCGTCACCGGCACACTCGACAAGCTGATCACCACGACCGGGGGCACCACTTTTGTCCTGAAACTGACGACGGCCTACGCCGCCGCCGCGGGCAACTACTGGGTGGCGCTGCTGGTCAACGGGCCCGATCCGAAGACCAACGGCCCCGCCTTCATGGTGGGCGCCAGCGTCGGCAACTACCCGGGCGGCAGCGCACGGATGCCCGGCGCGTTCGTCCGGCACGCGCGGCTCGCCGCCACCGGACAGACCTCGCTGCCCGCCTCGTTCACCCCCTCCACCATCGTCGCGGACGCCAACGCCATCTGGGCCGCCGTCTCCTGACCCGGGCGCCCCGGCCAATTCCCGTACGGGAGGCCCGGCCGTACAGGGGCCCCGCGGCCTGCCCGGCCGCGGGGCCCCTCCTCCCGATCCCCGCCAGGATCTCCCCGCCCCGAGTCCCCGCCTGATTCCCTCTCCGATTCCGAGCCCGATTCCCAGCCCGATTCCCAGCCCGAGGAGTCACCACCATGGCCACCCCGCTCACCGCCGACGCCCTGGTCAGTGCCCTGACCGCCGAAGGCGTCCGGATCGTCGAATACGGCGACTGGCGCAACCACAACCGCAACACCAAGGGCGCCTGGGGCCCCGTCAACGGCGTCATCGTCCACCACACCGTCACCTCCGGCACCGACAGTTCCGTCGCCTTCTGCTACAACGGCGACTCCGAACTGCCCGGCCCGCTCTGCCACGGCGTCATCGCCAAGGACGGCACGGTCCACCTGGTCGGCAACGGCCGGGCCAACCACGCCGGTCTGGGCGACGACGACGTGCTGACCGCCGTCATCAACGAGACCGCGCTGCCGGCACCGGACGAGGACGGCACCGACGGCAACACCCGCTTCTACGGCTTCGAGTGCGTCAACCTCGGGGACGGCTCCGACCCGTGGCCCGAAGCGCAACTGGAAGCCATCGCCCGGGTGTCCGCCGCGATCTGCCGTGCGCACGGCTGGCACGCCGCATCGGTCATCGGCCATCTGGAGTGGACCAGCCGGAAGATCGACCCGAAGGGCTTCAGCATGGTGTCGATGCGCACCCGGGTTGCCGCCCTGCTGGCCGGCACGCCGGGCGCGAGCGCCACGCACTACCAGCCGTTCCCGGGCGTCGCCTACTTCCTGTCCGCGCCCCACTCCACGATCGTGGCCGCGATGGGCGGCCGGCTGGTCGCCGAGGGCTGCTCCGCCTACACCGACGGCCCGGACCCGCAGTGGAGCGAGGCCGACCGCGCCTCGTACGCCAAGTGGCAGCAGAAGCTCGGCTACACCGGCGCCGACGCGGACGGCTGGCCGGGCGCCACCTCGTGGAACGCCCTGCAGGTCCCGTACACCGCCTGACCCCTGCCGGGCCGGGCGCGCAACCGCACCACCCGCCCCGCCCGGCCGCACCATCGCGCGAAAGGCGCTCGCATGACCCCAACCACCATCCGTGCCCTGCGCACGGTCGTCCAGACCGCCGTGGGGATCGCCATCGCACTCCCCGCCCTCGTCGACAGCGGGACCCTGCCCCGCTCGCTGCCCTGGGTGGGCGCGGCCCTCACCGTCTCGGGCCTGCTGTCCCGCGTCATGGCCGTGCCCGCCGTACAGTCCCTGCTCCCGGCGTGGCTGACCACCTCCGACAGCGTTCCGGTGTCCGGGGCCCCGGACACCACCACCGCACCGGCGCCCGCTCCGGCCGCTCATGCCGCCGACTGACGCAAACGACCCGGTCGCCATCGCCCGCGAACTGGAGCGGCTCAGGGGAACCATGGAGGCGGGTTTCGCCCGCGCCGACGGTTCCCTGGCCCTGCTGGTGCAGCGCAGCGACCAGACCGACCGGCAACTCGCCGACCACGAAACCCGCCTCGACGCCCTGGAACGCGCCCGCTGGCCACTGACCAGCATCGGCGCCTTCACCGGTGTCGCGGTCGCCACCCTCACCCTGTGGGAAGTGCTGGCGCGCTGACCGCCGCCACCTCCGACCACCACCGCGGGCCGCCGCCGTCCTCCGGGACGGGACGACGGCGGCCTCCCGTGCACACCCCCCTTCCTGCGAACTTCGCGCCCTCCTGGAGGAATCCGATGGCCACCCCGCTCTCCGCCGCCGCTCTCGTCGCGGCTCTGAAGAAGGAAGGCGTCACCGTCGTCGAACACGCCGGCTGGCGCACCCACAACCGCAACGCGAAGGGCGCCTGGGGCCCGGTGAACGGCGTGATGATCCACCACACCGTCACCTTGGGCACCACCGCCACCGTGGCCCTCTGCTACAACGGCCGGTCCGACCTGCCGGGACCGCTCTGCCACGGCGTCATCGCGAAGGACGGCACCGTCCACCTGGTCGGCAACGGCCGCGCCAACCACGCGGGCGCCGGTGACCCGGACGTGCTGGCCGCCACCGTCGCCGAGCGGAGCACGCTGCCGGCCCCCAACCAGCAGAGCACCGACGGCAACACGCACTTCTACGGCTTCGAGTGCGAGAACCTCGGCAACGGCAAGGACCCCTGGCCGGAGGCCCAGCTCACGGCGATCACGAAGGCGTCCGCCGCGATCTGCCGTGCCCACGGCTGGAGCGCCGCCTCCGTCATCGGGCACAAGGAGTGGACGAACACCAAGATCGACCCGGCCGGCTTCACGATGGCCTCCCTGCGCACCCGGATCGCGACCCGCCTGGCCTCCGGCGCATCCCACGGATCCCCTTCATCGGGCAACTCGGGCTCGGGCCCTGCCTACCAGCCGTTCCCGGGCGCCGACTGGTTCAGGAAGAAGCCGAAGTCGGCCGTCGTCACCGCGATGGGCAAGCGCCTGACCGCCGAGGGCTGCTCCGCCTACCGCTCCGGCCCGGGTCCCCAGTGGACGGACGCGGACCGCGCCTCGTACGCCAAGTGGCAGCGCAAGCTGGGTTACAGCGGCACCGACGCGGACGGCTGGCCGGGCGCCACCTCGTGGAAGGCCCTGCGGATCCCCACGTCCTGATGAGAGCCGGGGTGCGGGTCGCCGGCCGTCCGCACCCCGACCGGGAGAAAGCCCCGACGTGCGGCCCGCCATGCCCCAGGCATGAAAAAACCCCAGGTCACGGCGAGTGAGTCCTGGGGTAATTCCGGGCCGCCTTCGGGATTCGAACCCGAGACCTACGCATTACGAGTGCGTTGCTCTGGCCAGCTGAGCTAAGGCGGCGCGCCGTCCTGACCATGGTGCGGTCAGCAGCGACGCCAAGTCTACACAGTTTCCGGGGGTGCTCCGGACAGCCCCCCGCTGAGCCACTCCGTGCAGGTCAGGAGCACTTCTTTCCGTTCTTCGGCGGGGTGCCGTCCAGGAGGTACCTGTTGATCGCCGTGTCGATGCAGTCGCTGCCGCGGCCGTACGCGGTGTGGCCGTCACCGTCGTAGGTGAGGAGCGTGCCGGAGGAGAGCTGGGCCGCCAGGGACTTCGCCCACTTGTACGGGGTCGCCGGGTCGCGGGTCGTGCCGACCACCACGATCGGGGCCGCGCCCTTCGCTGTGATGCGGTGGGCGCTGCCGGTGGCGTGGAACGGCCAGTAGGTGCAGTTCAGGGTCGCCCAGGCGAAACCCCTGCCGAAGACCGGCGACGCCTTCTCGAAGGACGGGATGGCCTTGGTGACGGCTGCGGGGCCCTTGAAGGCCGGGGGCAGGTCCAGGCAGTTCACGGCGGCGTTGGCGAACATCAGGTTCGCGTACTTCCCCTTGCTGTCCCGCTCGTAGTACGAGTCGGACAGAGCGAGCAGGCCCGCACCGTCGCCTGCCATGGCGTGGGTGAGCGCGGTGCGCAGCTGGGGCCAGGACCCCTCGTCGTACATGGCCGAGATCACGCCGGTCGTGGCGAGCGGCTCCCCCAGTTTGCGGCTCTGACCGGTGGAGATCGGTTTGGCGTCCAGCCGGCGGAAGAAGGCCTCCAGCCGGTGCGAGGCGTCGGCGGTGGACGTGGTGCCGAGCGGGCAGTCCTTGTGCTTGATGCAGTCGGCGGCGAAGGACTTGAAGGCGGTCTCGAAGCCCGCGGTCTGGTCGCGGTTCATCTGCAGCGATGTCAGCGACGGGTCCATCGCACCGTCCAGGACCAGGCGGCCCACCCGGTCCGGGAAGAGTCCCGCGTACGTCGCGCCGAGGAAGGTGCCGTACGAGGCGCCCACGTAGTTCAGCTTCTTGTCGCCGAGGATTCCGCGCTCGATGTCCATGTCACGGGCGGCGTCGACCGTGGAGACATGCGGGAGGATCCTGGCCGAGTGCTTCTCGCAGCCCTGCGCGAAGCCCTTGAGCGACGTGGTGAGCTTCTTGGTCTCGCCCGCGTTGTCCGGGGTCTGGTCGACCTCCGTGTAGGCGTCCATCTGCTTGCCCGTAAGACATTCGACGGGCTGGCTGCGGGCCACTCCGCGCGGGTCCACGGCCGCCATGTCGTAGCGGGCACGCACCGCGGCGGGGTAGCCGATTCCCGCGTAGCCCTGGAGGTAGTCGATCGCCGAGCCGCCCGGGCCGCCCGGGTTCACCAGCAGGGAGCCGATCCGCTTTCCGGGGCCGGTGGCCTTCTTGCGGGAGACGGCGAGCTTGATGTCGCCGTCCGAGGGCTTCGCGTAGTCGAGCGGCACCTTCATCGTGGAGCACTGGAATCCGGGGGCGCCGCAGGAACGCCACGTCAGTTTCTGGCTGTAGTACTTGGCCAGATCCGCGGCCGGTGCGGACTTCGCTGCCCCGGCCGTACCGGCGCCGGACGCCGCGGCCCCGGCCTGCGACGCGGTGGGCGCCGAGCCACCCGACGAGCAGCCCGAAACAAGCAGACCGGCCATGGCCAGCACAGTGACCGGAGTGGAGAGCAGACGCCTGAAGTCCATTCCCGGAGCGTAGTCCGGCCCCGGCCGAAGGCCCTCTTTTCCGGCCCGTACGAGTGAGCCGTCAACCCGCGTTGCGCCGTTCAGGCCGGATCAGCTCCCCCCCTCCCGTCACACCGTCACACCGTCCGTCAGCCCGCGCGCAGCGATACCGCCATCGCCTCGACCGCCAGCAGCGGTGCAACGTTCCGGTCGAGCGCCTGGCGGCAGGCGGTGATGGCCTCGATCCGGCGCAGGGTGCTCTCCGGGCTCGAACTCAGTGCGATCCGGTCCAGCGAGTCCCTGACGTCCTCATTGGCGATGGCCACCCTGGAGCGCAGCTGGAGCGCCAGCACGTCCCGGTAGAAGCCGGTCAGGTCGGTCAGCGCGAGGTCGAGCGTGTCCCGCTGGGTACGGGTCGAGCGGCGCTTCTGCCGGTCGGCCAGCTCTTTCATCGCCCCTGCCGTGCCCCGGGGCATCCGCCCGCCGGCCGACGCGCCGAGCGCCGCCTTGAGGTCCTCGGTCTCCTTGGTGTCGGTCCCCTCCGCGACCTCCTTGGCGTCCTCGGTCGCGGCGTCGATCAGCTCCTGCGCCGACTTCAGACAGCCGCCGATCTCCTCGACGCGCAGCGGCATCCTGAGCACGGCGGCGCGCCGGGCGCGGGCGCGCTCGTCCGTGGCCAGGCGGCGCGCCCTGCCGATGTGGCCCTGCGTCGCACGGGCCGCGTCCATGGCCGCCTGCGGCTCGATGCCGTCCCGTCTGACCAGGATGTCGGCCACCGCCTCCACGGGCGGTGTGCGGAGGGTCAGATTGCGGCAGCGGGAGCGGATGGTCGGCAGCACGTCCTCCAGGGACGGCGCGCAGAGCAGCCACACCGTACGGGGAGCGGGTTCCTCGACGGCCTTCAGCAGTACGTTCCCCGCGCCCTCGGTCAGGCGGTCCGCGTCCTCCATGACGATGACCTGCCAGCGGCCGACCGCCGGCGAGAGCTGAGCGCGGCGGACCAGCTCCCGGGTCTCCTTCACGCCGATGGAGAGCTGGTCGGTGCGGACGACCTCGACATCCGCGTGCGTACCGACGAGGGCGGTGTGGCAGCCCTCGCAGAAGCCGCAGCCCGGGACTCCACCGAGCGCACGGTCCGGGCTGACGCACTGGAGGGCCGCCGCGAAGGCGCGGGCCGCGGTGGACCGGCCGGAACCGGGCGGGCCCGTGAACAGCCAGGCGTGCGTCATGGTCGACTTCGACATGCCGTCGGTGGAGGTCTGCTCGGTGGTGGCGGTGACCAGCGCGTCGGCGTCACGGGCGGCGGCGGCGAGCTGCGTCTGGACGCGGTCCTGGCCGACGAGGTCGTCCCATACGGGCATGCGGTCGCCCCCCTCTTCTCTTGCCGGTGCGGCTTCCATTGTGACGCAGGGGTCCGACAGTACGGCCCGGTCCCGTAGCCCCTGGGCCGCCGGCCCTGCGCCCTCCCGGCGGCTGACCACAGCACCGCGGGCCCGGAGGACGGTGATGTCCTCCGGGCCCGCGGTGTGGGTCAGCGCCGTCCCTTGCCCCGGCCTCTGCCCCTGTTGTCGTGGTCCTCGTCCTCGCGGTCCGGGCCGAGCAGTTCGTCCGCCAGTGAGGGCAGGTCGTCCAGCGGAGTCTCCTCCGCCCAGTCCGAGCGCCGTCGCGGGCGGTCCGGATCGATCTGCGGGAGCTCGCGGGTGCGCTCGTTCGCGTTCTCCGGCGGTGCCTGGCGCGGCTGCTCCTGGTGCTCGTCCCGGAAGTAGCCGGGCGGCACCCGGTCCGCGGGGGTGGCGCCCCGCAGCTGGGCCTGCGGCAGAACCGTCGTCTCCTCCGAGTCTTCGGTGGAGCCCGCGGCCCCGGACCGGGATCCGGAACCGGCCCCGTCCGCCGGCTCCGACGGCCTCGCGGCCCACGAAGGACCTGCGGACCGCCCGGATCGCGCGGAACCCTCCGGCTGCGAAGACCGGGAGGAGCGAGCCCCCGAGGACCGTGAATCCCCCGAAGAGCCGGACGTCCCGGAGCCGGCGGAGCCACCGGACGTCCCGGAATCCTCCGGAGTCCCGGCGAGCTTCGGGATGACCGTCGTCTCGTCGGAGTCGGACGACGACGGCGTGGGCCGCACCGCGACCGGCTGAGTCACCTCGTTGGCGCCCACCATGGGCGTCTCGACGGTCGTCTCGTTGTCAGCCGAAGCGTCAGCCGAAGGACCGGAAGAGGGATCGGTCGAGGCATCGGCCGATGTGCCGGCCGACGTATCGCCGGAAGCCGCTGCCGCCTTCGCCGCCTCGGCGGCCTCCGCCTCGGCCTGCCTGCGGGCCTCCTCGGCCCGGAGCAGCGCCTGCTCGGCCTTGCGCTGCTTCTCCTTGCGGCGCTCCTCGGCCTCCGCGCGGAGCCGCGCCTGTTCTTCCTTCTGCTTGCGGAGCCGCTCCTGCTCCTGCTCCCGCGCCTGCTCCTCGGCCTCGCGGCGGAGCCGCTCCTCCTCGGCGAGCCGCCTGGCCTCCTCGGCCTGCCGGCGCGCCTCCTCGGCCTGGCGCTCCTCCTCACGCCGCCGCGCCTCGTCGAGCTCGCGGCGCTTGCGCTCCTCCTCCTCGGCCCGGAGCTTGGCGAGCTGCGCCTGGCGCTCGCGCTCCAGCCGCTCCTCCTCCGCCTTGCGGGCCGCTTCCTCCTCGGCTTTCCTGCGGGCCTCCTCCTCGGCCGCCCTCCGCGCCTCCTCCTGAGCCTTGACCTCGGCTTCGGAGAGCGGGAGCAGCTGGTCGAGACGGTGGCGTACGACCGTGGTGATCGCGTCCGGTTCCTGTGCCCCGTCCACCACCAGATAGCGGCCGGGGTCAGCGGCGGCGAGCGTCAGGAACCCGCTCCGCACCCGCTGGTGGAATTCGGCCGGCTCGGACTCCAGCCGGTCGGGTGCCTCCGTGAACCGCTCGCGCGCGGCCTCGGGGGAGACGTCGAGCAGGACCGTCAGATGCGGTACGAGACCGCCGGTCGCCCAGCGGTTGATACGGCCGATCTCGGTCGGCGCCAGTTCACGGCCCGCGCCCTGGTAGGCAACGGACGAGTCGATGTAGCGGTCGGAGACGACGATCGCGCCGCGCTCCAGGGCGGGCAGGACGACCGAGTCGATGTGCTCGGCGCGGTCCGCCGCGTACAGCAGCGCCTCCGCGCGGTTGGAGAGACCGGCGGACGCGACGTCCAGCAGGATCGAACGCAGCCGCTTGCCGACCGGCGTCGCGCCCGGTTCGCGGGTGACGACGACCTCGTGGCCCTTGGCCCGGATCCACTCCGCGACCGCCTCGACCTGGGTGGACTTGCCGGCCCCGTCGCCGCCTTCGAAGGCGAGGAAGAAGCCGGTCGCCGCGGGGGCCTGGACCGGGTCGGCGCCGCCGCGCAGCGCGTCGCGCAGATCGTGGCGCAGCGGTACGCCCGTACGGTCGTCCGCCTTGACCAGGACGAGCGCGGCCACCGGCAGCAGCAGCGCACCGACCAGCATCAGGGTGAAGGCGGCACCGCCGTGGGCGAAGACGAAGCCGCCGTTGCCGAGGTGGTGCGGGCCGATCAGGGCGGCGACCAGCGGGGCCACGATCGCGCCCAGCGCGATGGCGACCCGTACGACCGCCTGGAGGTGCCCGGTGGTCCGGGCGCGCCTGCTGTCCTCGGTCTCCTGGTCGACCAGGGTGTGCGCGGTGTTCGCAGCGACACCGGCCGACCAGCCGGCGAGTGCCGCGATCAGCACGACGGTCGCCGTGTCCGGGACCAGGCCCATCACCAGCAGCGCCACACCGGTCAGGGTGATCGCCAGGGCGAGCAGCCTGCGGCGGGAGAGCCCCGGCAGGATCTTGGGCGCGGTGCGGATACCGGCGGCCGTGCCGGCGGTCAGGACCAGGACGAGCAGCGCGAAGGCGACCGGTCCGCCGTCCAGGTCGATGGCGTCCAGTACGACGACGGCAACGGCGGAAGCAATGGCTCCGGCGACCGCGGCGGCCGCCAGGATGAGCAGCGGGACACTGCCCGTGCGGCCCTTGTCAGGGCCGTTGGTACCCGCCGGACGGCGCAGCCCCTCCAGCGGGGAACGGGCGCGCGGTGTCTGGCCGTCGGGCAGTTCGAGGAAGTACAGCGTCGACACCGACGCGGCGAAGAGACCGGCCGCGCCGTAGGAGCCGAGCGCCGCCTGGTGCAGCGAGAACCAGTCGATGCCCGATGCCAGCAGCCTGCTGATCAGCATGGCGACCAGCAGGGCGGCGGCGGCCGCCGGAATGGCGAGGAAGGCCGTGCGCAGCGAGAGCCTGCGCAGCGCTTCGAGATGGTCGGGCAGACCGCGCACCGCCACGCTCTCGGGCGGAGGCTTCGGGAGCAGCGCGGGTGCGGCACTCTCCTTGGCCACCGTCCAGAAACGTTCGGCGACACCCGCGACGAAGACCGTGGCCAGAAGCGCGGCAGGCGCGTTGGCCGGGGTCCAGTTGCCCCACAGCGGGGCGATGATCAGCAGCGCGACCCGCAGGCCGTCCGCGCCGATCATGGTCCAGCGCCGGTCGAGCGGCCCGTTCGGCGCGGTCAGCGCGGCCACCGGGCCGAGCAGTACGGCGCCGAAGAGCAGGGTGGCAAGGGCCCGCGCGCCGAATACGGCCGCTACGGCGAAGGCGGCACCGCGGTACCCGCCCCCGAAGGATTCTTGCGTGACCGCCGCCTGCAACGAAAGAAGCAACAGCACGAGGAGGGCGAGGGTATCGCCGATATTGCCGACGAGCTGGGCGCTCCACAACCGCCGGAGCGGGGGGATGCGCAACAGGGCTCGGACGGCACGCTCGCGTGAGTCTGCGGCTAGTTCGTCGGAGGTGGGGCTCACGACCGTTGGCTGCTCGGCTCGCGTCATCCGACCAGCCTATCCGGAAGGTCCACATCCATGCCGGGGCCCCCGAACATTTGGACGGCCGGCACGCCGCGCCCATTCCGCACGCGCCGTACCGGCCGTTCGATCCATCGGTGCTCCCGCGCACCCGCACTGCGGCGGGCCCGGACTCCGGTGCACAGCACACCGGTTCACCCGCAGCACCGGCAGCACCACCGGACCGCGATGCGCGTCCTACTCGTCGGCGGAGGCCGTGGCGCCCGTCTTCTGCGTGGCCTTCTTGGCAGGCGCCTTCTTGGCCGGAGCCTTCTTCGCCGTCGCGGTGGTCTTCTTCGCTGCGGTCTTCTTCGCGGCCGTGGTGGTCTTCTTGGCCGCTGTCTTCTTCGCCGCAGCCTTCTTGGCCGGAGCCTTCTTGGCGGTCTTCTTCTTCGCCGGTCCCTTGGCACGCTTCTCGGCGAGCAGTTCGTATCCGCGCTCGGGAGTGATGTCCTCCACGCTGTCATCGGTCCGCAGCGTCGCGTTCGTCTCGCCGTCCGTGACGTACGCGCCGAACCGGCCGTCCTTCACGACGACGGGCCGCTCGCTGACCGGGTCCGTGCCCAGCTCCTTGAGCGGCGGCTTGGCCGCGGCACGCCCGCGCTGCTTGGGCTGGGCGTAGATCGCCAGCGCCTCGTCGAGCGTGATGTTGAAGAGCTGGTCCTCGGTCTCCAGGGAGCGCGAGTCGGTGCCCTTCTTGAGGTACGGGCCGTACCGGCCGTTCTGCGCGGTGATCTCGACGCCCTCGGCGTCCGTGCCGACCACCCGCGGCAGCGACATCAGCTTGAGCGCCTCGGCCAGCGTGACCGTGTCGAGCGACATCGACTTGAAGAGGGAGGCGGTACGCGGCTTCACCGCGTTCTTGCCGGTCTTCGGGGTGCCCTCGGGAAGGATCTCCGTGACGTAGGGGCCGTACCGGCCGTCCTTCGCCACGATCTGGTGGCCGGACTCCGGGTCGGTTCCCAGCTCGAAGTCGCCGCTCGGCTTGGCGAGCAGTTCCTCGGCGTACTCGACGGTCAGCTCGTCGGGCGCCATGTCGTCGGGGACGTCGGCGCGCTGGTGGTTCTCGGAGTCCTTCTCGCCGCGCTCGATGTACGGGCCGTACCGGCCGACGCGCAGCACGATGCCCTCGCCGACCGGGAAGGACGAGATCTCCCGGGCGTCGATGGCCCCCAGGTCGGTGACGAGCTCCTTGAGACCGCCGAGGTGATCACCGTCGCCGTTGCCCGCGGCGGCCGCGGCGCCCGCGTCACCCTCACCGAAGTAGAACCGCCTCAGCCACGGCACGGACTTCGCCTCGCCCCGCGCGATGCCGTCGAGGTCGTCCTCCATCCGTGCGGTGAAGTCGTAGTCGACGAGCCGCCCGAAGTGCTTCTCCAGGAGGTTGACCACGGCGAAGGAGAGGAAGGAGGGCACCAGCGCGGTGCCCTTCTTGAAGACGTAGCCGCGGTCGAGGATCGTGCCGATGATCGACGCGTAGGTCGACGGACGGCCGATCTCGCGCTCTTCCAGCTCCTTGACCAGCGAGGCCTCGGTGTAACGGGCCGGCGGCTTGGTGGAGTGGCCGTCGACGGTCATCTCCTGGGCGGAGAGCGCGTCGCCCTCGGCGACCTGCGGCAGCCTGCGCTCGCGGTCGTCCAGCTCGGCGTTCGGGTCGTCGGCACCTTCGACGTACGCCTTCATGAAGCCGTGGAAGGTGATCGTCTTGCCGGAGGCCGAGAACTCGGCGACCCGGCCGTCGGACGACGTCCCCGCGATCTTCACGGTGACCGAGTTACCGACCGCGTCCTTCATCTGGGAGGCGACGGTCCGCTTCCAGATCAGCTCGTACAGCCGGAACTGGTCACCGGAGAGACCGGTCTCGGCCGGCGTACGGAACCGGTCGCCCGAGGGACGGATCGCCTCGTGCGCCTCCTGCGCGTTCTTGACCTTCCCAGCGTACGTGCGCGGCTTGTCCGGCAGGTAGTCGCTGCCGTACAGCTGCGTGACCTGCGCGCGGGCCGCGCCGACCGCGGTGTCCGAGAGGGTCGTGGAGTCCGTACGCATATAGGTGATGAAGCCGTTCTCATACAGCTTCTGGGCCACCTGCATGGTCGACTTCGCACCGAAGCCCAGCTTGCGGCTGGCCTCCTGCTGGAGAGTCGTCGTACGGAACGGGGCGTACGGCGAGCGGCGGTACGGCTTGGACTCGACCGAGCGCACGGCGAAGGACGAGTCGGCCAGCGCGGCGGCGAGCGCGCGGGCATTGGCCTCGTCGAGGTGCAGGACGTCGCTCTTGAGTTGTCCCGTGGAGTTGAAGTCACGGCCCTGGGCGACCCGGCGGCCGTCCACCGAATTCAGCCGGGCCACGAGGGTCGACGGGTCGGAGGCGTCACCCTGGCGGCCGGTGGAGAACGTACCGGTGAGGTCCCAGTACTCAGCAGAACGAAAGGCGATGCGCTCGCGTTCCCGCTCGACCACCAGGCGGGTGGCGACGGACTGCACGCGGCCCGCCGAGAGGCGCGGCATGACCTTCTTCCACAGGACCGGGGAGACCTCGTAGCCGTAGAGGCGGTCGAGGATCCGGCGGGTTTCCTGGGCGTCGACCATGCGCTTGTTGAGCTCGCGCGGGTTGGCGACTGCGGCCCTGATCGCTTCCTTGGTGATCTCGTGGAAGACCATCCGGTGGACCGGGACCTTGGGCTTCAGGACCTCCTGGAGGTGCCACGCGATGGCTTCGCCCTCGCGGTCCTCATCGGTCGCGAGGAAGAGTTCGTCGGACTCCGCGAGGAGGTCCTTGAGCTTCCTGACCTGCGCCTTCTTGTCGGCGTTGACGACATAGATGGGCTGGAAGTCGTTGTCGACATCCACTCCGAGGCGGCGCACCTCGCCGGTGTACTTGTCCGGCACCTCAGCGGCACCGTTCGGGAGGTCGCGGATGTGCCCGACGCTCGCCTCGACGACATAACCCGGGCCGAGGTAGCCCTTGATCGTCTTCGCCTTGGCGGGCGACTCGACAATGACGAGTCGGCGGCCGCCGTGTGCGGTCTCGCTGGTCGGGGACAACGTGGCTCTTCTCTCCGGTCGGCACTCGGTGGTCATGCTCGCTGCGGAGTGTGACGGTACATCCCGTCCCCGTGTCAAACGGCGAAAGCCCGCAACGGCCACTGGAACGGTAACCCGACTACCGGCATTTCTGCCGCCCGGATCGGCCCACTGCCCTCCCCGGGGCTTCGCTCGCGCCCCGCCGGGACTCCCGTGCGGAGTTCCCTCCGGCGGCTCGGCGGGTGGGCCGCCGGGTGCGTCCATGTGCCGGTGCGACCCATTCCGGAGGCGATGCCGGAGCCGGTGCCGGAGAGAATGCGGGGTGGGTGGTGCGGGGGCCAATTCGGCCGCGGACCGGGGCCCGTGTCAGAGGCGGGTGAAGCACCACACTCCCAGGGCGAGGGACACCACGCCGAACGCCAGCGCCAGGGTGCGGGCGCGCGTGGGATTCACCCCCTGTGCCACCGGCGCACGACGGAGGGTCCGCGCGCCGGTCCACAGCAGCAGCGCGCCTCCGAACAGTGCGAATGTCGTTCCGCCGAAGACCGCGGGCACGCTCTCCATGTCCGTACCATCCTGTCCCGAGTTCCAGGACGGTGAGGCTGGCACCCCTGGACCACACCGGCGCGAACGACGGATGAACGACGGGCGCGGACACATGGGAATCAGCGAAGCGGGCCGGGCTGACGTCGGACGCAGGCGGTCGGACGTCAGACGGACGCGGGCGGACGCTGGGGGACGTCAGACGGACGCGGGCGGGCCCACCGGAGCGAGGAAGCCCTCCTCGACCAGCAGTCTGATGGACTGCGGGGTGCGGTCCCTGAGCACCACCGGGTCCTCGCCCAGCAACTGGGCGATCGCGTCCAGGATCTGCCCGGCGGAGAGCGTCCCGTCGCACACTCCCGCGAAGCCCGCACCCACCGTGTCGACCTTGGTGGCCCTGCGCATACCGCGGTTCTGCCGGAGGATCACATGTTCGGGGTCCTCGGCACCCGGCATGCCCACCTGCTCCTGCACCACCTCGGGCGCGAGCTTGAAATGGCCGGCGAGCAGGGCGGCGTCGTCGTGGTCCCGCAGATAGTCCCGGCGCTCGAAGTGCGCCCGTACGGTCTCACCGAGCGGCTGCTCCACCGGGTGCGGCCACTCCTCCACGACGATCGACGGACGGTCGGATCCCGACTTGTACAGCGTGATCCAGCCGAAGCCGACAGCCTTGGTCCGGCGGGCGTCGAACTCGTCGAGCCACGCCTCGTACCGCTCGGCGTAGGCGTCCGGGTCCGTACGGTGGTCGCCGCTGTCGCGCAGCCACAGCTCCGCGTACTGCGTGATGTCCTGCACCTCGCGCTGCACGATCCACGCGTCGCAGCCGCGCGGCACCCAGGAGCGCAGCCGGTCCTGCCACTCCTCGCCCTCCACGTGCTGCCAGTTGGCCAGGAACTGCGCGTATCCGCCCGCGTTCAGATGGGCGCCCGCCTCCGAGACGAGTGAGCGGCAGAGGTCGTCCCCGCCCATCCCGCCGTCCCGGTAGGTCAGCCTGGCCCCGGGCGAGATGACGAACGGCGGGTTGGAGACGATCAGGTCGTACGTCTCACCCGCCACCGGCGCGAAGAGCGAGCCCTCACGGAGGTCCGCCGCGGGGGCCCCGGAGAGCGCGAGGGTGAGACGGGTGAAGGCGAGCGCCCGCGGGTTGAGGTCGGTGGCCGTCACACCCGTCGCGTGCTGCGCGGCGTGCAGCGCCTGGATACCGGATCCGGTACCGAGGTCGAGCGCTCGCCCGACAGGCGTACGAACGGTGATCCCGGCAAGCGTGGTGGACGCCCCGCCGACCCCCAGCACGACGCCTTCGTCACGGCTGCCGATGCCGCCGGCGCCACCGACCCCGCACCCCGGATCCGAGACGATGAACCAGTCCTGCCCCTCCGGGCCTCCGTACGGCCTGACGTCCACCGTCGCCCGTACGCCGTCGTCCGCACGCGCCACCCAGCCGTCCGCGACGCACTCCTCGAACGGCAGGGCGGCCGCCGCCTCCTCCGCGGGGACGGGCTGCTGGAGCAGGAAGAGCCGCACCAGCGTCTCCAGCGGCGTCCCACCGCGCGTGGCACGCAGGGCGGGCACCGTCTCGCTGCGGGCCAGCGCGGCGTACGCGGGCGCGCCGAGCAGATCGAGCAGGCCGTCCGCGGTGAAGGCCGCGGCGAGCAGTGCCTCGCGGAGCAGGGGCGAGTGGTCGGGCGCGGGAAGACTGGTCGTACTCACCCGCCCATTGTGGCTGCTCCCACTGACAACACCCGCACCGAGCGCCCGCGAACACGCGGACAGCGGAAAACCGCCGATGAAGACACCCGACAGGAGTCGGTGTGCCGGCCATCGGCGGTCGTCGGCCGCTCCGTCGGTCCCCGCTGTGCTACGCCTTGGAGGGCGCGACGGTGGGGGACGGCGAGGACGTCGCGACCTTGCACGCGTCCTGGCTGAGCAGCGCCTTGCCCGTGTCGCCGGAGAAGAGCTTCTTGTAGGCGGTCTCGTCGATCTTCTTCATGTTCTCGCCGATGCTCTTGAGACCGTCCGAGAACTTCTGCTGATCCTTGACGTTCAACGCGTCGACCTGCTTCTTCAGGTCGGCGTACGCCTTCGAGTTGGTGTTCAGCTCGGTGATGGCGTCCTGCTGGATCTTCTTCCCGTCGTCACCGGGCGGCGGCCCGGCCTTCTTGAGGCCGGCGGCGATGGCCGCGTCGGCCGAGGACAGATCCTGGAACGCGGCCGAGTCGGCCTTCTGGATGTCCGCCGGCTTGCCGTCCGCCGCCACGGCGGTGATCTGCTGGTTGGCCTTGTTGATCTTCGTCAGCTGGGGCCCGATGTCGCCGCAGAGCGACTTGGCCCAGTCGTTCGTCTTGTCGCTGCTGTTGTCGCTGCAGCCCGACAACGCCAGTACCAGTACCGCACCGCCGGACAGTGCGGCAGCAAGCTTCTTGTTCACCGGATTGGTCCCTTCCAAGGCTCTCGGCCCCGGAACATACACGCCAAGTGGGCGACATTCGCGTGTCGTAAGACCGTTTTGTCCCATATTGAAGCCGTTTGCACCAAGACGAGAGGGGAGAGACAAGGCTCACGGGCACGGGACCGTGCGACGGCACACGACGAGGGGCGGACGGGCCGTCAGCACGGTCTGTCCACCCCTTGCCTGATGGGCCATTACCGGAACATCGGTACTAGGGCCCGTCCTGGGTGGCCACCGCCGGGCCCGCCACTTCGCCGGCCTCGGGGGCTCCGCCCTCCTCGTCCACGGAGATCCCCCGCCGCTTCGACACGTACACCGCGCCGACGATGACCAGGATGGCGACCGCCGCCACCACGGCGCGCACCGGAGCGCTGGCGTTGTCGCCGTAGCTGAACTTCACCACGGCGGGCGCGATCAGCAGCGCCACCAGGTTCATCACCTTGAGCAGCGGGTTGATCGCCGGGCCCGCCGTGTCCTTGAACGGATCGCCGACCGTGTCACCGATGACGGTCGCCGCGTGGGCGTCACTGCCCTTGCCCCCGTGGTGGCCGTCCTCGACGAGCTTCTTCGCGTTGTCCCACGCACCGCCGGAGTTGGCCAGGAACACGGCCATCAGGGTGCCCGCCCCGATCGCACCCGCCAGGAACGAGCCGAGCGCACCCACACCGAGGGTGAATCCCACCGCGATGGGCGCCATCACCGCGAGCAGGCCCGGCGTGGTCAGCTCGCGCAGGGCGTCCTTGGTGCAGATGTCGACCACCCGGCCGTACTCGGGTTTCTCGGTGTAGTCCATGATCCCCGGGTGCTCGCGGAACTGCCGCCTGACCTCGTAGACCACGGCCCCGGCCGACCGCGAGACCGCGCTGACGGCCAGCCCGGAGAAGAGGAAGACGACCGCGGCGCCGAACATCAGGCCCACCAGATTGTTGGGCTGGGAGATGTCCATGCTCAGGCCGAGTTCGCCCGCCTTGGCGTGTACGTCGTCGACGGCGGTGGCGAGCGCGTCGCGGTACGAGCCGAAGAGCGCCGAGGCCGCCAGCACCGCCGTCGCGATGGCGATGCCCTTGGTGATTGCCTTGGTGGTGTTGCCGACCGCGTCCAGGTCGGTGAGCACCTGGGCGCCCGCGCCCTCGACGTCGCCGGACATCTCCGCGATGCCCTGCGCGTTGTCGGCGACCGGGCCGAAGGTGTCCATGGCGACGATGACACCGACGGTGGTGAGCAGCCCGGTGCCGGCCAGGGCCACCGCGAAGAGGGCGAGCATGATCGACGTGCCGCCGAGCAGGAACGCCCCGTACACACCGAGCCCGATGAGCAACGCGGTGTAGACGGCGGATTCGAGCCCGATGGCGACGCCCGCGAGCACGACCGTCGCGGCGCCGGTGAGCGAGGACTTTCCGATGTCCCTGACCGGGCGGCGGCTGGTCTCGGTGAAGTACCCGGTCAGCTGCTGGATGAGGGCGGCCAGGACGATCCCGATGGCGACGGCCACCAGGGCGAGCAGCCGCGGGTCGCCGCTGTGCGCCCGGATCGTCGCGTCGGTGACGCCGTCCAGGTCGCCGTACGACCCGGGCAGATAGCTGTACACCGCCACGGCCACCAGGACCAGGGAGACCACCGCGGAGATGAAGAATCCGCGGTTGATGGCGGACATCCCGCTGCGGTCGGAGTGCCGTGGCGCGACCGCGAAGATGCCGATCATCGCGGTGACCACACCGATCGCCGGGACGATCAGGGGGAAGGCGAGCCCGGAATTCCCGAAGGCGGCCTTGCCGAGGATGAGGGCCGCGACGAGCGTGACGGCATAGGACTCGAAGAGGTCGGCGGCCATGCCCGCGCAGTCGCCGACGTTGTCACCCACATTGTCCGCGATGGTCGCGGCGTTACGCGGGTCGTCCTCCGGGATGCCCTGCTCCACCTTGCCGACCAGGTCGGCCCCGACGTCGGCCGCCTTGGTGAAGATACCGCCGCCGACCCTCATGAACATGGCGATCAGCGCGGCGCCCAGGCCGAAGCCCTCCAGCACCTTGGGTGCGTTGGCGGCGTAGACGAGGACGACGCAGGAGGCACCGAGCAGGCCGAGACCCACTGTGAACATGCCGACCACGCCGCCCGTACGGAAAGCGATCTTCATTGCTCTGTGCGAGACGGCGGTGAGATCCTTTTCCGGTTCCCCCTCCCCGGGAGTGGCTTCCCGGGCTGCCGCCGCCACGCGCACATTCGCTCTTACCGCGAGCCGCATGCCGATGTATCCGGTGATCGCCGAGAAAATCGCGCCGACCAGGAAGAAGGCAGAACGCCCCGCGCGCTGGGACCAGTCGTCGGCCGGAAGCAGGAAGAGCAGGAAGAACACGACGACGGCAAAGATGCCGAGTGTGCGCAACTGCCGGCCCAGATAGGCATTCGCCCCTTCCTGCACAGCTGCCGCGATCTGTTTCATGGATTCGGTGCCCTCACCCGCGGCCAGCACCTGACGTACCAGCAGCTGGGCTACGAGCAGGGCCGCCAGCGCCACCACGGCGATGACGATCACGATGATCCGGTTGCCGTCGGTGAGTGCCGCGGCTGCGAGGGATGTGGAGTGTTCGGACTGCTGTGGGTTGAAGAGCCCCGCCATTCGTCCTCCTTGACGCTCAGAGCTCAAGATGTGGACGGATTGTAGGGAGCGGATCCTGATCAAAACAGTGCGCGGTAAACGGAATTGACCCTTGCCTGAATAAACCTGCCGAGGGATGCAAAGGGAAAGTAATGGGGCAGAGGCATTCAATGGGACGTACGGTGCGACCCGCAATACGACTCAAGGATCAAGGAAAACAAAAAAGGCCCTGCTCAGCAGGGCCGATAAAGGGATAGGAGATGAGATCCGAACGGAGCAGTCAGCAGTCAGCAGTCAGCAGTCAGGGCAGGGCCCCGTCAGGGCATCGCCGTTGCCGATGTCGTCGGCCAGGTCATGCGGATGACTCCCCCGGACTCGCCGGAAGTGACCTCCACATCGTCGACGAGACCGCTGATGACCGCGAGGCCCATCTCGTCGTCACCGTCCGCCGACCCGTCGAGGGACGGATCGGCGCCCCCCACGGCCGGAGCGCCGAGCACCCCGGAATCCGCGGAGGCCGCACCACCACCCGTACTGGGCACCTCGTCCCCGACCTCGATCGAGAAGGACTTCTCCTCCTCGATCAGTACGACCCGGACGGGGGCCGAAATGCCGTTGCCGCGGTGGAGACCCACCGCACGGGAACACGCCTCGCCGACCGCGAGTCTCACTTCGTCCAGCACGGCCTCATCGACCCCGGCCCGGCGTGCCACGGCGGCCGCCACCAGGCGAGCCGTCCTCACATGTTCGGGCTGGGCGCTGAAACGGAGTTCAACGGTGGCCATGCGATCCCCCTCAGACGTACGGGCGTGCTTCTCGGGGGGACCGGGCTGGGAGCCCGGTACCCCTGCGTTCTTCCTCCGGAGCCGTCAGTCGGTTGCCGCGACGGCTTCATCGACCGTGGTGTGGATCGGGAACACCTTGGTCAGACCGGTGATACGGAAGATCTTGAGAATGCGCTCCTGGTTGCAGACCAGGCGCAGCGAGCCCTCATGGGCACGCACGCGCTTCAGGCCGCCTACGAGCACGCCGAGTCCGGTGGAGTCGAGGAAGTCCACGCCCTCCATGTCGACGACCAGGTGGTAACTGCCGTCGTTCACCAACTCGACCAACTGCTCGCGCAGCTTGGGCGCGGTATATACATCAATCTCGCCACCGACCTCGACGACCGTACGGTCGCCACCAGGCCCGGACACATTGCGAGTCGACAGGGACAGGTCCACGGATCCTCCAGCACCTTGCTATCGAGCGGCCGCCCCACGTGGTCTCCCCGGCGGAGCCAGGGAACGGATCGCCAGCCGCGATGGCATTCAATCACTTACCAGCAGGCATGCACGACGCCTTGAGCCCATTGTCCGTCATGCCAGTGACACACTCGGTACCGATGGCCAAGAACCAACGCTCCAGGCAACCCGCCGGAGACACGGGTCCACGACCCGGTCCACGGCAGATACTCGAGCGTCTCTCCGCAGGGCAGAGCCGGGCTTCGCGCATCACTCATACGGAGCACCTGCCCCCGCGTGCGGGGCGTCATGCCGTCTGGCCCGATCGCATCCGGCCTGAAGTGATTGCCGCCATTCGGGCACGTGGCATCGAACATCCATGGGCCCATCAGGCCACAGCTGCCGAGCACGCGCTCGACGGCGAATCTGTGATCATCGCCACGGGCACCGCTTCGGGCAAGTCGCTCGCCTACCTCGCGCCGGTACTCTCGGCTCTCCTCGACGGCTCGGAGGCGCCCAACGGGCGGGGCACCGCAGCTCTCTACCTCGCTCCCACCAAGGCCCTCGCCGCCGACCAGCGGCGCTCCTTCCGGGAACTCGCCGCACCGCTCGGCAAGGGCATCAGACCGGCCGTGTACGACGGGGACACACCCGTCGAAGAGCGCGAATGGGTACGTCAGTTCGCCAACTACGTCCTCACCAACCCGGACATGCTGCACCGCGGAATCCTGCCCTCCCATCCGCGATGGGCCTCCTTCCTGCGCGCTCTGCGGTACGTGGTCATCGACGAGTGCCACACCTACCGGGGCGTCTTCGGCTCGCATGTGGCCCAGGTAGTGCGCAGACTGCGGCGCCTCTGCGCCCGCTACGGTTCCGATCCCGTCTTCCTGCTCGCGTCCGCCACCGCGGCGGAGCCCGCCGTGACCGCGGGCCGCCTCACCGGCCTCCCCGTGCACGAGGTGGCCGACGACGCCTCGCCCCGCGGCGAACTGGTCTTCGCCCTCTGGGAGCCGCCGCTCACGGAACTCCACGGCGAACAGGGCGCGCCCGTACGCCGTACCGCGACTGCCGAGACCGCCGACCTCCTCACCGATCTGACCGTGCAGGGCGTCCGCTCGGTCGCCTTCGTGCGATCCCGGCGCGGAGCGGAGCTCATCTCCGTCATCGCCCAGGAACGCCTCGCCGAGGTCGACCGTTCGCTGGTCTCCAGGGTCGCCGCCTACCGGGGCGGCTATCTCCCCGAGGAACGCCGCGCCATCGAAGCCGCCCTGCACTCCGGCGAACTGCTCGGCCTCGCCGCCACCACCGCCCTGGAGCTCGGCATCGACGTCTCAGGGCTGGATGCCGTCGTCATCGCCGGTTACCCCGGCACCCGGGCGTCCCTCTGGCAGCAGGCGGGGCGTGCCGGCCGCTCGGGCGGCGGCGCCCTCGCCGTCCTGGTGGCGCGGGACGATCCACTGGACACCTATCTCGTCCATCACCCCGAGGCCCTCTTCCAGCAGCCGGTGGAATCCACCGTCCTGGATCCGGACAACCCGTACGTCCTTGCCCCCCATCTGTGCGCGGCCGCAGCGGAACTGCCGCTGACCGTGTCCGATCTGGAACTCTTCGGCCCGGCGGCCGCTGGACTGATGCCGCAGCTGGAGACCGCGAAGCTGCTGCGCCGGCGGGGAAAGTCCTGGTACTGGACCCGGCGGGAGCGGGCAGCCGACCTCACCGACATCCGGGGCGAGGGCGGCCGCCCTGTCCAGATCGTCGAGGCGGGCACCGGACGACTGCTCGGCACGGTCGACGAAGCCTCCTCCCACACCACCGTCCACGAGGGCGCCGTCCACCTCCACCAGGGACGCACCTACGTGGTGAAGCACCTGGATCTGGAGGATTCCGCCGCCCTGGTCGAGGAAGCCGGCCCGCCGTACTCGACCACCGCGCGGGACACCACCGCCATCACCGTCCTGGAGACCGACACCGAAATCCCCTGGGGCACCGGGCGGCTCTGCTACGGGTCCGTCGAGGTCACCAACCAAGTCGTCTCCTTCCTGCGCCGCAGACTCATCACCGGCGAGGTACTCGGCGAGACGAAGCTCGACCTGCCGCCCCGCACCCTGCGCACCCGAGCCGTGTGGTGGACGGTCACCGAGGACCAGCTCGATGCCGCCCGGATCAACCCGGAACAGCTGGCGGGCGCCCTGCATGCCGCCGAACACGCCTCCATCGGCATGCTGCCGCTCTTCGCCACCTGCGACCGCTGGGACATCGGGGGCGTCTCCATCCCGCTGCACCCGGACACCCTGCTGCCGACGGTCTTCGTGTACGACGGCCACCCCGGCGGGGCCGGCTTCGCCGAACGGGCCTTCCACACGGCCCGCGAATGGCTCACCGCGACCCGGGAAGCCATCGCCTCCTGCGAGTGCGAAGCGGGCTGCCCCTCCTGCATCCAGTCGCCGAAATGCGGCAACGGCAACGACCCGCTCCACAAACGAGGCGCCGTACGCCTCCTCACGGAACTTCTCCGGGAAGCTCCCGCCAACGATTCACCCGAACGGGGAAATCGCCCCAAGGCTGTGGAGGAAAGCCCCCACCCGGCGACGACCGAAACGGGCCACCCGGCGGCAGAGACGTCGGCGTCGGCACCGGATCTGGAAGGGCGCCGATCCGGTCCGCCCCGCCCGGTGGACCGGCCCGAGCTCTGACCTCCGGCGTGTACGGACCGAACCGCGACTCGGCCGTCACATCGGCGATCTCGCCCCTCACCACGCACCGCACCACTCCGGCCCCCTGCGCCCCGGCCACCCTCACCGCTGCAGCGCACGCCGCTTCCTGCCCCTGCAGCGCCCGGTCCGCAGCCGCCAGGGCCGCCAGATCGGCTGCACCGCCCGCCCGGTGACGGGCTGCCACGCCCTGACCCATCGCGAGCAGGGCCGCGAAGACCACGCAGAGGGAGGTCATCGCCATGGCCACCCACACCGTCGCCGAGCCGCGGTCGTTCAGACCTCCCGCACGTCCCCGACCTCCGCCCGACCTCCTCATGTCCGCACCGCCGAGCCGTCGGGCCGCTTCCGCTGTGGGCTCATCCGTGGACTCATCACCGTCCCGGTGTTGCTCCGGTGACTGGCACTACTGGGGGCGCCGGGGTCGTTGGCGTCGCTGGGGCTGCTGGGGCCGCCCACTTCGCCCTCGTCGAGCGCCGCCGCTTCCGCCTTGAGCGTCAGCGTGAGGGGGCCGGGCCCCGGCGTCGGGGCTAGCACCCGAACCCTCCACAACTCCCCCGCGCGGCCCACTGTGACGCGTGCGCCGCGCGGGGCTGCCGAACGGGCGGCGGCGACCGCGGCAGCCCTTGGTTCCGATCTGGCGGCCGCCCGCGCACCGACCCGCGCCGCATCGACGCACTGGATCTGGGCGGCTGCCGCGGTCAGAGCCCAGACCAGCGCCATCGTGAACAGCACCAGCGCTGGGATCACCACCGCGGCCTCGGCCGAAACGGACCCCCGGTCGGCCTGCCCCGCGTGGGCCGGCCTGCTCCCGACCGGCCCCCTGCCGACCGGCCCGCTGCCGTCCGGCCTCTCATCAGTGTCAGAACTTCGCATGGAGCGCCTTCTCGACCACCGATTGCAGCGCCGCAGCAACAGGTCCGCTGGTAACCACCTTGTAGAGCACCGCCGCGAACGCACACGCCGCGATCGTCCCCATCGCGTACTCGGACGTGGACATCCCCGCGTCCCTGCCGGCACCGAACCCCAGCAGATGCCATCGGGCCCGCATCCACGTCCAAGCCCCTGAACCGCCCGGCTCACCGGACTTCTGCGGCGCAGCCGATCCGTTCGGCAGCTTCCGTACGTTCACCATGTCAACCCCCGTGCTTCCCGATGCTGTTCGTGTGAGCCGGGAAGGACCCCCGGCTCACACTCCTCTTTCGCTCTGTTCACGCGATTCAGCCCATTGATCTGATGGATCTGATGCAGCCGATTCGCTTCATTCGAGTCATGCCAGTTGATCGAGTCGTTCCAGCGGCTTCCCCCGCTCTCAGCTGAGTTCGTCAGCTCGCCTTCAGGAGGTGGCCTGCCAGCCCGATGACCACCGGCACCACCCCGACTGCCAGGAACGCAGGCAGGAAGCAGAGGCCGACCGGTCCGGTGATCAGAACGCCCGCCCGGCCCGCCCTGTCTTTCGCCGCCCTGGCCCGGCCGGCTCTGATGCCTGCCGCGAGCCGGGCGACCGAATCAGCTGCGGGTGCCCCGGTCGACGCGGCCCGCTCCAGGCAGCGGGCCAGGGCTGCCGCCCCAGGTATCGACCCGAACCGCCCCCAGGCCGATGCGGGTTCGCTGCCGAGCCGCAGCTCCGCCGCCACCCGGGCCAGAGCGTCGCCGACCGGTCCGCCCAGCGATTCCCCGACCGCCTCGGCCGCCTCACGGGGTCCTGCCCCGGCCGCGATGCACGCCGCCAGAAGCTCTGCGGCAAGCGGCAGTTCACGTTCGGTGGACCTCGCCAGGGCCTCGTCGGCTCCTGACGACGAACGGCTGCCCTGCCAGCGCCGCACCCCGTACCCGGCGGCAAGGCCGAACGCGCATCCGACCCATCCCCCCACCAGGACGCAACCGGTGGCCACCGCGGCCAGCGGAGCGCCCCACCGGACGACCCACACCCGGTACTCGGGGCGCCGCGCCGCCCTCCCCGGTGCCACGGCCAGGAGTGCGGCGGCCCTGTTGCGTGACAGCTGTTCGTGCCGCCGCCCTGTCCAGGCGAGGCCGAGTCGGGCTGCTGCTGCCACCACGCACAGCACCACCCCCAGCCTGTGGACAACTTCACCCGCCATGACGCCTCCCCCTGCGCCCCCGGTCATACGTCCTCCCCGGCGCGAACGATCCGCCCTGCCCAGAAGAACCCGGCGCTCTCCAGCACCCCGCCCGCGAGCAGGCAGCACAGTCCCGCCGGAGTGTGCAATAAGGTCCGCAGTGGATCGGCCCCGAGCGCGGTGCCCAGCAACAGACCGCCTGCTGGAAGCAATGCGAGGACCAGCACCGTCGACCGCGCCCCGGCCAGTTCCGCCCGGAGACCGGCTCGTTGGTCGCGCTCGGCGCGCAGCGCACCCTCCAGCCCTTCGAGTCCGGCCGCGAGCCCCGCGCCCCCGTCCACCGACACTCGCCAACAAGCGGCCGCACCGCGCAGGCCGCCCGCTCCCGGCTCTCGTGCCGCGCGCCGCAGGGCCTCGGGCACGTCCCCGCCGAACCGCGCTGCTGCCAGTACCGCGGCCTCTGCGGCACCCAGAGCACCCGAACCCCGGCCAGCAGCCAGCAACGCCTCTCCGGGCTGCTTCCCGGCCCGCAGTTCGGCAGCCACGGCCCCGCACAGGGTGATCACCGCGTCGGCCCGCGCCAGCCGGTCCCGCGCCGCAGCCACGGTCCGCAGCCGTCGGCCCAGCAATGGCACCGCCAGCGCCCCCACCAGGAGCGGCAGCACCGATCCGCCCAGCACCGCCACAGCGCCACCCAGCACCAGACAGATCCACTCCGGCCGCAGACGGTCGCTCACCCGGCCGCGGAGCGAAACACCCCACGGGGCAACGCTCTTCCCCGAACCACCCGCGAACAGCAGCCGCCCCCTGCGCAGCCCCCGCTCCCGCGCGCTCAGCACGCACAGGCCCGCCCCCGCACAGAGCACGGCCAGGAACACCAGAGCCGTCACAACGCGCCTCCGGTCATGGTCCGCAGCCTGGGCCATCCCGGTCCCTCACTGAAGCCCTCCGTGCCCCAGCGCAGCGCGGGTACGGTCACCACCAGCCCCGTCGTGTCCCGCTCCAGCACATGCACCTCGGCGACCCGGCGCCGCCCGCTCCGATCCCGTACGAGATGCACCACCACCGCGAGTGCCGCGGCCAACTGGCTGTGCAGAGCGGCCCGGTCGAGCCCGGCGGCCGTCCCGAGTGCCTCAAGGCGGGCCGGCACGTCGGATGCGGCATTTGCGTGCAGAGTTCCACAACCTCCTTCATGTCCGGTGTTCAGCGCGGCCAGCAGCTCGGTGACCTCGGCGCCGCGCACCTCACCCACCACCAACCGGTCGGGCCGCATCCGCAGGGCCTGGCGCACCAGATCCCGCAGGGTCACCCGGCCCGCGCCCTCCTGGTTCGGCGGCCGCGACTCCAGCCGGACGACGTGCGGGTGGTCGGGGCGCAGTTCCGAGGAGTCCTCCGCCAGCACAATCCGCTCGGCGGGCCCCACCAGCCCCAGCAGGGACGACAGGAGCGTGGTCTTGCCCGAGCCGGTGCCGCCGCTGACCAGGAAGGACAGCCGGGCGTCGATCAGCGCCCGCAGCACCTGGTCGCCGCCCGGCGGGACCGTGCCCGCCGCCACCAGCTCCTCCAGTGAGAAGGCCTTCGGCCGCACCACCCGCAGCGAGAGGCACGTCGACCCGACGGCCACTGGTTCGAGCACCGCATGCATCCGTGTCCCGTCGGGCAGTCGTGCGTCCACCCAGGGCCTGGCATCGTCGAGCCGCCTCCCGGCCACGGCGGCGAGCCGCTGCGCCAGGCGGCGCACCGCGGCCGCGTCCGGGAAGGCCACATCCGTCAGTTCGAGCCCGGCACCACGGTCCACCCAGACCCGGTCGGGCGCGGCGACCAGCACATCTGTCACCGCGGGATCGGCGAGCAGTGCCTCCAGCCTTCCCGAGCCGACGAGCTCGGACCGCAGTTCCTCGGCGTGCCCCAGCACTTCGGCGTCCCCCAGCAGCCTCCCCTGAGCGCGCAGCGCCGCTGCCACTCGCGCGGGCGTGGGTTCCGCCCCGCTCTCCGCGAGTCGCTGCCGTACGGCGTCGAGCAGCGGCGGCGTACCGGCGGGAGGCAGCGCCCCGACGGACGGCGGTGTCGTGATCACGAGATACCTCGCCCGGCCAGTGCCTGCGCCCAGAACTCCGTACAGAACCTGGCCAGCGGTCCCCGGGCCCGGCCACCGGGCGGGACGCCGCCGCTCTGTACCGCGAGCAGCCCGTCCTCGGACGGCAGTTCACCCGCGAGAGGCAGCTCCAGTGCCCGCGCCACCCACTCCTCGTCAAGCCCCGGCGCATAGGGTCCGCGCACCACCGCGCGCAGGTCCTGGAGGACCATGCCGGCCATCGATGCCACCCTGGCCGCGGCAGCGACCGCCCGGAGCTCCCCTGGCACCACCAGGAGTCCGAGATCAAGCTGGGCGAGCGCCTCCGCGACGCCCTCGTCCACCCGCCTGGGCAGATCCACGACCACTGCCCCGCCGCCCCTGCGCGCGGCTGCCAGAACGGCGCGCATCGCCTCCGGCGCGATCACCACCGCATCCGTCCGGTCCCAGCTGAGGACGCGGAGCCCGTGCAATTCCGGCAGGGATTCCTCCAGTGCGCTCCCGGCCACCCGCCCCTTGGAACGGGCGAAATCCGGCCATCGTCTGCCCTGTGCGTGTTCGCCGCCGAGCAGCACATCGAGCCCGCCGCCGAGCGGGTCCGCGTCGATGAGCACAGTGCGCTGTCCGCTCCGGGCCGCGGTGACCGCCAGCGCACACGCCAGCGTGGATGCCCCGGCGCCGCCCCGGCCGCCGATCACCCCCACGGTGAGCGCCTGATCCCCCGCCCCTTCGGCCACGTCCGCGATCCGCTCGACGAGCCAGCCCTCGGCGTCCGGGAGCCGCAGCACGTACTCCGCTCCGATCTCGACGGCCCGCTGCCAGACATCGGGGTCGTCCTGGTCCTTTCCCACGAGGTACACCCCTGGTCTGCGAGTGCTCCCGCGCACCCGGGTCGCCGCGTCGTCCCCGACGAGAATCAGCGGCGCGCCCTCCCAGCCGCCCTTGTGCTCGGGCACCCCGTGATGGACCTCCGGCTCGGCGCCGGCCGCGGCGCACAGCCGCAGCAGGTCGTCGAGGAGCACGGCGTCCTCGGTGACGATGAGCGGCCCGCCCCGCCGCCTCTCGGCCGTCGGCAGCCGATCAGGTGTGATGGATCCAGCCACGATCCCGCCTCCCTCTGCAGTGATTCCTTCGTGCCGCGAAGTCGCAGCGAACGGCCGCTGACTTCTCGTTGGGAATCACCGTGCAGAGATCCGGGAAATTAAGTGGATCTTGCTCGAAAACTGTGGACAACTCACCGGTTGTGAATATCTCCGCCACCCTTATCGGTGACTTCCGGAGAGGAGTGCAACGACTACACAGTGTTACGCGTATCCAGTGTTGAGGACCATGACAGCCGACCGGGGGAGAGTGCCGCGGATGATCACCGAACCGCCACCGAAGCAGAGGGCACGCCCGAAAACGTGTCCGGACATGCGACGACCCCAGCCGGGGGGGAGAGCTGGGGTCGTCCCCACGTCCGACTCGGGGGGGGAGGAGCCGGACGGGGATAACACGGTCGCGAACGATCCGTGACTTCCATGGTGTACCCGAGAGCCTTCTCAGGCAAACCCACGCGCCGCCGCGTAAGCCGAATGGCGGGCACCTATGCTCTGAGTCGTGGAAAACCACTCGTCGCCCCGTACCGCTGCCTTCTTTGACCTCGACAAGACAGTCATCGCCAAGTCGTCGACGCTGACCTTCAGCAAGTCCTTCCATCAAGGCGGCCTGATCAACCGCAGGGCCGTACTGCGCACCGCGTACGCCCAGTTCGTATTCCTGGCAGGTGGCGCAGACCACGACCAGATGGAGCGGATGCGCGAGTATCTCTCCGTCCTGTGCAAGGGCTGGAACGTGCGACAGGTCAAGCAGATCGTCGCCGAGACCCTGCACGATCTGATCGACCCGATCATTTACGACGAGGCCGCTTCCCTCATCGAGGAACACCACACCGCCGGGCGCGATGTGGTGATCGTCTCCACCTCGGGCGCCGAGGTGGTCGAGCCGATCGGCGAGCTCCTCGGCGCCGACCGGGTGGTCGCCACCCGCATGGTGGTGGGCGCCGACGGGTGCTTCACCGGTGAGGTGGAGTACTACGCCTACGGCCCCACCAAGGCCGAGGCCGTGAAGGAGCTCGCCGCCTCCGAGGGGTACGACCTGGCGCGCTGCTACGCGTACAGCGACTCGGTGACCGATGTGCCCATGCTGGAGTCGGTCGGCCACCCCCACGCCGTCAACCCGGACCGGGCGCTGCGCCGAGAAGCGGGCGCCCGTGACTGGCCGATTCTCGTCTTCAACCGGCCGGTGCGACTGAAGCAGCGACTGCCCGCCCTGCGCATGCCGCCGCGGCCCGCACTGGTCGCGGCTGCCGCAGTCGGCGCCGCGGCAGCCACAGCCGGCCTCGTCTGGTACGTGAACAGGGGCGGCCGCGGCGGCGCCCGAGGTGGGCCTTATGTCCGGGTTTGATGCCAAAAGCAAAAGAAGTGGAGCAAGGGGTTCCCCTGTCCCCGCGAAGAGGAGTACAAAGGAATCAACGGCCCGCGAGACCAAGGCCATCCGAGAGGATCACCTGATACCGCAGAAGGCCCCACGGACCGAGCACGAAAACTGAGTACCCACGCGACGTCGACCCGTCGATTACGGGCCAGCCGCACCAGGTGACGGGCGAAGCTCCCGGCCTGATGGGCAATTATTCGAGGACGCTTGGTAACCCGGTGGACGTGTCAGCGGCGGCACCTGTCGGTGCCGCCGCATTTTCTTGGAGCGAGCCGGAACCGCCCACCGGCAGTCGGCCCCCGTACCCTGCACCCCGTTCCGTCCCAGCAGGTGCCGGCTAGGCCGCCCCGCGCTGAAGCGCCTCGCACACGGCTGTCGACTCCCGGACGCCCAGCTCGACCGCGCGACCACAGTGCACGATCCACGCGGCCATGCCCTCCGGGGTCCCCGACGCGTAACCGTCCAGCGCCGCCACGTACGCCGCGCGTCCCAGCTCCGCGTGGCCGACCTCCGCAGGGCAGACGGACTTGGGGTCGAGGCCGCTGTTGATCAGCACGACCCGCTCAGCGGCCCGCGCGACCAGGCCGTTGTACGAAGTGAAGGGGCGCAGCGCGAGCAGTTCACCGTGCACCACGGCCGCGGTCACCAGCGCCGGAGCCGCGCTGCCAGCGATGACCAGCTGCGAAAGGCCCTCAAGCCGGGCGGACACCTCGTCGGCCCCCGGCAGCGGAAGCTCGATCAACGGCTCGTCAGCCTGCTCTCCCGCCAGCCGGGGCCGGCCGACCGCGTCGCCGGAATCCGCAGCCGCCACCAGATGCAGCCGCGCCAGCACGCGCAGCGGTGACTGCCGCCAGATGGAGAGCAGTTGACCCGCCTCGGCGGACAGCCGCAGCGCCGCACCGACGGTGAGTGCCTCCGGGTCGCCACCGAAGTCGGTCCGCCGGCGCACCTCCTCCAGCGCCCAGTCCGCGCCCGACAGCGCCGCCGACCCGCGTGCGGCACGCAGTGCGGCCTCGCCGGTGACTTCGGTGCTGCGCCGCCGCATGACGCGGTGCCCGTAGACCCGGTCGACGGCTTTACGCACGGAGTCGACAGCGGCACCGACACCCGGCAGCTGGCCCAGTGCGGCAAGAGGATCTGAGTGATCTGGAGGAGTCACCGGGGCTCCGGCGGCCGCCTTCCGGGAGAACGCAGTCATAAAAAGCGAGGCTACGCGTCCCTGGCACCCGCCCCACCTTGGAGTGGTCTTCTTCACTCACCGCACCCACGCACCGCATTCACCCCACTACCCTTTGTGAACATGAAGATCGCTTTCGTAGGGAAGGGCGGCAGCGGCAAGACCACGCTGTCCTCTCTCTTCATCCGCCACCTGACCGCCAACGAGGCACCCGTCCTCGCTGTGGACGCCGACATCAACCAGCACCTCGGTGCCGCACTCGGTCTCGACGACGCGGAGTGCGCCGCGCTGCCCGCGATGGGCGCGCACCTCCCGCTGATCAAGGAGTATCTCCGCGGCTCCAACCCGCGGATCGCCTCCGCCGAGACGATGATCAAAACGACTCCGCCGGGCGCCGGCTCCCGGCTGCTCCGGATCCGCGAGGACAATCCGGTGTACGACGCGTGCGCCCGTCCCGTCACGCTGGACGACGGCGAAATCAGGCTGATGGCGACGGGGCCGTTCACCGAGTCTGATCTCGGCGTCTCCTGCTACCACTCCAAGGTGGGCGCGGTCGAGCTCTGCCTGAACCATCTCGTCGACGGACCGGAGGAGTTCGTCGTGGTCGACATGACAGCCGGTTCGGACTCTTTCGCCTCCGGCATGTTCACCCGATTCGACATGACGTTCCTGGTGGCCGAGCCGACCCGCAAGGGGATCTCCGTCTACCGGCAGTACAAGGATTACGCCCGGGACTTCGGCGTCGCGCTGAAGGTGGTCGGCAACAAGGTGCGCGACGAGGACGATCTGGAGTTCCTGCGCGCCGAGGCAGGTGACGACCTGCTCGTCACCGTCGGCCACTCCGACTGGGTCCGCGCGATGGAGAAGGGCCGCCCGCCGCGCTTCGAGATGCTGGAAGCGGGGAACCGGCTGGCACTTCAGTCGCTCCAGAACGCCGCGGAGGACAGCTACGCACACCGCGACTGGGAGCGCTACACCCGCCAGATGGTGCACTTCCATCTGAAGAACGCGGAGAGCTGGGGGAACGAGAGGACGGGCGCCGACCTGGCCTCCCAGGTCGACCCCGCCTTCGTACTCAGCGAGCGGTACGCCGAAGTCAGCACAGCTTCCTGACGCTCCCTCCGGGGGAAGACCGGGAGGCTACGAGACAGACGGGCCAGGGGAGGGGGCGGGGCGAACAGCTCGCCCCGCCCCCTCCCCTGGCCCACGCCAGGCACCTTTCCGACACCTCGCCACTTCGGGCTTGCGCGCCTCGATACGGACGGCCCGGACCGTCAGGCCGCGCCAGGCCCCGTCAGGCGCAGCCCTCCGCTCGCCCCGGTCACAGCCGGCCGGCCCGGCCCGGAGAAGGGCCACGAACCGCAGGGGATTCCACCCCGGTTCCATGCGTGACGGCCGCAGCAGCACCACGCCTACGCGCCGACGGTTCTTCGAACTGACGTGCTGTCGAGCTTCCCAATCACCGGTTCGAGTGAACCACTCGACCATTTGCACCTAATGTCTATTCTTGGCCTTTACTCTGGATTACGATCTATTTACCGAGAGTTGATGATCCCGCCGCTGCACGCCGTGACCCACGGCCGCGTCCCCCTTGTTCCGCGACCGCGCTGCCCCGGAGGAGACGGGAACCATGCCTGCCTGCATCCCCACCCGAACTGAGAACGCACCTTCCGGCTTCTCACCCACCACTCGTATCCGCCCCTCGCACGGGCCGCCTCCGGGCGGAGATGGCCACCGACCCCGCTTCCGGATTTCCGGAGCCGATCTGTCCGCCTCGATCACGGTCTTCCTGATCGCGGTCCCCATGTCCCTGGGGCTCGCCGTAGCCATCGGCGCCCCCCTCGAAGCCGGACTGCTCGCAGCGGCCGTCGGCGGCATCGTCGCCGGACTGCTCGGGGGTTCCACGCTCCAGGTCAGCGGCCCCTCAGCCGGACTGACCGTGGTGACGGCCGGACTGATCCAGAACTACGGATGGCGTACGACCTGCGCCATCACCGTCGGCGCGGGCCTGCTCCAGCTGGTCCTGGGCTCGCTGCGCGCCGCCCGCAGCGCGCTCGCCGTCTCCCCGGCCATCGTGCACGGCACCCTCGCCGGCATCGGTGTCGCCATCGCGCTGGCCCAACTCCATATTGTGCTCGGTGGTACGCCCCAGAGTTCGGCCGTCGCCAACGCCCTCGCCCTGCCCGGCCAATTCGCCCGCGTCGCCCCGGCCGCACCGCTGATCGGCGGGCTCACCATCGCCGTACTGGTGTTGTGGCCGCGGATTCCGGGGCGCACGGGTCGGGCGCTGCGCAGAATCCCGGCCGCCCTCGCCTCGGTCGCGGCCGCCACCGCGCTGGCCGCCGTCGCCGCGCCCGGGATCGCGCGCGTCGACCTGCCTTCCTGGCGGGCACACGCCCTGCCCGAACTGCCTCACGGCCCGGTACTCGGTCTGCTCGGCGCCGTATTCACCGTGATGCTGGTGGCAAGTCTTGAGTCGCTCCTGTCGGCGATGGCTGTGGACAAGCTGACCGCTGACCGCCCCGGGACCACGGGGCGACGCACCGACCTCGACCGCGAACTGCGCGGTCAGGGCATCGCCAACGCGGTGTCCGGGCTGCTCGGCGGCCTGCCGGTGTCCGGCGGTGCGGTGCGCGGTACGGCGAATGTCCGAGCTGGGGCCACCGGTCGCGCCTCCACCGTGCTGCACGGCGTGTGGATGCTGCTCGCCGCAGGGCTGCTGGTCGGCGTCCTGGAGTGGATGCCGCTGGCCGCACTGGCCGCACTGGTGATGGTGGTCGGCCTCCAGATGGTGAGTTACGCGCATATCCGCAATGTCCACAAACACCGGGAGTTCCTGGTGTACGGGGCCACGGTTGCCGGTGTCGTGGGCTTCGGTGTACTGGAGGGGGTGACTTCAGGAATCGCCGTCGCGGTCGGCGTGGCACTGCACCGGCTGGCCAGGACCCGGATCGCTCTCCATGAGGACGGCGGTGTCCACCGGCTGCTGGCGCGCGGTCAGTTGACGTTTCTGGCTGTGCCCCGGCTGAGCCGGACACTCGGGCAGATCCCGCCCGGGGCGAACGCGGTGGTGGAGCTGGACGGCTCGTTCATGGACCACGCGGCATACGAGACGCTCCAGCACTGGCAGGAGGCGCACGTCGCCCGGGGCGGCACGGTTGATGTGACAGGCCGGGAAGGCAGCCGGATCGCCGAGCCCACGTCCGCCGCGCATACCTGCTGCCGCCCCTGGACCCCCTGGCGCAACCACCACTGCGACGACCGCGCCCCTGACTCGGCGGGCTCCGGCAATCCGGCCTCCCTGGCCGGCTCGCCCGATCCCGATCCCGATCCCGGACCCGGACCCGGACCCGGATCCACCCCTCCCGGTACGGCGTCCCGCTCGGCGGCACTCCGCACCGCAGTACATCGAGGTACCGCCGTACGTCGAGCTACCACGCCGGAGAAGACGATGCCCCACGCCACCGCCCCCCGCGCCCATGAACCCCACTCCCCCGCGCTCCACGACGGGTCACCCGCCACCGTGTCCGCCGGATCCCTCACGTCCCGGCGGCCGGGGAGCCGTCAACTGGCCAGTGGTCTCAGTTCGTTCCAGCGTGACACCGCCCCGCTGGTGCGGGACGAACTGGCGCGTCTCGCCCGGGAGGGCCAGCAGCCTTCGCAGCTCTTCCTCACCTGCGCCGATTCCCGGTTGGTCACCAGCATGATCACGTCGAGCGGCCCCGGCGATCTGTTCACGGTGCGGAACGTGGGCAATTTCGTACCGCTGCCCGGCGCGGAGGCTTCCGACGACTCGGTGGCGGCAGCGATCGAGTACGCGGTCGACATCCTGCGGGTCGAGTCGATCACCGTCTGCGGGCACTCCGGCTGCGGTGCCATGACTGCTCTCCTGAACGACGCGAACGACGCGAAGGGGACGAAGGAGGTGAAGGAGACGGCCGATGCGAACGCTTCAGACAACGCAGACAACGCGCCGGACACCACTAGCACCGGTGCCGGCACCAGCACTGCGGCGAGTACGCCTCTGCGGCGTTGGCTGCGGCATGGGCAGCCCAGTCTGGACCGGATGCTGAGCCGTCATCACTCCTGGGCGCGGATCTCCGGGCGGATGCCGGCCGATGCGGTGGAGCAGCTCTGCCTGACCAATGTGATCCAGCAACTGGAGCATCTGAGGGCGCACGAATCGGTGGCGCGCCGGCTCGCGGAAGGCACGCTGGAACTGCACGGCATGTACTTCCACGTCGGCGAAGCTCAGGCGTATCTGCTCACCGACTCTCATGAGCTGGACGGAGTTTTCGCCCAGGTGGCTCCGGCCTGACAGGGTTTGTGTGCAATGGGCCACTGGATGGGCCACTGGATGGGCCACTGGCTCGCCGCCCGATCCAGTGGCCCATAAACGCCCGGGTGGAACGCCCCCGGCACGGGGTCTCTGCCGTACCGGGGGTGTTCTACTGCCCGTTCCCGCCCAAGTGAGAACCTGAGGGTCTGGTACGTAGAAGGTGGGCCCCACCGGGTGTCAGGATTCGTCTGGGGGTTGACCCATTTCCGCGGTCGCCAGACAATCGACCAATACAGATTGGTCTATACCACCCGGGGACGGTGCCATGTCGGACAGCGAACGTAGCTCACTCTCTAACCTGCTCAAGGAGGAGCGACGCTTCGCGCCGCCCGCCGAGCTGGCCGCGAACGCCAACGTCACAGCGGCGGCATACGAGCAGGCGGCAGCGGACCGGCTGGGCTTCTGGGCCGAACAGGCCCGGCGGCTCACCTGGGCCACCGAGCCCACCGAGACGCTCGACTGGTCGAACCCGCCGTTCGCGAAGTGGTTCGCCGACGGTGAGCTCAACGTCGCGTACAACTGCGTGGACCGGCACGTCGAGGCCGGCAACGGTGACCGCGTCGCCATCCACTTCGAAGGTGAGCCCGGGGACAGCCGGTCGATCACCTACGCGCAGCTCAAGGACGAGGTGTCGCAGGCCGCGAACGCGCTCGCCGAGCTGGGCGTCGTGAAGGGCGACCGGGTCGCCGTCTACCTGCCGATGATCGCCGAAGCGGTGGTGGCGATGCTCGCCTGCGCCCGGGTCGGTGCCGCGCACTCGGTGGTGTTCGGCGGCTTCTCCGCGGACGCCGTCGCCTCCCGTATCCAGGATGCCGACGCCAAGCTCGTCATCACCGCCGACGGCGGCTACCGGCGCGGCAAGCCGTCCGCGCTCAAGCCCGCGATCGACGAGGCCGTGGCGAAGTGCCCGCAGGTCGAGCACGTGCTCGTCGTGCGGCGTACCGGCCAGGACACGGCGTGGACCGAGGGCCGGGATGTCTGGTGGGACGAGTTCGTGGGACGCCAGTCCACCGAACACACCCCCGAGGCGTTCGACGCCGAGCACCCGCTCTTCATCCTCTACACCTCGGGCACGACGGGGAAGCCGAAGGGCATCCTGCACACGTCGGGCGGCTACCTCACCCAGGCGGCATACACCCACCAGGCGGTCTTCGACCTCAAGCCGGAGACGGACGTCTACTGGTGCACGGCCGACATCGGCTGGGTGACCGGCCACTCGTACATCACGTACGGGCCACTGGCCAACGGCGCGACCCAGGTGATCTACGAGGGCACGCCCGACACCCCGCACCAGGGCCGCTTCTGGGAGATCGTCCAGAAGTACGGCGTCTCGATCCTCTACACGGCGCCCACCGCGATCCGTACGTTCATGAAGTGGGGCGACGACATCCCCGCCAAGTTCGACCTGTCGTCGCTGCGGATCCTCGGATCGGTCGGTGAGCCGATCAACCCCGAGGCCTGGATGTGGTACCGGAAGAACATCGGCGGCGACAAGTGCCCGATCGTGGACACCTGGTGGCAGACCGAGACCGGCGCGATGATGATCTCGCCACTGCCCGGAGTGACGGAGACCAAGCCGGGGTCCGCGCAGCGTGCGCTGCCGGGCATCTCCGCGACGGTCGTCGACGACGAGGGGCGCGAGGTACCGGACGGAGGCGGCGGCTACCTGGTCATCACCGAGCCGTGGCCCTCGATGCTCCGCACCGTCTGGGGCGACGACCAGCGCTTCATCGACACCTACTGGTCGCGCTTCGAGGGCAAGTACTTCGCGGGTGACGGTGCGAAGAAGGACACGGACGGCGATCTCTGGCTGCTCGGCCGGGTCGACGACGTGATGCTGGTCTCCGGGCACAACATCTCGACCACCGAGGTCGAGTCGGCACTCGTCTCGCACCCGGCGGTCGCCGAAGCGGCGGTCGTGGGCGCTGCCGACGAGACAACCGGTCAGTCGATCGTGGCCTTCGTGATCCTGCGGGGCACGGCGGAGGAATCGGCGGACCTCTCGGCGGAGCTGCGCAACCACGTGGGCGCGGTACTCGGGCCGATCGCGAAGCCGAAGCGCGTCCTGCCCGTGGCCGAGCTGCCCAAGACCCGGTCCGGGAAGATCATGCGGCGGCTGCTGCGTGACATCGCGGAGGACCGCGAGCTCGGAGATGTCTCCACGCTCACCGACGCCTCGGTGATGGGCCTGATCCAGACGAAGCTGCCGAGCGCTTCCAGCGAGGACTGACCCGGAGCCCCTCCCGGCGAGCAGTACAGCAACGCGGGAAGCAGTACAAAGGCCGGGAGCAGCACAGCACGACCCGCGTGACGGCGAGCGCGGCAGCGGAACGCCGGACGGGCTTGATATGCCCGTCCGGCGTTCTGTCCGTAAGGTGGCGATCAGAGTGACGGGGAGACGATCACCGGATGCTCCCTGCCACCCGCAGACCCGCTCCACCTCTGACAACAGAGCCGCCCGCCTCTGCACAAAGCGCTGCCCCGCCTCGGATACCGTAGAGCTGACGAAGTAGGTAAACGGGTGCGCCGGGAAGTCTGGTCGGCATGTGTTCTGTGCTGTCCATCTGACCGGAGGTCCCCCTCGTGGCCGCGCCCGCCCCGAAGCCCAAGCCCGAGTCCACGTCGCAGCAGTCGCCCAAGTCACAGCAGTCGCGGCCCAGGGCGTTCCTCGGGCGGCTTCCCCTCCCCGAACGGACCTATCTCGCTGACGCACTGCGCACCGAGACCGTCGGGGGTCTGCTTCTCCTCGTCGCCGCCATTGCCGCCCTCGTCTGGGCGAACACTCCGCTGAGCAGCAGTTACGACTCCGTCAGCCACTTCCATCTGGGCCCGGGAGCCGTCGGCCTGCACCTCTCGGTCCAGCACTGGGCGGCCGACGGACTGATCGCGGTCTTCTTCTTCGTCGCCGGGATCGAGCTGAAGCGCGAGATGGTCGCGGGTGAGCTGCGTGATCCGAAGGCCGCCGCGCTGCCGGTCATCGCGGCGGTCTGCGGGATGGCGGTACCGGCCCTGGTGTACACGCTGGTCAACGTCGTCGGCGGCGGTTCGCTGGGCGGCTGGGCGGTACCGACCGCCACCGACATCGCCTTCGCGCTGGCGGTCCTCGCGGTCATCGGGACCTCGCTCCCCTCCGCACTGCGCGCCTTCCTGCTCACGCTGGCGGTCGTCGACGACCTCTTCGCCATCCTGATCATCGCGGTGTTCTTCACCAGCGACATCAACTTCGCCGCGCTCGGCGGCGCGGTGGCGGGCCTGGCCCTCTTCTGGCTGCTGCTGCGCTTCGACGTACACGGCTGGTACATCTACGTCCCGCTCGGGCTGGTCGTCTGGGGGCTGATGTACAACAGCGGCGTGCACGCCACCATCGCCGGTGTCGCCATGGGCCTGATGCTCCGCTGCACCCGCCGCGAGGGTGAGCGGCACTCCCCCGGAGAGCACATCGAGCATGTGGTCCGGCCGTTCTCCGCGGGCCTCGCCGTACCGCTGTTCGCGCTGTTCTCCGCCGGCGTCTCGGTGTCCGGCCGGGCCCTCACCGACGTGTTCAGCAGGCCGGAGACGCTGGGCGTCGTCCTGGGGCTGGTCGTCGGCAAAGCGATCGGCATCTTCGGTGGTACGTGGCTGACCGCCCGCTTCACCAAGGCCGAGCTCAACAAGGACCTGGCCTGGGCCGACGTGTTCGCGGTGGCCTCCCTCGCCGGGATCGGCTTCACCGTCTCGCTCCTCATCGGCGAACTGGCCTTCGACGGAGACCCCACGACGACCGCCGAGATCAAGGCATCGGTGCTGCTGGGCTCGGTGATCGCCGCCGCGCTCTCGTCCGTCCTGCTCAGAATGCGCGACCGCCGGTACCGGTCCCTGTGTGACGAGGAGGAGCGCGACGAGGACCACGACGGCATCCCGGACGTCTACGAGGAGGATGAACCCGCGCACCATCTGCGCATGGCTGCGATCCTCGAGGGGAAGGCGGCCGAGCACCGCCGTCTCGCCGAACGGGCGGGGGCAGCAAGCGAGGACGAGGACGGTCCGGCATGATCTGAAGTCAGATCACTCCGAACAGACCGTTTGTGACGATGCCCGAGTCGATGCTCGAACGGATGTCGGAACCGATGTCCGAATCGATGCCCAAGACGATGCCCGCGCGGATGATCGCTCGCACAGACGAACGCTCGCGCAAGAGAAGAGGGATTCAGCGATGAGCCACCCCAGCAGCCCAGCCGGCACCGCCGACCGCAGTCTCGGTCAGCTGGTCGCCTCGGCGACCGCCGAGATGTCCGCACTGGTGCACGACGAGATCGCCCTGGCCAAGGCCGAGCTCCGCCAGGACGTCAAGCGGGGCGCCGTCGGCAGCGCCGCGTTCTCTGCGGCCGGGATCGTGCTCCTCTTCTCCCTGCCCATGCTGAGCTTCGCCCTCGCCTACGGCATCCGGACCTGGAGCCACTGGAACCTGGCGATCTGCTTCGTCCTGTCCTTCGCGGCGAACGTGCTGGTGGCCGGCATCCTCGCCCTGATCGGGACCGTGTTCCTCAAGAAGGCCAAGAAGGGCAAGGGCCCGCAGAAGGTCGTCGCGTCCGCCAAGGAGACGGCGGCCGTCATCCAGGGCGTCAAGCCGCACCCCCGTCCGGCGCTCGACAAAGCGGCCGTACTGGTCCCCGCGGATGCCGCCCTCACGGTCAACGGCGAGCCGTCAGCTGTGGCACGCTCGTCGGCATGACCGCTTCTGCCGAAATGGGCTCCGTCGTACGAATCGACGGGCCCTGGACCCACCGCGACGTCGCCGCCAACGGCGCGCGCTTCCACATCACGGAGGCCGGTGACGGGCCGCTGGTGCTGCTGTTGCATGGTTTTCCGCAGTTCTGGTGGACCTGGCGCCATCAGCTGACCGCGCTCGCCGATGCCGGGTTCCGGGCCGTCGCGATGGATCTGCGGGGCGTGGGCGGCAGCGATCGCACGCCCAGGGGGTACGACCCCGCCAACCTGGCCCTCGACGTCACCGGCGTGATCCGCTCCCTCGGGGAGCCGGACGCCGCGCTCGTCGGGCACGACCTGGGCGGATATCTGGCGTGGACGGCGGCCGTGATGCGGCCCAAGCTGGTGCGCAGGCTTGCCGTGTCCTCGATGCCGCACCCGCGCCGCTGGCGATCGGCGATGCTCTCCGACCTCTCGCAGTCCCGGGCCGGTTCGTACGTCTGGGGCTTCCAGCGGCCCTGGATCCCCGAGCGGCAGCTCGTCGCCGACGACGCGGCGCTGGTCGGTGAGCTGGTACGCGAGTGGTCCGGGCCCGTCGGGCCGGAGGACGACGCCGTGGAGATGTACCGGCGTGCCATGTCGATCCCGTCCACGGCGCACTGCTCCATCGAGCCGTACCGCTGGATGGTGCGGTCGCTGGCGCGGCCGGACGGTATTCAGTTCAACCGCCGGATGAAGCGGCCGGTGCGGGTGCCGACGCTGCATCTGCACGGATCGCTCGACCCGGTGATGCGCACCCGCAGCGCGGCCGGGTCGGGGCAGTACGTCGAAGCGCCGTACCGCTGGCGGCTGTTCGACGGTCTGGGGCACTTCCCTCAGGAGGAGGACCCCGAGGGTTTCTCGGCGGAACTCATCAACTGGCTGAAGGACCCCGAGCCCGACCGCTGACCGTCACCGACCTCCCTCGATCTCCACCGACCTCCCTCGACCTTCACTGCCCTCCACTGCCCTCCGTCGACCACCGGGGGGGCCGTCAGAGCCGGTTCGGCGGCCGGGACGGGAACGCTTGTCCTACGAACAGCCAAATGCCTGACGCATAGGCCAATTGGCCCCATGGGACGCGATTACCGACCATGAGGCACGGGCAAACACGGTGGTATGGGCTGGACGCACGACTACGGTGACGCAGCACGCAACCGCCGCTCGGCCACGGGCCTGAGCACGTACGAGAGAGGCGGATCACACGACGGGGAGGACGACGATCCACGTCTCGGCATTCCGCGCATCATCCGCCGCCGGGCCCGCTGGGTGTCGGCGCGTTTACGGCACTCCAGGCCGTGAGGAATCCTCGTGGAGGTCCGGGTGGGCCCGAGGGCGCCCGGCGAAGACCGTGGCGGAGCGACCCGGCCGACCCGCCACCACGGGCACTCAAGGGCTCGTGCTCTCAGCTCTTCGTGAGGTAGCCGAGGCCCGGATGCACGTTCCGGTAGCCGTCGAGCAGCCTTCCCGCCACATTCACGGAGTCGACCAGCGGATGCAGGGCGAATGCCCGCACCGCGGCCCGCGCCGATCCGCTCTCCGCCGCCTCCAGTACGGAGCGCTCCACCGCCTTCACCGCTGCCACCAGGGCTGCCTCATGCCCCGTCAGCTGTGAAACCGGCAGCGGGCGAGGTCCGTTCGCGTCGACCCGGCACGGGACCTCGATGACGGCGGCCTCGTCGAGCACCGCGAGCGTACGGCCGGCGGCGACGGCATCGTCGTCATGGGCGGCGTTGCCACCGGGTGCGTTGCCGCCCGGTGCGTGGCCATCGGGTGCGTTGCCGTTGGGGACGTTGAGGATGAGGGTGGCGCTCTCGTCCCGCGCGATGGCCCGCATCAGGGCCAGCGCGACGTTCTCGTACCCGCCCGATTCCAGGTCGTCAGCTTCCCGTTCGCCCGCCCCCGCCGCCTCGCGGTTCTCCGCCATGTACGTCGCCTCGCGCTCCGCACGGGTACGGTCCCAGGCCGCGAGCGCGGGCGTCGACGGGTGCGTCATCTCGTCGTAGAACCGGGCCTGCTGGTCGTGCAGGAAGGCGCCGCGGGTCTGCCCCGCCTGTTGGTAGGCGGCGACGGTCTCGCGGTTGAAGTAGTAGTAGTGCAAGTACTCGTTGGGGACCGAGCGGATCGAGCGCAGCCACTCCGCCCCGAAGAGCCTGCCCTCCTCGAAGGAAGTCAGCAGGCGCTCGTCGTCGAACAGCCGCGGCAGCACGTCCTGCTCGCCGACGTACAGCCCGCGCAGCCAGCCCAGATGGTTCAGCCCCACGTAGTCGAGCCGCGCCGATCCGGGGTCCGCGCCCAGGACCCGGGCGACCCGGCGGCCGAGACCGACCGGCGAGTCGCAGATCCCGACGACGCGGCGTCCGAGGTGGGCGGCCATCGCCTCGGTGACAAGACCCGCCGGGTTGGTGAAGTTGATGACCCAGGCGTCCGGGGCGAGCCGGGCCACCCGGCGGGCGATGTCGACGGCGACCGGGACCGTCCGGAGCCCGTACGCGATACCGCCCGCGCCGACGGTCTCCTGGCCGAGAACGCCCTCGGCCAGCGCCACCCGCTCATCGGCCGCACGGCCCGCGAGCCCGCCCACCCGGATCGCGGAGAAGACGAAGTCGGCGCCGCGCAGGGCGTCGTCGAGGTCGGTGGTGGTACGGACCTCGGGCGCGTCCGCCACGCCCGCCGCCTGGTCGGCGAGGACGCGCGCCACGGCCGCCAGCCTGGCGGGGTCGAGGTCGTGGAGCGTGAGGTGGGTGACCCGGCCCGCGGCGTGGTCGCGCAGCAGCGCCCCGTACACCAGCGGCACCCGGAATCCACCGCCGCCGAGAATCGTGAGCCTCACCGTGCGCCTCCCGCTGTCCTCACCGAGTACGCCTTCCCCACCGTGTCCAGCCCTGTGTCCAGCCCCGTGTCCAGCCCCCGTGCCGCGGTCACAGCGCGCAACCCTGAGTGTCCACCTGCTGGTTCGCGGTGCGGCCCTTGGCGATGTCCTGGCGGATCTCGTCGGCCGAGAGCGCGTATCCAGTGTTGCTGTCGTCGAGCGACTTGGCGAAGACCACTCCGTACACCTTGCCCTCGGGGGTCAGCAGGGGGCCGCCGGAGTTGCCCTGCCGGACGGTCGTGTAGAGGGAGTAGACGTCCCGGGTGACCGTCCCGCGGTGGTAGATGTCCGGGCCACTGGCGTTGATCCGGGCGCGGACCCGGGCGGAGCGGACGTCGTACGCGCCGTTCTCGGGGAAGCCGGCGACGATCGCGCTGTCATTGCTGTGCGCGTCGTGGTGGGTGTCGGTGAACTTCAGCGCGGGCGCGTGCAGGTCCGGCACGTCCAGGACGGCGATGTCGCGCGACCAGTCGTAGAGCACGACCTTCGCGTCGTACAGCTTGCCCTCGCCGCCGATCTGCACGGTCGGTTCGCTGACACCGCCGACGACGTGGGCGTTGGTCATCACCCTGTGGTTGCCGAAGACGAAGCCGGAGCCCTCCAGGACCTTGCTGCACCCGGTCGCCGTGCCGACGACCTTGACGATGGACTTCTTGGCGCTCGTCACGACCGGGCTGTCGGCCAGCGCCGGGTCGGGCGGCTTGACCTCGGTGATCGGTTCGTTGGCGAACGGGCTGAAGACCTGGGGGAAGCCGTTCTGCGCGAGGACGGAGGTGAAGTCCGTGAACCAGGTGCTGGCCTGGGACGGCACCACCCGGGAGACCCCGATGAGCACCTTGGAGGTGCGGACCTCCTTGCCGAGGGTCGGCAGAGTCGTACCGGCCAGGGCCGATCCGATCAGCCACGCGACCAGCAGCATGGCCACCACGTTCACCAGCGCGCCACCGGTGGCGTCGAGTGCGCGCGCGGGTGACCAGGTGATGAAGCGGCGCAGTTTGTTGCCCAGGTGGGTGGTGAGGGCCTGGCCGACCGAGGCGCACACGATCACGATGATGACCGCGACGACCGTGGCTGTGGTGGAGACTTCGGACTTCTCCGTCAGCTCGTCCCAGATGATGGGCAGTACGTAGACGGCGACGATGCCGCCCCCGAGAAAGCCGATCACCGACAGGATGCCGACGACGAAACCCTGGCGGTAACCGATGACCGCGAACCACACAGCGGCCAGCAGCAGCAGGATGTCCAGCACGTTCACCGTCGGGAGCCTCGCTTTTCGTCGCCGCCGGTCACGGTCCGCCGGCCGGTGGTGCGGCCCGTCGGTGAGCCGCAGTGGTTCGCAGCGTCGCCCGAGTGGCCCAGTACGTCGGCCACCCTGTCATGCGCGCCAGTCGAGCGGGACCTGTCTGGAGCGGTCCCAGGCCTGTTCCCAGCCCGCGAAGTGCAGAATTCGGTCGATCACGCCAGCAGTGAAGCCCCAGACCAGGGCGGATTCGACCAGAAATGCGGGGCCCCGGTGACCGCGCGGGTGCACAGTCGTCACCCGGTTGGCGGGATCCGTGAGATCCGCCACGGGAACCGTGAAGACCCGGGCCGTCTCGCCGCTGTCCACGGCCCGGACCGGAGTGCGCTCGCGCCACCAGCCGAGCACCGGCGTCACGACGAAGCCGCTCACCGGGATGTAGAGCCGGGGCAGCACGCCGAAGAGCTGCACGCCCGCGGGATCGAGACCGGTCTCCTCCTGAGCCTCGCGCAGCGCCGCCCGCAGCGGGCCGGTGGTCTGCGGGTCACCGTCGCCGGGGTCGAGGGAACCGCCGGGGAAGGAGGGCTGTCCCGCGTGGGAGCGCAGGCTGGAGGCCCGCTCCATCAGCAGCAGCTCGGGCCCGGCCGGGCCCTCGCCGAAGAGGACCAGCACGGCGGACTGCCGCCCGCCGCCGCTCTCGGGTGGCAGGAACCGGCTGAGCTGCTCGGGACGCACCGTGTCGGCCGCGCGCGCCACGGGTGCCAGCCATTCGGGCAGCCCGGACTGCGTCACGGCGACCGGGCTCTCCTGAGTCCGGTCCGTGTGTCTCTCTCCAGCGCGCGTCATCGGCACCCCCGCCCCTTCCAACGCCTGCGGCGGGCCTGATCGTTCCGCACGGACGGGTGATTCCGCACGCCGGGGTGCTCGCACAAGCCGGGCTGATTGCGCACGCCGGGGCTGTTCCGCACGCCGGGGTGACTCCGGCCCTGTGGGCCGGTGCGCGCCGCCGTCACCCGGCCGCCATCGGTGGAGCAGGCTGCCCGGGATAGTCCGCCGGAGGCTTCAGCCGCTGTCCGGGCTGCCCGCCCTTCTCGTACTTCAGCAGCTTCCGCGCCTTCTCCGGGTCCGTCTCGCCCTCGCCGTACGAAGGACAGAGCGGCGCGATCGGGCAGGCGCCGCAGGCCGGTTTACGGGCGTGGCAGATCCGGCGGCCGTGGAAGACGACCCGGTGCGAGAGCATCGTCCAGTCGCTCTCGGGGAAGAGCGCGCAGATCTCCGCCTCGACCTTCTCCGGGTCCTCCTGCTCGGTCCACTTCCAGCGGCGCACCAGCCGTCCGAAATGGGTGTCCACAGTGATTCCCGGGACTCCGAAAGCATTGCCGAGAACAACATTTGCTGTTTTCCGACCGACTCCGGGCAGCGACACCAGGTCTTCGAGCCGACCCGGCACCTCACCGCCGAAGTTGTCCCTGATGGCGGTGGACAGCCCCAGGACCGACCTCGCCTTCGCCCGGAAGAACCCGGTCGGCCGCAGGATCTGCTCCAGTTCCTCGGGGTCCGCCGCAGCCATGTCCTCCGGTGTCGGGAACTTCGCGAAGAGTCCGGGCGTCGTCTGGTTGACCCGGAGGTCGGTGGTCTGGGCGGAGAGGACCGTCGCGACCAGCAGCTCGAAGGGGTTCTCGAAGTCGAGCTCGGGATGGGCGTACGGATAGACCTCGGCCAGCTCGTCGTTGATCCGGCGCGCCCGGCGGACCAGGGCGGCGTGGGACTCGGACCGGGGAATCTTGACGGCGTCCGGCGAAGGCCCGGCCTTCTTGGCAGGCGCGGCTTTCTTCCCCGTCACGGCCTTCTTGGCAGGCGCGGCCTTCTTCGCGGACGCGGCTTTCTTCGCAGGCACAGCCTTCTTGGCAGGCGCGGCTTTCTTCACGGACGCGGCCTTCTTCGCGGGCACAGCCTTCTTCGCGGGCACAACGCTCTTTGCCGCCGCAGTCTTCTTAGCCGCAGCAGCTTTCTCAGCAGGCGCGGCCTTCCGTGCGGGCGCGGCCCTCTTCGCGGCCGTTCTCGCAACCTGCTTCCCGGCTTCCTCCGCCGGTCCAGCCGCCTCTGCCATCTCGGCCCCCTTCACCGGTTCACCGGTTTCATCGCGTTTGCGGCCTTTTTCGCCCGGGTGGGCGACTGTTCGCCCACAGCAGAATTACGGCTCGGAGACACTCGTTCAGCCCCCTGACCCTCTGCTCTCACCGGCGATTTGGACACCCGGCCAGCCTAGAGCCAGACACCGACAACCGCCCCGGTCACAGCCAATTCCCAACCCAATCGGCCCCCTCCCGCACAAGCCGCAGCGTCAGTACGTCAAACTTGTGACTGATCACACTGATTGACCCGTCCGGCATGATGGGAACCAGCCAGTTCCCTGAGCAGGTCGACAAGGAGAGAACTCGTGGACGACGTTCTGCGGCGCGCCCCGCTCTTCGCGGCGCTCGATGACGAGCAGGCTGCTGAGCTGCGCGCCTCGATGAGTGAGGTGACGCTCGCCCGCGGCGACGCCCTCTTCCACGAGGGCGACCCCGGCGACCGCCTCTATGTGGTCACCGAGGGCAAGGTAAAGCTGCACCGCACTTCCCCCGACGGCCGCGAGAACATGCTGGCGGTCCTCGGCCCCGGCGAGCTGATCGGCGAGCTGTCCCTCTTCGACCCGGGCCCGCGTACCGCCACGGCGTCGGCGCTGACCGAGGTCAAGCTGCTCGGCCTGGGCCACGGTGACCTCCAGCCCTGGCTGAATGTGCGCCCCGAGGTGGCCACGGCGCTGCTGCGCGCGGTCGCCCGCCGCCTGCGCAAGACCAACGACCAGATGTCCGACCTGGTCTTCTCGGACGTCCCCGGCCGGGTCGCCCGCGCGCTCCTCGACCTCTCACGCCGCTTCGGTGTGCAGTCGGAAGAGGGCATCCACGTGGTCCACGACCTCACCCAGGAGGAACTGGCCCAGCTGGTCGGCGCCTCCCGAGAGACGGTCAACAAGGCCCTCGCCGACTTCGCCGGCCGTGGCTGGCTCCGGCTGGAGGCCCGTGCGGTGATCCTGCTGGACGTGGAGCGCCTCGCGAAGCGGTCCCGCTAGCCCGGCCCGTTCCGCCCGTAGATAAGCCCGTACCTACATTGAGGGGGCGCCCGCCCGGAGTGGATGCTGTTGGTCAATTCCGTCCCTCTGCGTGACGTCGGCCTTCAAGACCTGGTTGTGGTCTTGAAGGCCGACGTTGTCGTATGGGGTGGATGTTGATGTCGATGCAGCCGAAGGGGCCGGGGGAGATTCCGGTAGAGACAGTGCGGGTGGCCCGGGCCGCGTTCCCGAAGGGGAGTCTGGCGATCCGGGTGCGGGACGAGCTGGGGGTGCTGTTCGCGGATGAGGAGTTCGCGGACCTGTTTGCCTCGCGGGGCCGGCCTGCTTGGTCGCCGGGCGGGCTGGGGCTGGTGTCGGTGTTGCAGTTCGTGGAAGGACTGACCGACCGGCAGGCCGCGGAGGCGGTGCGAGCACGGATCGATTACAAGTACGCACTCGGGCTGCGGCTGGACGATCCGGGCTTCGATTTCTCGGTGTTGTCGGAGTTCCGGGACCGGCTGGCTGGAGCGGATGGCGGGCGCCGTGTCTTGGATGGTGTGCTGGCTGCCGCCCGGGAGAAGGGGCTGCTGAAGAGCGCGGGCCGGGCCCGTACCGACTCCACGCATGTGCTGTCGTCGGCGCGTGAACTGTGCTGGCTGGAGCAGGTGGCCGAGACGCTGCGGGCGGCGTTGAACGCGCTGGCTCAGGCCGCTCCGGGCTGGTTGTCCGAGGTTGCGGAGCCGGACTGGTTCAGGCACTACGCGGCCAGGGCCGAGGACACCAGGTTCCCCAAGGCCCGCACCAAGCGGGACGAGGTGGGGTCGCGAATCGGGCGGGACGGCACCCTCCTGCTGGAAGCGGTCTTCGCTGCTGACGCGCCCGCGGCCGTGCGCGCACTGGACGAGGTGGAGATCCTGCGCCAGGTCTGGGTCCAGCACTTCCACCGGGTGGAGGGCGAGGTGAGGCGACGGGGCCCAAAAGACCGCCCGCCGGGCGCGTTGCGCCTGGTCAACCCTTATGACCCGGAGGCCCGTGTCGGGGTCAAGCGGGACACGATGTGGGACGGCTACAAGGTCCACCTCACCGAGACCTGCGAGCCCGGTGTCCCGAATCTGATCACCAACGTGGCCACCACAGTGGCCACCGTGCCCGACAGCATCATGGCGGCGGACATCCACGCGGCCCTGGCGGACCGGGGCTGCCTGCCAGCCGAGCACTGGGTGGACGCCGGCTACCCCAATGCCGCCCAGATCGTCACCGCCCGCCACACCCACGGCGTCGACCTGCAAGGACCCCTCGCCGACAACACCACCACCCAGTCCGACGGCCCCTACAGCCTTGACGCGTTCACCATCGACTGGGAGGGAGAACAGGTGACCTGCCCCGGCGACGTCACCACCACCCAGTGGTATCCCCGCACCGACTCAGGCGGCCGAGCGGTGATCCGCGTCCGGTTCCGCCACAGCGAATGCCGCCCCTGCCCGCACCGCACCGACTGCCTGGGCTCACCCACCGGACAACGCCGCGAGATCATGCTGCGTCCCCGCGAGGAACACCAGGCGATCCACGACCGCCGCGCCGAACAGCACACCGACGCCTGGAAGCAGCGCTACCAGGTCCGCGCCGGCGTCGAAGGCACCATCTCCCAAGCAGTCGGGCGCTGCGACCTGCGCAGAACCCGCTACCGCGGGCTGACGAAAACCAGCCTCCAGCACCAACTCACCGGCGCCGCGATCAACCTCATCCGCATCGACGCCCACCACACCGACGCCCCACGAGCCCGCACCCGCGTCAGCCACTTCGCAAAACTTCGCCCCGCCGACCAACCAGCCGACGGGGCGAAGCACCAGGGACGGAATTGACCAACAGCATCCCCGGAGTGGGGCGCCCCCTCGACGTAGGTCCGCGCAGGCTCAGCCCTCGGCCGCCCCGCTCAGATCAGCCCGTGCTCCCGCAGGTACTCCAGCTGCGCCCGTACCGACAGCTCGGCCGCGGGCCAGAGCGACCGGTCGACGTCCGCGTACACCTGCGCGACGACCTCCGAAGCCGTCGTGAAGCCGTTCTCGGCGGCCGTCTCCACCTGGGCGAGCCGGTTGGCGCGGTGCGCGAGGTAGAAGTCGACGGCCCCCTGCGCGTCCTCCAGTACGGGCCCGTGTCCCGGAAGCACCGTGTGCACCCCGTCGTCCACCGTCAGCGAGCGCAGCCGCCGCAGCGAGTCCAGATAGTCGCCGAGCCGTCCGTCCGGATGCGCGACCAGCGTCGTCCCGCGGCCGAGGACCGTGTCGCCCGTCAGCACCGCCCGGTCGGCCGGGAGGTGGAAGCAGAGCGAGTCGGCGGTGTGCCCCGGCGTCGGTACGACCCGGAGCTCCAGGCCGCCGGTGGTGATGACGTCCCCGGCTCCGAGTCCCTCGTCACCGAGGCGCAGCGCGGGATCCAGCGCCCGTACGGACGTCCCCGTCAGCTCGGCGAACCGGGCCGCGCCCTCCGCGTGGTCCGGGTGGCCGTGCGTCAGGAGCGTCAGCGCGACGCGTTTGCCCGCACCCGCCGCCGTCGCGACGACGGCCTTCAGGTGCGTGTCGTCGAGCGGTCCCGGGTCGATGACGACCGCCAGGTCGGAGTCCGGCTCGGCGACGATCCAGGTGTTGGTGCCGTCGAGCGTCATCGCGGACGCGTTCGGCGCCAGGACATTGACTGCCCGTGAGGTGGCGGGCCCGGACAGGACCCCGCCCCTGGGCTGGCCGGGGAGGGCTGCGGCATCACTCACGCGGGGGCTCCTGTCGTCCTGGCCGTCACTGGGGCCGCAACTCGGTCTGTCACTCGGGCTGTCACGCGGGCCGTCGCTTCGGGGACCCGGCCGGTCACTCCGGCGTCCCGGCCGCCGGAAGCCGCCGGGTGAACTCATCATGACCCGGCCAGCTCAGCACCAGCTCACCGGCCTCCAGCCGGGCCCGTGCCAGCACCGGGGCGAGCTCCTGCTCCGCCGCGCCCGCCAGGGTGTCGGCCACCGTCCCGTACGGCTGGAGCGAGCGGAGCGTCGAGATCGTCGGGGGCATCATCAGCAGCTCCCCCCTGTCGTACGCCGCGGCCGCCTCCACGGGCCTGACCCAGACCGTGCGGTCCGCCTCGGTGGAGGCGTTGCGGGTGCGCTGCCCGTCCGGCAGCGCGGCCGCGAAGAACCAGGTGTCGTACCGCTTCGGCTCGAACTCGGGGGTGATCCAGCGGGCCCACGCACCCAGCAGGTCGGAGCGGAGGACGAGCCCCCGCCGGTCCAGGAAGTCGGCGAAGGAGAGGTCGCGGTCGACGAGCGCGGCGCGGTCCGCCTCCCAGTCGTCGCCCGAGAGGTCGCCGACGACGGTGGACGCGGTCTCGCCCGCGAGCAGCACGCCGGCCTCCTCGTACGTCTCCCGGACGGCGGCGCAGACGATGGCCTGGGCGGATGCGGCGTCCACGCCGAGCCGCGCGGCCCACACGTCACGCGGCGGCCCCGCCCAGCCGACCGGGCGGTCGTCGTCGCGGGGGTCGACACCGCCGCCCGGATACGCGTACGCGCCTCCGGCGAAGGCCATGGAGGCGCGTCTGCGCAGCATGTGGACGGCGGGACCGGCCGCGGTGTCGCGCAGCAGCATGACGGTCGCGGCCCTGCGCGGTGCGACGGCGGTGAGCTCGCCGGCCGCCAGGGCGCGGATACGGTCGGGCCATTCCGGCGGGTACCACTGACCTTGGGGCATGGCCGGAGGCTAACCGCTCTCGCGTCGATGTTCGAGGGGTGGACGCGATGCCCGCCGGTCCGAGGCGTGGGTGGGGCACCCGCCGGCCCGAGAGGTGGACAGGGCGCCCGCCCGCGCGTGCCGACGCCGAGCCCCAGCCCCTTCAGCCCTGCGGCCCCTCAGCCGCCCCCCGCCGGCGAGCCCTCACGCCTTCAGCTCGACCTGGATCTCGACCTCGACCGGTGCGTCCAGCGGCAGCACCGCGACGCCCACCGCGCTGCGCGCATGCACACCGCGGTCGCCGAGCACCTCGGCCAGCAGCTCGCTCGCGCCGTTGAGCACGCCGGGCTGACCGCTGAAGTCCGGGGCCGAAGCCACGAATCCGACGACCTTCACGACCCGCTCGATACGGTCCAGGTCACCGGCGACCGACTTCACGGCCGCCAGCGCGTTCAGCGCACACGTACGCGCCAGGTCCTTCGCGTCCTCGGCGGTGACCTCCGCGCCGACCTTCCCGACCAGCGGAAGCTTGCCCTCCACCATCGGCAGCTGGCCCGCCGTGTACACGTACACACCGGACCGCACGGCCGGCTGGTACGCGGCCAGCGGCGGTACGACGTCCGGAAGCGTCAGCCCGAGCTCGGCAAGGCGCGCTTCGACGGCCCCGCTCATGCGGATTTCTCGCGCTTGAGGTACGCCACGAGCTGCTCGGGGTTGTTCGGTCCGGGCACGACCTGGACGAGCTCCCAGCCGTCCTCGCCCCAGGTGTCCAGAATCTGCTTCGTCGCGTGTACCAGCAGCGGCACAGTCGCGTATTCCCATTTGGCCATACGGCGACTGTAGCCGCTGTCACTGACCGCCTCGGGCGTACCACCGTGCCCGACTGGTTAGGCTCGAATACGTGAGCAGGCTTCAGGTCGTGAGTGGCAAGGGCGGGACCGGAAAGACCACGGTCGCCGCCGCGCTGGCGCTTGCCCTCGCGACGGAGGGCAAGCGCACTCTCCTCGTCGAGGTGGAGGGCCGCCAGGGCATCGCCCAGCTCTTCGAGACGGAGGCGTTCCCGTACGAGGAGCGGAAGATCGCCGTGGCACCCGGCGGCGGGGAGGTGTACGCCCTCGCGATCGACGCCGAACGCGCCCTGCTCGACTACCTCCAGATGTTCTACAAGCTGGGCAGCGCGGGCCGGGCCCTGAAGAAGCTCGGCGCGATCGACTTCGCCACGACCATCGCGCCCGGGGTGCGGGACGTGCTCCTCACCGGCAAGGCCTGCGAGGCCGTACGCCGCAAGAACAAGCAGGGCCGCTTCGCCTACGACCACATCGTCATGGACGCACCGCCGACGGGCCGCATCACCCGGTTCCTCAACGTGAACGACGAGGTGGCCGGTCTCGCGAAGATCGGGCCCATACACAACCAGGCGCAGGCCGTGATGCGCGTCCTCAAGTCCCCCGAGACGTCGGTGCACCTCGTGACGCTGCTCGAAGAGATGCCGGTGCAGGAGACGGCGGACGGCATCGCCGAACTGCGCGCCGCCGACCTCCCCGTGGGGAACGTCATCGTGAACATGGTCCGCCCCGCGCTCCTGGACGAGCAGACCGTACGGACCGTGTCGGGCGACCGCCGCAAGGAGGTCGCCAAGGCGCTGACCCGCGCGGGCGTCAGCGGCGCGGCGAAGCTGGTGACCCCGCTGCTCACCGAGGCCGCCGACCACGCGGAGCGGGTGGAGCTGGAGCGCGAACAGCGCGCCGTACTGGCGGAACTGGGGCTTCCCACCTACGAACTCCCGCTGCTCGGCGACGGAATGGATCTGGCCGGGCTCTATCAGCTGGCGACCGAACTGCGGAGGCACACCACGTCATGACCCTGGACAGCGTGCCCCTCCTCGACATCGACCCGCTGATCGACGACCCGGCCACCCGCATCATCGTGTGCTGCGGCTCGGGCGGCGTCGGCAAGACCACGACCGCGGCCGCACTGGGGGTGCGGGCGGCCGAGCGCGGGCGCCGGGCCGTCGTGCTGACCATCGATCCGGCACGCAGGCTCGCCCAGTCCATGGGCATCGACTCGCTCGACAACATCCCGCGCCGGGTGGCGGGCATCAAGGCCACCGGCGACGGTGAACTGCACGCCATGATGCTGGACATGAAGCGGACGTTCGACGAGATCGTCGAGGCGCACGCGGACAGCGAGCGGGCCGCCGCGATCCTGAACAACCCCTTCTACCAGTCGCTCTCCGCGGGCTTCGCCGGCACGCAGGAGTACATGGCGATGGAGAAGCTGGGCCAGTTGCGGGCCCGTGACGAGTGGGACCTGATCGTCGTGGACACCCCGCCGTCGCGGTCGGCGCTCGACTTCCTGGACGCGCCGAAGCGGCTCGGGTCGTTCCTCGACGGCAAGTTCATCCGGCTGCTGATGGCCCCGGCGAAGGTCGGCGGCCGGGCCGGGATGAAGTTCCTCAACGTCGGCATGTCGATGATGACCGGCACCCTCGGCAAGCTGCTCGGGGGTCAGTTCCTGCGCGACGTGCAGACCTTCGTCACGGCGATGGACACCATGTTCGGCGGCTTCCGCACCCGCGCCGACGCCACGTACCGGCTGCTCCAGGCGCCCGGCACGGCCTTCCTGGTGGTCGCGGCGCCGGAGCGGGACGCACTGCGGGAGGCCGCGTACTTCGTGGAGCGGCTGGACGCCGACGGAATGCCGCTGGCCGGCCTCGTACTCAACCGGGTGCACGGCAGCGGGGCCGCGCGGCTCACGGCGGAGCGGGCGCTGGCCGCCGCGGAAAATCTTGAAGCCGGCGGCATTGTGGATCAGGAGGCCGGGAATGAAGCAGTTCGTGACTCCACGGGCCCCTCTCCCGAGCCCGGAACCGCGGAGCACGCCGAGCCTGCCGAGACCGCTGACACATCCCCCGAGACGCCCCACGCGGAGACCGCCACAGACGGGGGTGCACCCGTAGAGGCCCAAGAAACCGAAGAGGCCGAAGAGACCGGCGAGCCCGGCACACCTGCTGAGCCTGCTGGATCTGCTGAGCTTGCTGAGACTTCCCCGGAGGCCGACACGCCAGACGCCGCACCCGAGCCGGCAGGAGCCATGCCGGAGCCGACGGTCGATGCACTGACCGCCGGCCTGCTCCGACTGCACGCCGAACGCATGCAGGTGCTCGCCCGTGAGCAGCGCACCCGCGACCGCTTCACGGCGCTCCACCCCGAGGTGGCCGTGGCCGAGGTGGCCGCGCTGCCCGGTGATGTCCATGACCTGGCAGGGCTCCGGGCCATCGGTGATCGCCTCGCGACCGGTCGTTCTCCGGCCTGAGTCCGCCCTGCTCGCCCCGGGGTGCGCGCGGCGCCCATCGCGCGCTCCGCCCAACGGGGCCCCTGAGGTCCCTCTCACGTGGGCTACCCCACGGCTGCGTACGTCTCCTCGAACGCCTCGTCGTCCGCGACGATCGCGGGCAGGATGCCCGTGCTGCGCTCGTACTCGGTGCGTGCGGTCTCCAGCAGCCGACGCCATGAGGTGACGGTGGGACGCCGGCGCAACAGTGCGCGCCGTTCCCGCTCGGTCATGCCACCCCACACGCCGAACTCGACGCGGTTGTCGAGCGCGTCGGCCAGGCACTCCGTACGCACCGGGCATCCGGTGCACACCGCCTTGGCCCTGTTCTGCGCTGCCCCTTGTACAAACAGTTCGTCCGGATCGGTAGTGCGGCAGGCTGCCTGCGCACTCCAGTCAGTTACCCAGCCCATCCCGGCGCCGTCCTCTCCCGAATTCGAGGCTCCCCCACGGCGGCAGCGGCATATTCACCGCTGCCAGTTGAGGACGTTACGGAAGGTGGGCACAGCGCAACACCCCCTTCGGGCCCAATCTTGAATGGTCCGAACGGACTATGCGTACGCGGCAGATCACCCAACGGAGTGAGCGCAGGACATTCCTGACAACCCGGGCGAACCAGGGCAGTTCATCCACGCCACATCGGACGCCGGGTTACACATGCGGCACATTCGGACGCGCATTCACCCCATTCGGGGAGGGTGACATCGCGCCAGGGGGCTTGATACGGGAGGGCACTGCTGTGACAGTTAGGTGCAGCTTAGGCCAAGGCATATCCGCGTGTCCGGCGAATGAAGCTGCTCCTTCTCCACAACGTAGGCTGCCCTCATGCCAAAGAAGCGCTCCGGCGGGGGTCTCACCAAGACCCAGCAGGCCGCCAAATTCCTCGGTGTCGCCGCGCTCTCCGGAGCTGTACTGGCGGGCATCGCGCTGCCGGCAGCCGGAGCGCTGGGGCTCGCGGCCAAGGGCACCGTCAACGGATTCGACGACATCCCCGCCAGCCTCAAGACACCGCCACTCAGCCAGCGGACCACGATCCTGGACGCGAACAACAACCAGCTCGCGTCGGTCTACGAGCGGGACCGCACGGTGGTGAAGCTCCAGGACATCTCCCCGTACATGCAGAAGGCGCTCGTCGCGATCGAGGACGCGCGCTTCTACCAGCACGGCGCGATCGACGTGAAGGGCGTGGCGCGCGCGCTCAACCGCAACGCGCAGGAGGGCGGCGCGGCCCAGGGGGCGTCGACCCTCACCCAGCAGTACGTCAAGAACGTCTTCGTCGAGGAGGCGGGCGACGACCCGACCAAGGTCGCCGAGGCGCAGCAGAAGAGCCTCGGCCGCAAGGTCCGCGAGCTCAAGTACGCGATCCAGGTCGAGCAGTCGCTCGGCAAGAAGAAGATCCTGGAGAACTACCTCAACATCACCTTCTTCGGCGAGCAGGCGTACGGCGTCGAGGCGGCGTCCCAGCGCTACTTCTCCAAGTCCGCGAAGGACCTGACGATCGGCGAGTCCGCGCTGCTGGCCGGTCTCGTGCAGTCGCCGAGCCGGTACGACCCGATCAACGACATGGAAGAGGCCACCAAGCGGCGCAACACCGTGCTGCAGCGGATGGCCGATGTCCATGACATCTCGCAGCCCCAGGCCGACAAGGCCATGGCCGAGCCGATCAAGCTGAAGGTGACCAGGCCCAAGAGCGGGTGCATCACCGCGGTCAAGGGCGCGGGCTTCTTCTGCGACTACGTCCGCAAGGTGTTCCTGACGGATCCGGCGTTCGGCAAGACCAAGGAGGAGCGCCAGAAGCTCTGGTCGGTCGGCGGTCTGACCGTCAAGACCACCCTGGATCCCAAGGCGCAGGCATCCTCCAATGTCGCGGCCACCTCCCGGGTCAACGAGGACGACAAGATCGCGGACGCGGTGGTGCAGGTCCAGCCGGGCACCGGGAAGATCCTCGCGATGGCCCAGTCCCGTCCGTACGGCCTGGACCCGTCGAAGCACGAGACGGTGCTGAACCTCTCGGTCGACAACAAGATGGGCGGTACGTACGCGGGCTTCCAGGTGGGCTCGACGTTCAAGCCGATCACCGCGGCCGCCGCACTGGAGAAGGGCATCAGCCCGGCGCAGAGTTTCACGACGGGCTCGCACATCTCCCTTCCCGGTACGAGCTTCAGGAACTGCCAGAACCAGCCGGCCGACAGCAGCCCCTGGTCGGTCGAGAACGAGCTCACGTCGGAGAAGGGCACCTTCGACATGACCAGCGCGCTGGGCAAGTCGATCAACACGTACTTCGCGAGGCTGGAGCAGAAGACCGGCCTCTGCGAGACGATCTCGATGGCCAACAAGGTCGGCTACATCCGCGGCAACAACAAGCCGCTCCAGACGGTGCCCTCCACCACTCTCGGTGGCCAGGAGTCGACCCCGCTGGCGATGGCCTCGGTGTACGCCACCTTCGCCAATCGCGGGACGTACTGCTCGCCGATCGCCCTTGAGTCGGTGACCGCGCCGGGCGGCAAGCAGATCCCGGTGCCGAAGTCGACCTGCGCCTCGGCGATGAGCGAGCACACCGCCGACACCATCAACCAGATGCTGAAGGGCGTGGTCGCGGACGGTACCGGTAAGCAGGCCGGACTCACCGACCGCGACAACGCGGGCAAGACGGGTACCACCGACGAGCGCAAGAACGCGTGGTTCGTCGGCTACACGCCCAACCTGGCCACGGCCGTCTGGGTCGGCAGCGACGGAGCGCGGCAGATCCCGATGACCAACATCAACATCGGCGGCCACTACTACGACGAGGTCTGTGGTGGCTGTCTTCCCGGCCCCATCTGGAAGACAGCGATGACCGGCGCCCTGTCACCGTCGGAGACGCCGTCCTTCAACAAGGTGGGTGTCCCGCGCGGTCACTCCTCGGGCGGCAAGAGCCACGCCCCCAGCGGCGGCGGCGACCAGGGCAACGGCGGAACCGACGGCGGGGGCACCGACGGCGGTACGGACGGCGGCGACCAGGGGAACGGCGGCCAGCCCGGAGACGGTGGCGGCATCTCGTTCCCGCCCGGCTTCATCGGTGGCAACGACGGCCACCACCGGAGATAGCGGCACGACCCGGCGGATGCCGCGGTAGGTGCGATGACGCAGGGAGGGGCGCCCGGTGGGTTCACCGGGCGCCCCTCCCGTTCTTCTGCGGTGCGTCCCGTTTCTCCGCGGTGCGCTCCGCGTGCACTTTGTGGTGCCGTTTGTGGCGTGCTTCGTGGTGCGCGCGAGCGGGTGGCTGTCCGGGTCAGCCCGCGAGCCGCTTCTTCACCTCGGCGGCCACCCGGCCGCCGTCGGCGAGCCCGGCCACCTTCGGGTTCACGATCTTCATGACGGCGCCCATGGCACGCGGCCCCTCGGCTCCGGAGGCCTTGGCCTCGTCGACGGCCTGCGTGACGATCGCGCTCAGCTCGTCGTCGCTCAGCTGCTTCGGCAGATAGGTGGCAAGCAGTTCGCCCTCCGCCTTCTCCCGCGCGGCACTCTCGGTGCGGCCGCCCTGCTCGAAGGCCTCGGCCGCCTCTCGGCGCTTCTTCGCCTCCTTGGCGATCACCTTCAGCACCTCGTCGTCGGTCAGCTCACGTGCCGACGTGCCCGAGACCTCTTCCTTCGTGATCGCGGAGAGGGTCAGCCGGAGCGTCGAGGAGCGCAGCTCGTCGCGCGCCCTGATGGCCTCGGTGAGTTCTGCGTGCAGCTTGGACTTGAGCGTGGTCATGCGGCCAAGTGTCGCAGGTACGGCCTCCGCACCGCCCGCAGATTTTGCGGTGACCCGCTGTCTGCGACGATGGAGGTATGCGCGCACGCTATGGGATCCCCCTCAAAGTCACCGCAGGAATCACGGCCGTTGGCGCGGCAGGCATCGCCTATGCCGCCGGATTCGAGGCGCGCTCGTTCCGCCTCCGGCGGGTGACCGTGCCGGTACTGCCGCCCGGCGCCCGGCCCGTACGCGTCCTCCAGGTCTCGGACATCCACATGGTCGGCGGCCAGCGCAAGAAACAGCGCTGGCTCCAGTCCCTGGCGGGGCTGCGGCCGGACTTCGTGGTCAACACCGGGGACAACCTCTCGGACCCGGAGGGCGTACCGGAGGTCCTGGACGCGCTGGGGCCGCTGATGGAGTTCCCGGGTGTGTACGTGTTCGGGTCGAACGACTACTACGGCCCGAAGTTCCGCAACCCGGCCCGCTACCTCTTCGAGAAGGCGCAGGGCAAGCACGGCCTCAACGGCAAGGCACCGGCGGTGGGCGTGGTGCACAACCCGTGGGAGGGCCTGCGGGACGGCTTCGACGCGGCGGGCTGGGTGAACCTCACCAATACGCGCGGCCGGCTGAAGGTGGACGGCATGGAGATCGCCTTCACCGGTCTGGACGACCCGCACATCAAACGGGACAGGTACGCCGAGGTGGCGGGCGGCCCGGAAGCGGGCGCTGACCTCTCGGTGGCGGTGGTGCACGCGCCGTATCTGCGCACCCTGGACGCGTTCACGACGGACGGCTATCCCCTGATCCTCGCGGGCCACACCCACGGCGGCCAGCTGTGCATCCCGTTCTACGGAGCGCTGGTCACCAACTGCGACCTGGACACCGACCGGGTCAAGGGCCTCTCCGCCCACGAGTCCGGCGGCAACCGCTCCTACCTGCACGTTTCAGCGGGCTGCGGCACGAACCGCTACACCCCGGTGCGCTTCGCGTGCGCCCCGGAGGCCACGCTGCTGACGCTCACCGCGAGGCGGTAGGGCCGGCCCCGCGTACGGAATCCGGCACCACCCGCCCGCCAGGGGAAACCGGATTTCGTCTCAGGCCACGGGTCCGCTAAAGTAACTGATGTCGCCGCCACGCGAGCGACAATCGGGGTGTAGCGCAGCTTGGCAGCGCGCTTCGTTCGGGACGAAGAGGTCGTGGGTTCAAATCCCGCCACCCCGACAGCTGAAATAGCAGGTCAAGGGTCTGATTCTCTCTGAGGGTCAGGCCCTTCCTGCGTCTCCGGAGATCGTTTGGGAGAAATCTGGGAGAAGATCTTGGTCGGCTTCTCCCCAGCGCACGATCTCCGATGAGCGATGTCGGGTACCAGCTGCCCAGCCAAGACCTACGCGTTCGCGAATCCGAGCAGCTTGATCAGGCGACACCGAGGCAGTCGCGGAGGCGGATCAGTCCGTCACGCATCCGGGTCTTGATGGTGCCCAGGGCCGTGCCCAGCCGTTCGGCGGTCTCCCGGTAGGTGCAGCCGTCGTAGTAGGCGAGGAGTACGGATTCGCGCTGGAGCGGCGACAGCGCCTGAAGGCAGCGCCGCACCTGTTCGCGCTCCAGGCGGATCTCAACTTCCTCGCTGACTTCGTCGAACGCGGGCTGGTGCTGGCGAAGCGCGTCCTGGCGGTCGCGATCGACTGATGCCTGCACTGAACGGACTCGGTCGATGGCGCGGCGGTGGGTGATCGTCATGGCCCAGGAGAAGGCACCACCGCGGGATGGGTCGAACTGGGGTGCTTTGCACCAGACCTCGGTCAGCGCCTCCTGACAGACCTCCTCCGCCTGCGCCTCGTCTCTCACTACCCGGCGCGCAAGCCCCAGCGCAGGCCCTGCGATCAGCGGGTACAGCTGAGCGAACGCCTCTTGATCGCCCTCCGCCACACGGGCAAGCAGTACCTCGGGGCTAAGGTCGGACACTTCGCCCGATGTCGCATGCACGCTTTCACTCGTCGTGTTGTCCACAGGAAGAGCTTCCCAGAGGAGAAGGCCCCGAGTGAGCGCTGACGGGTACATCGACGACGTCAGCAGGCCCGAGTGCAAGGTTCAGGCCGGCCCGTCGACTTCACGGTGTTCGGCGATCCCTCGTGGACAGGTGGCTGGGTTCCCCGCCGAGTCTGCTGTAGAGATCCACCCACTGCTGGTCGGTGCGAGTGGGGGGCTTGCCGTCGCAATAGGCCCTCTTTCCGTTGGCTGTGTAGTAGCGCATCAGTTCCAGGACGGAGCGCGGATCGGAGCGGGTGCCTGCGGTGTAGCGGCTCGCGGGCTCATCTTTCTGGTGCACCAGACAGCTGGGGGACGGAGTGCCGGACTGGGCGTCCAACGAGCCGCCATGCTCGGACGAACAGCCGGTCAGGACCAGCACGGCGAGCAGAGCTCCGAGGAACGCGTAGCGGGAAGTTTTCACGAGGGCTCCAGGTGTCACAGGACGGGTGGCAGGCTGCGGACCATCAGGCCGAGTCCGACGATGAGGACGAGGAGGGCGGTCAGGATCGCCATGTGCGGGGCCAGGCGTCGGACGAGTGCGAACAGCGGGCGGTCGGTGAGGCTGCTGGCTCTGCTGCCGAGCTTGACGAGCAGCAGGCCGACCGCGGTGAGTGTGGCTGCCATGCCGAGGCCGTACGCCAGTACGAGGGTGGCGCCGAAGGCGGTGCGGCCCAGGGCGATGGCACCGAGGAGTACGACCAGGGCGGAGGGGCTGGGGACCAGGCCGCCGGCGATGCCGAGGCCGATCAGCCCGCGGAGAGTGAAGGGCTGAGCGTCGGCGCTGATGGGTGCATGGGTGTGAGGGCGCCCGAGCAGGCCGTGCCGGTGCGGCACCGCATGTCCGTGGCTGTGATCGTGGGTGTGGCCGTGCGCGCTGTCGTGATGCGGGTGGGAGTGGGCGGGTTCGGAATGCTGTTCCTGCGCGTGGGTCTGGTCCGGCTCGTGCGCGAGACCGTGGTGGTGATCGGTGTGGAGATGGTCGTGGCCGTGCGGGAGGTCGGCGGTGAGGTCCGCTTCTGCCTGACCGGTCGCGCCGACCAGCGCGGGTTGCAGGTCGGCGGGTGATGGAGCATCAACCACGCGGCCGGGCGGGGTGGTTCGTCGTGCGCGCCGTACGGCGTCGGCCAGTAGTCCTGCCCCGACGAGGGCCACGAGTGCACCACTGATGACGCCGAGCCAGCCCAGTACGGAGTCGCCCGCGAGCGAGGAGAACGTGGTCAGGCACAACCCGATGACCAGAACTCCGGCGGTGTGGGTGATGGTGACGGTGGCGCCGACGGTGATGGCGTCGCGGGTACTGCCCCGCCGTCCGGCCAGGTACGCGGCCATGACGGTCTTGCCATGTCCGGGCAGCATTGCGTGTCCGGCGCCCAGGACGACGGAGAGCAGGACTGCCAGCAGCCCGACCGGTACGGTCAGGCGCTGGGCCCCGGCGAGTGACGTCAAATGCCGGGAGAGCGCCTCCACCTGCCCGGTGAGCCCACCGTCCTGTCCGGCTCCGGATCCAGCCGCAGCGGTGAGCGACGGGCCGTCGCCTGCGACGGCGGTGATCTGCGCGTGGAAGTCTCCGCGCGGTGTCTGGAGCAAGTCGCGTGGGTAGTTGCGGAGTTCGTCGGATGAGGACGTCTGGGCGACGGAGGAGTCCTTGAGCTGCACTCCCTGCCCCTTCGCGGTGATCTCGTTCCAGCCCACCCTGGTGCGGTCCGCGCCGGTCGCGACCCGCAGCGTCACCGGGCCGACAGTCAGGTCCAAGGGCGCCTTGAGGCGGCATTCGAGGCGACTCGTACGCAGGCGGGCCTGTCCGGGCCGATACGCGAAAGTGGCCGACGCGACCTTCCAGTGCAGCCGCTGCGGGGCGGCAACCTGCAGGCTGTCGGCTGTCTCAACGCAGCGGGCGGACGCCCAGGCGGCGCGTTCGGCGGGGCTCTGGGTGCCGTCGCCGTTGGTGTCGACGCGGGGTGCGGCCTGGAGGGTGGGGATCTCCGCGGTGTCGGTGACGGCCAGGATGTCAAGTTGGTCCGGGTGCAGAGTTAATCCGGTGTAGCGGTTGATCGAGAAGTTACCGAGGGGGTGAGCCTGCGCGGCCGGGGCCGATACGCCGAGTAGCCACAGGACACCGCAGACCGCAGCCGCCACTCGCCTTGGGAGAGGGCGGTAGGTCATGAGCTGCCTCCTGAGGCGTCGGGGGTGGGCCGTGCCGGTCGGTCCGGGACCGCTACGGCCGCAAGGACCGAGTGCGAGACGTAACTCATGGCAGCCGGACACCGGGCGGGCTGCCGGGCGCAATGACCTGACTCCTTACCGGTTCTGCCGTACGCGCGCCGGTGGGAGCAGCTTCTCCACTCGCGTGGCGCACTTCGAGCACCCGGTCAGCCCTCATGTCACCCACGCAGCCGGTGAAGAGGTGCACCCACTTCCTTATTGCGCAAGACTCGCAATAAGGAAGTGGAATACGGCTCTGCGCACGGAAGACGCGTGCCGATACCCCTTTCGCGGCATCACTCCCGTGGTCGCCGACCGCGAACTGGGCCCATTTGGGCTTCGGAGTGCCCCCGTTCGGCTCTCAAGCGTGGCGGCCTGGTGTCATTCATGGTGATTTATTCGTAGCTTAAGCCGCATTGCGGACGCATTTGCTGAGTACCGACGTCAGCGTCGGGCTCGCCCGAGGTGGTCCGTGTGGGGCTTCGAGCGTCCTCCCGCACGCTGCCGCGACCCCCGTTACCGGAGGCACGGCTCCACCGGAAACGGATCAATCATGCAGCCCTTCCGTCTGCCTCTCAGAAGGCCCACGGTCCGCCGTGCCGAGGGCGTCCTGGCGTCCGTCGGCATACTCGCTCTGGTCACAGCCGGCACTGTCGCGGGGCTCGCGCCCGGCGTAAGCTCCGCCTCCAGCCACCGCGAGGCGCCGCTGACCGCGGGCGACCCGAAGGCCGACAACACCGATGTGTACGCCTTCACCAGCCCGGACAACGCGGACACCGTGACACTGGTGGCCAACTGGATCCCGTTCGAGGAGCCCAACGGCGGCCCGAACTTCTACCCGTTCGCCAACGACGCGCGCTACAACATCAAGATCGACAGCGACGGCAACGGCAAGCCGGACACCACGTACACCTGGGCGTTCACCGACCACATCCGCGACTCCGCGAATCAGTTCCTGTACAACACGGGCGTCGTGAAGACCCTCAACGACGAGACTCTGAACTTCCGCCAGACATACACCCTGACCTCAACCGATGCCAAGGGGCTGACCCGGACGCTGGTCAAGGACGCGCCCGCCGCGCCCTCGAACGTCGGCCCGGCGTCGATGCCTGACTACGCGTCGCTGCGCAAGCAGGCCACGGTGTCGCTGCCGAACGGCGGCCAGACCTACGCCGGACAGGCATCGGACCCGTTCTTCCTCGACCTGCGGATCTTCGACCTGCTGTACGGCGGGAACCTCAAGGAGAGTGGACACAACACGCTCGCCGGGTACAACGTCAACACCATCGCCCTCCAGGTCCCCAAGAAGGATCTGGCGCTCAACGGCGACGCCAAGCGCAACCCCGTCATCGGTGTGTGGTCCACCACCGACCGCAAGGGTGCGGCCGTCTCCTCCGGCAAGGGTGCGGAGAGCAGCAAGGGCAATGAGGGTTCGCAGGCTGTGGGCAGCGATTCCAAGGGCGGCCCGCCCTCGCCCGACCAGGGGCAGAGCGGTTGGCACCAGGTTTCGCGGCTCGGAAATCCTCTGGTCAATGAGGTGGTCGTGCCGCTGAAGTACAAGGACGCCTTCAACTCGATCGCCCCCGACGTCGACCACACGGTGACACCGGTGGTGAACGCGGTCCTCGATCCGATCGTGCCCAAGCTCATCCAGAGCATCTACGGCGTCCCCGCGCCTGCGACTCCCCGTAAGGATCTCTCCGAGATCTTCCTCTCCGGGATCTGCAAGGCGTGCGGTCCCATTCAGGCGGACCTCAACTCGCAGCTGCTGAACGGGGATGTGAAGAAGAGCGGGTTCGTGCCGTCCGAGGAGCTGCGGCTGAACATGGCCGTCCCGGCGACCGCCAACCCCAACCGGCTCGGTGTGCTCGCCAAGGACCTGGCGGGCTTCCCGAACGGCCGCCGTCTCAACGACGACGTCGTCGACATCGAGCTCCAGGCCCTTGAGGGCGCCGCGCAGACCGGCAAGATCGTGCCGGCGCTCGCCGCAGGGGACGGCGTCGATGCCCCGTACAGGCAGCCGACGTCCTCCTTCCCGTACGTGGCGCTGCCCAACACGGCCGCCGTCAACCAGGCCGACTCGCTGCACCCCGACGGTGGCGTCGGGGCAGGGCTGGGCGGTACCGCCCTCACCGGTGGCTTCCCCGTCGTGGCCGTGACGGCTCTGACCGGTGGCGCGCTGCTGGCCGTGGCCGGAGCACTGGTCCTGCGCCGTCGGCGTGCGAGCCGGATGTGAGCACCCCCGCCGAACCCGGCCGCCCGCCCTCCCCCGTGGAGGGCGGGCGGCCGCGCCGCGTCCGACGCTTCCGCCCCACGCGTCCCCGGCGGCTGGTCGCGGCCATCGCCGTCGCCGCCGGTATGGGCCTGGCCGGCGCCGGCACCTCCGCGCTCGTCGGCGCCCAACCGGCCCGCCACCGCACCGCGGCCGACATCGGGGCCCTCCCCCTGCCGCAGACCGCACCGACCTCACCCGGATCGCCCGCAGCCGTTCCCGAGCGAATACGAATACCGGGCATCAGCCTGGACCACTCCCTCACCGGCCTCGACGTGGGCCAGGACGGACACCTCGGCGCCCCCGAGGATCCCGGCCAGGTCGGCTGGTGGCACGACGGACCCCGCCCCGGCGACCCAGGAGCAGCCGTCTTCGTCGGCCACGTCGACTCGCAGACCGGCCCCGCCGCGTTCTACGACATCTCCGCCCTGCGCCCCGGCGACCGGATAACCATCGACCGCGCCGACCACTCCCATGTCACCTTCACCGTCCGCGCACTGCGCCAGTACGACAAGAACGACTTCCCCGACGACCAGGTCTACGTCACCACCGGAGCCCCCACGCTGCGGCTGATCACCTGCGGCGGTACCTACGACCGGGAGCACGGCGGATACCGCGACAACGTGGTCGTCTACGCCACCCTCACCACCCCAGGACACACCACCCCCACCCGGAGCGGGAATTGAACACCTCTGGCCCCCGACGCCCCTCGCGCCGCCGTACCCTGCTCGCAGCCGGCACCGTCACCGTCCTCGGCGTGGGCCTCTTCCTCGGCGGCGGACTCGCGCTCGCCCCCTGGAACGGAACGCAGGGCGACCGGAGCGCAGGGTCATCCAGCGCGGCGAGCGGCCCCGCCGCCGGCGCCGACCCGCTGGTGGCGGACATCACCGGGCTCCAACAGCACCTGCGCACGAGCCCACACGATGCCGTGGCCCTGGCGACTCTCGGCCTGGACTACGTCCAGCAGGCGAAATCCACGGCCGACCCGACCTATTACCCCAAGGCCGAAGGCGTCCTCACACGCTCACTGGCGAGCGAGAAGAAGGACAACTTCACCGCCATGGGCGGGATGGCCGCACTCGAAGCGGGCCGCCACCGCTTCACCCAAGCCCTGGACTGGGCCGAGCAAGCCGTCGCCGTCAACCCGTACAGCTCCCCGCTGTACGGGACACTCGCCGACGCGTACACCCAGCTCGGCCGCTACTCCGAAGCAGCCGGCGCGACCCAGCGGATGGTCGACCTCAAGCCCGGAGCGCCCTCGCTGTCCCGCGCGTCCTACGTCGCTGAACTGCGGGGCGACGTCGCGACCGCCAAGACCGACATGCGCCGGGCTCTGAACGACTCGGCCGGCCCGGCGGACCAGGCGTTCGCCCACTACTACCTCGGCGAACTCGCCTTCAACAACGGGGATCCGGCCACCGAGCTGAAAGAGGCCGAAGCGGGGCTGCGGGTCGCGCCCTCCTACACCGCCCTGTTCCAGGCGAAGGCCAGAGCCGAGACAGCGCTCGGCAAGACCGACGCCGCTATCGCCGACCTCACCCGAGCGGTGCAGCGCGTTCCCCAACCCGAGTACATCCTCCAGCTCGGCGAGCTCTACCAGTCCCTGGGCCGCACCAAGCAGGCCGACGAGCAGTACCGGATCTTCCGGGCCGAGCAGCAGCTCTTCACCACCAACGGCGTCGCCCTCGACTCCGACGCCGCCCTCTTCGAAGCCGACCACGGCAACCCACAACAAGCCCTGTCCATCGCCCGCAAAGGACTCAAGACCCGCCCCTTCCTGGAAACCCACGACGCACTCGCCTGGGCCCTCCACGTCAACGGCCGAGACCGGGAATCCCTCGACGAGGCCGACCAGGCACTCGCACCCGGCATGCGCAACGCCCTCTTCCACTACCACCGAGGCATGATCGAAAAAGCACTCCGCGACACCACGGCGGCCCGCAAAGACCTGACCGAGGCCCTGAGCATCAACCCCCACTTCAGCCCGCTGTACGCGCCCAAAGCACGCGCGGCCCTCGCCACGCTGAATGGCTCGGCATAACCCTGTGGGTCGGGCGGTAGCGCCTCGCGCAGGGCTCTACGCAAATCGCTCCCGGTCGAAACGCTGTCGTCCTCGCCCCCGATGCGGCAGTCCCCGATGGCGGGAGGGTTGGGGGCCTTCAGCGGGTGAGGGCCAGGAAGTTCCGTTCGCCGACCGACCATGCTTGGCGCGGGCGGTATCCGGCCCGGAGGCTGATGGTGCGGGCCGCGGTGGTTCCTACCCGGGCCCACCGGAAGGGGGCACTGCGTCGTCCGCTTCCGTCGTCGAGCCGGACCTGATGTTCCTGTTCGTAGATGTCGCCGTGTTCGGTCTCCAGGAGCAGCGTGCCTCCGGGGGCAAGGAGATGGCGGATCCTGCGCAGGAGTGCCGGTGGATCGCCGCCGATGCCGATGTTGCCGTCGGCGAGGATGGCGGTCTGCCAGTGGCCTTCGTCCAGTACAGGGTCGAAGACCGAGGCGTGCAGGACCGTGGCGCCTGCTGCCGTCGCCAGGTCCACGGCAGCTCGGGTGACATCGACTCCGAGAGCCGGAACACCACGTCGGGCCAGTGCGATGAGGAGTCTGCCGGGCCCGCAGCCGACGTCGAGCACCGGGCCCGTGCAGTGGTCGAGGAGAGCCTCGTCCGTGGCGTCGGCTGCCTGCCGCCAGCGATGAACCTCCAGAGGCAGTTGCCGACCGTCGGGGTAGCCGAGACTGAGCTTCGGCTGTTCGGTGTGCAGCGCATCGGCGTAGAGATCCAGCGGACCGACGTAGACGTCCGCGGACTGCTGTGTCGATGGGTCCCGCATCGCCTCGGGGGCGAGTGACGGGGACGTGTACTGTCCACCGCTGCGCTGGCTCATTCTTCCCGCCCGGGATGCTCCGCAGGGGAGACCGGCGGGCGGGTCCGGTGGCGTCGGCGGGCCATGTTGATCAGGGCGGCGAGGGCGGATGCGGCGAACAGCCCGGCGGTGATCAGCAGCCACCGGTCGAGGTAGACGCTGTCCGAGAGCCCGGTGTCCTGGTGGTACGGGGCCGACCTGCGCAGGATGAGCGGGAACCAGACCAGCAGCAGGAGCAGGGACAGGGCCACCGGGGCGCGCAGGTGGTTGAGCAGGCGGCGCCCGGCCGAAGGGTCCTTGCGGTCCTTGTGCGGCGGGAGCGCGGTCTGGGCGGTGAGGTCCGCGGCGCTGTAGACGGGCACCAGGACCAGATCGTGCAGCAGCGCGGCACCGATGAACCAGACGGCGACGGCGACGGTGCGGCCCATGAGGAGCTGCACCGCGGCGTATCCGGCGACGGTGAAGCAGCAGGCCATGACCAGGAGATGGACGGGGTGGGCGCCGTAGCGGCGCGAGAAGAGGCTCATGGTCACGTCCGGAAGGTGAGGCGGCGGACCCATTTGGTGTTGTTCACGCCGGGGTTCGCGGGAACGATGATGCGGGCGGGGTGGCCGTGGTCGGTGGAGAGGGGCGCTCCGTTGACGTGCAGGGCGAGCAGCGAGAGCGGGTTGCTGATCTGGTTTCCGGCCAGGAGCACGCGGCGGAAGGCGCCCGTGCGCTGTACGGACTCGACGAGGACGCTGGTGGCGTGCGGCGCCCCGGCGAGGGCGGCGAGGTCGGCCAGGCGCAGCCCCGACCAGTGCTGGTCGTCGGTGGACCAGCCCTCCACGCAGGCGATCGGCAGCCGGGCCGTGTGCTGTTCCATGGCGAGCAACTGTGCATAGGTCAAGGCGAGTCTGTGTGTTCCGCGGATCTCCAGGCGCCATCCGGGGCCGATGTCGGAGGCTCTGATGCCGACGGCGGCGGCGCTCTTGTTGATCTGGAAGCCGTTGGGGCCGTGCAGGGGGTCGCGGTTGTGCGGGGCGAGCAGGGCAGTGCGGCGCAGTGAGCCCCCGATGCTCTGCCCCGCGGTCACCACGAGCAGGGCCAGCGATCCGGCGCCGACCAGTCCGAGCGCGCCGCGTCTGCTCAGGGTGGGGCGGGCCGGTGCGGGGGCGACGAGCCCGTACGGGTCGGGCGGCTCCGGTGCGGTGTGCGCCACGTCGGTGGTCAGGACCGAGCGCACGGTGCGGGAGCGTACCGCCCGCCACATCCGCCCCAGCCGCAGCACCGCGTGGGCGGCGAAGGCGGCCATGAACACCCAGGCACCGTAGAAGTGCAGGGTGTAGAAGGAGCCGGGGAAAATGTAGTCGAGCTGGATGTTGAGTACGCCGGTGGCGAGTTCGAAGAGGACACCGCCGACCAGCAGGATCAGTGAGAGGCGTTCCAGGGCGTGGGAGGGGCTGAGCGCGGGTGGCCAGGTGAAGAGTTTCGGGATGACCGACCACAGTTTGGCGAGGACCACCGGGATGAGGACGATCCCGAGGGTGACGTGGACGCCCTGGGTGAGGCGGTAGAGCCAGTAGGGGTGGGTGGGCCAGGTGAACAGGTAGAAGCCCAGCAGGCCCTTGCCGGGCGTCTTGTCGTTGAGCGCCCCGAGGTTCGGGTTGTAGGCGGCGTACGACAGCAGGCCGGTGACGAACACGACCGTGATACCGAACAGCAGGACAAGGCCGAGGACCGCCGTCAGCCACGGCCCGCGGATCGGACTGCGCCAGAACGCGGGACGGAAGGGTCCGGGCGGCGCCGTACCGGCCAGGACCCGGGCCCGGCCGAGCAGCCCGCTCCGCGGCCGGGCGTCAGTTCCCGACTCCGGCCTCCAGGGGGTCGCACCGGTCGCGGGCGGAACAGGCCGCGGAACGTGGTCGTCGCCACTGCCGTCACTGCCGTCACTGCCCCCGGCCACGGCGCCCACCGTCCCGTACCACTGCAACAAGAGATCCGGTCATCCATCGATCTTCACGCCCAGTTGTTGAGTTGTTCCGGCTTGCGCGATCGATCCGGACGCATGTCAGCCACATAGCCCAACTGAGAACCCATCCCGTGGCTGGGGTGGTGCTGTCCGAGCCATCTGCGCTCCGCCCGCGCTGCCAAGCCTCGCGGAAGTGTCAGGACTGACCGGGGTCTCCACGATCATCAGCATCATGGATGTGGTGCTCATCCTTGTGGCCGTTGTCAGGGCTTTCGTGGTCGTGCCCGGAGCTGGGAGCGCCGCCCATCATCCGGAGCATGCTTTGCCCACCGGTACGGAAGAACCGGACGAGGAGAGCGGTGGCCAGGAGGAGGAAGGCGATGTTGAGGAAGGTGGTGTAGTTCCAGGTGACGCCATCCATGGGGACTCTGGCATCGGCCTGGTCGGGGATGAGACGGAGCCCCGCGAAGACGAACTCCACGATGTAGCCGGCCGCGACCGTGGCGAGGTAGAAGGTGCCGAGCAGGAACAGGGCCATCTTTCCGCCGTAGTACTTCCGGTAGATGTTGAGGATCGGAAGGATCAGCAGGTCGGCGAAGACGAAGGAGACCACCCCGCCGAAGCTGATCCCGCCCTTCCACAGCACCACCGCGAGGGGCACGTTGCCGATCGAGCAGACGAAGGAGGCGATCGCGACCAGTGGGCCGATGACCGGGCCCCAGAGCTTGGAGGCCAGTGGGTGGCCGTCGAAGAAGAACGTGCGCCAGAACGAGTCAGGCACCCAGGCTGCGATGGCTCCCGCGATGAGCAGTCCGATCACCAGGTCGCGAAGGATCGCCGCCCATTCCATGACAAAGACGTGGCTGGTGGAGGTGAAGCCCTCGCGGGACAGCAGCCGGCGGACGAAGGAGCCCTCGCGCTGGACTGACATGTCCATCGCTGCGTGGCCTTCCATGGCTCCGGTTAGTCCGCGTTCGGCCTGTTCCCTTGCCCGGCGCAGGAGTGAGTCCCGCAGGAACAGACGGAACTGCACGGCCAAGGCGACGATCATGAGGGGGCCACCGACGAACTCCGCCGCAGTGAACTGCCAGCCCATCAGGAGGGCAAGAATGACGCCGAGTTCTACGACGAGGTTGGTGGAGGCGATCTCGAAGGCCATCGCGGCGGTGAAGTTCGCGCCCTTGCGGAACAGCGAGCGGGCCAGGGCCACCGCGGCGTAGGAGCACGAGGACGAGGCGGCGCCGAGGCCGGCGGCGATGGCGAGGGTGCGGAGGCGGTCGTCGCCGAGCAGGGACACGACGGTGGATTTACGGACGACGGCCTGGACCACCGCGGACAGAATGAAGCCCAGGATCAGGGCCCAGGTGATCTCCCAGGTCATGGAACCTGTGATCGACAGTGCGTGCAGTACGGCGTGGATCATCCTTGGAGCCTTTCGGCAGGAGCACGCCATGGGGCCTACCGACACGTCGCACCCGCGTGATGCCGAGAATCTGCGAGGCCGCCGTGAGGAGCCGGCTCCACTTCGTCCTGAGCGATAAGGACGTGCAAGATCTCAGTGCAAGCGGAAGACCGCCCGGCTGCCGCGTTCATGGCCGACCAGGGCTCACGGTCGAGCCGTCGTGTGCCTGGGCTCAGTGGGCGTGGCTTGCCTGCGTGCCGGCCCAGCCCAGCGGGTACAGGGAGACGTCGTCGTCGGGGGCCGCGGGTTCGCCCCCGGCCTCGGCGAACGCGGTCAGCGCGTCGATCAGGGCCGCTCTCTGTTCGGGTGCGAGCCGCTCGACGATGGTGGTGATCTCCATACGGCGACGGGCTGTGACCTCCTCCACCAGCTGACGTCCCTCATCGGTGAGGCCGAGGAGGGTCTCGCGCCGGTTCTCGGGGTTGATGCGGCGGTCCGCCAGCCCTGCTGTGATGAGCCGGTCCAGCATGCGCATCGCCGTCGAGGGGTTGACACCGAGCAGCTCGGCGAGGACGACGAGTTTGGCGGTCCCGTGGGTCGAAAGGGCTACCAGCAGCCGGAACTGCGGGAGGGTGACCCGGTCTTCGACAGCGGCGAGGGAGCGGGCTGAGACGGCTACCAGCAAACGGGACGAGGTCAGTACCGCGCGGGCGACGGCGTCGACGTCGGCCATGCCTGGCGCGGGCTGAGCGTGCTCGGTCATGATTCCTTCTTCTACCGCGCGGCGTCCGGGCCCTGTCTGCTTGGGCCCGCTGTGCTATGCACGGTAGCGGAGCAGCAGCATGGCAGCGTCGTCGTGTACCGGTCCTTTTACGTGGTCCAGCAGGTCCTGGTGGAGGGCTTCCAGCGCGACGTCGAGGTCCGGATCCCTGAGCAGCCCGGTTCGTTCGCCCAGTGGGTAGAACGTTCCGGACGGATCACGGGCCTCCGTGACGCCGTCGGTGTGGAGGAGCAACTGGTCTCCGGGGCCGAAGGCCACCTGGAAGGGCTGCGGCGGGTTCATACCGTGGATGCCCAGGCCCAGCGGCAGCGCGTACTCCGGTGGCTCCGGGAAGACGGCCGTGCCTTCGGTCCGTACGAGCAGGGGCGGCGGGTGGCCGTAGTTGAGGAATACCGCTCCGCGTTCCCGGCTGATCTCGGCGATGATCGCGGTGACGAATTTCTCCCCGTTCAGCGCGCGGTCGGCGGCCCTTTCCACTCTGGCTCCGACCTCGGTCAGGTCCGGTTCGTCGTGGGCAGCCTCTCGGAAGGCGCCGAGCACCACCGCTGCGGTCTCGACTGCTCCCAGGCCCTTGCCCTGGACGTCGCCGATGATCACGCGTACCCCGGTCGGTGCGGTGACCACTTCGTAGAGGTCTCCCCCGATCCTGGCCTCCGCGACGGCCGAGGTGTAGGAGACGGCTGCTCGCAGGTGTCCCGCGGCGCGCGGCACCGGGCGCAGCAGCACGCGCTGGGCTACCTCGGCGATGGACCGCATGTTCGCGAGCTCGCTCTCGCGGCGCTGGCGGATCACCGTGGCGGCCAGCCCTGCGATGGTCACGCCGGCGACGGATGCGACAGCGGTGAACCCGCGGCGCTCCTCGAAGAGCCCGTCGTACAGCCCGAGCGCCGCGCACAGGGCGAGAGCCAGCACGCCGATGCACGCCGTACGCCGCCACCCACCGGTCAGGCTGGCGAACGCAGGCCCGAGAGAGACCATCGGGAGCAGGCCGACGCTCGGTCCCGCGGTCACGTCCACCAGGGCGATCACCGCCATGACGGCAAAGGGCAGAACAGCCAGCAGCCACAGAAGAGGTGATTCGGGAGGCTGCTCGTCCGCCAGGGCCGGCTCCAGCGCTGCGGACCGCGGGGCGGTCTCAGCCTGCTGGGCGCCGGAGGATGAGCCCGTGGCGCGTATCAGCACTCTTGCCCGTCGCCTCATTGACCGCCCACCCTCTCCAACATTTAGACTGTGCAAAGGTTTTCTAGCTGAAGTAATTTACGTGCGTCGCTCCGTTGTCGTACCGCGTTCGGCTCGACGGTACTGGTGTATGCGAGAGGTGGTCTGTGACTTCCCAGCCTGACGAACCGCACCGCCCCAGGCGTCCCACCGGATGGCGCCGGACGGTGGCGAGGCTGCCCGTCGGCCTCTACCGCATGGGCCTGGGGCCCCTCTTCGGCAGGAGGATGCTGCTGCTCGTCCACACCGGCCGCGTCTCGGGGCAGCAGCGCCGGGCCGTCATCGAGGTCGTCACGCACGACCCGGAGCAACGCACGTGGACCGTGGCATCCGGCTTCGGACCGGAGGCGCAGTGGTATCGGAATCTGCGCCACACCCCGCAGGCCACCATTCAGACCGGCCGCCGTTTTCACGCCGTGACCGCCCATTTCCTGAGCCCGGAGGAGGGCGGCCGGGTCATGGCCGAGTACGCACCGAAGCATCCCCGCGCGGCACGGATTCTCTGCCGGTACATGGGGCTGCCCAGCGACGGAAGCCGGCAGGGCTTCCAGCAGGCGGGCGAGCTCATCCCCTTCGTCCGCCTGAAGGCGTCGGGCCCCCGGTAACTCATCGGGGGCCCGACGGGCTCAGACGGGTACGGGGTGCAGGACACGCAGTGCGCTCTGGTGGCTGATCCAGCCGACGGGGCGGGTCCGGTCGGCGTCGAGAACCGGGAGTCCCGTGCCGGGCGCGGAAACCAGGCAGCGCAGGGCGGTGGCCAGCGGCATGTCCGCTGTTATCGGCTGAGGGAGCTCTGTCAGGTCGCCGGCGGTGGCCGGTGCTCCGGCTTCGCCGTCGGGGGTCTCGGCCAGGGCCTCCGCGACGGCGCGGGCCGTCACGGTGCCCAGGTACCGGTCGTCCGCGTCGAACACGGGCAGGACGCCGTGCTCGGAGTGGGACAGCAGCAGCGCCGCGGCGGACAGTTTCGTGGCCGCGGGCAGCGGGTCGGGGGCCTTCTCCATGACCTCGCCGACCTGCTGGGACCCGATGGCCGCACCGGGTGCCGGTGCGTCCAGGTCGATGCCGCGGCGGCTGAGCTTGAGGGTGTAGACGGTGTCGCGGCTGAGGAGCTTGCTGATCAGTGTCGCTGTGGCGATGGCCAGCATCAGCGGCAGGATGATCGAGTACTCGCCGGTCAGCTCGAACAGGATGACCACGGCGGTAATGGGGGCACGCGCGGACCCGGCGAAGACCGCGCCCATCCCGACCAGGGCATAGGCGCCGACCTCGCCGCCCGTGCCGGGCATCAGCGCGTGGACTCCGGCCCCGTAGGCGGCGCCCAGCATGGCGCCGATGAACAGGCTGGGTGCGAAGACTCCGCCCGAGCCGCCGATGCCGATGGTCACACTGGTCGCGACGATCTTCCCCACGAGCAGGAGCAGCAGGAATGCCGCCGCGTATCCGCCCTCGGTCGCCTTCTCCAGGACCGGGTATCCGACTCCGTACATCTCCGGGAGCACCAGCAGGACGACACCGAGCAGCAGGCCGCCTGCCGCCGGGCGGAGCCATTCCGGGCCCCGCCAGGCCCAGTCGCAGGCGTCCTCGATCAGGTACAGAATGCGTGTGAAGCCGATGCCGACCGCACCCGCGGCGACGCCGAGCAGGGCGAACAGCCCGTACTGGACGACGTGTTCGACATGGAAGGCGGGCAGGTTCAGGAACGCGACATTGCCGAACGCGGCCCGCCCGATCACGCTCGCGGTCACGCTGGACAGGACGACCGCCCCGAACGACTCGATCGCGAAGTCCCGCAGGATCAGCTCCATCGCGAAGAAGACCCCGGCCAGCGGGGCGTTGAAGGTGGCGGCGATCCCACCTGCGGCTCCGCAGGCCACCAGGAGCCGCATCCGTCCTTCGGTGACCCTGGTCAGCCGGCCCAGCGTCGAGCCGAGCGCCGAGCCGATCTGCACGATGGGCCCCTCGCGGCCGACCGACCCGCCGGAGCCGATGGTCAGGGCCGAGGCCAGCGATTTGACCACCGCGACGCTGGCGTTGATGCGGCCCCCACGCTGGGAGACGGCAAGCATCACCTCGGGCACGCCGTGGCCACGCGCCTCCTTGGCGAACCGGTCGACCAGCGGCCCGTACAGCAGTCCGCCGACGACCGGTGCGAGCAGCACGAAGAACGGCCCGAGCCATGGCACATGCGGGTTCGCCACGTGCCCCGCTCCCGCGTAGTCCGCATGCCCGGAGAAGAGCTCCGTGAAGACCTTGATCAGCCAGCGGAAAGCGACCGACCCCAGCCCTGCGCCCGCCCCGATCAGCACGGCGAGTACCGCAAGCCCCCCGTGCGTCTCGCGGGCCCCTGCAAAAGCGGCAGTCTTCCACGACCGAGTACGCGGCGCCCCTGGCGCGGCCTCCTCGTGTGTCTCCTTTGTTCTGGTGCCGATCATCGCGGCGCCCCCTCTCTCTACATTTGCATTATGCAAACGTTGTCAAGTCGGGGCCACCTCTGAGCGGCGTACCGGCCGGCTGCGACGTGCCGCGGGTCGGGAGAGCCATTGCCGCAGCGGGCAACGTTCGCGCTGTCACGATGCTCGACTGAGCGGGGGTGGCGGGAGCGTCGGTCGCCGGTAGCATCCGGGCTGTGCCACCTCACACATGGATACGACTCGATGCCGCTGAGCGCCGCAGGTACTGGTGGCGGACTGGGTCTGTGATGCTGACCTTCGCCGGAATGGCGGTGGCGGCTGGGCTCACTGAACCGGCACCGGAGCGGTGGTGGTGGATCGGAGGGGTCGCCGTCCTCGACCTGCTCGCACTCATCACCATGGTCAGCCAAGGGACGGGCGCGACGCTCCTCACCTCCCAGGGCATGGAGTTACGCACCCTCTTCAGGCACAGGTCAGTGCTTTGGAGCGAGGTTACGGGGGTTGAGAAACGTTGCCGCACAAGGCGGAGTGGCACGTGGTCGGACGTGCGTGTCCGCCGAGTTCAGGGCCGGGCGCTCACGGTTCCGGGTGCCTTCACCGCCCGCTGGCACGACACCAAGTTCGAGGCGAAGCTGGCCACAATCCGGCAGTACGGAGCTCGCCCGAACGACAGCTGATACTGCGTCAAGCCGCTGGCGGGGCGAACCTTGGCTGAGGTGGCCGCCATCGGTGCCCGGCTTCTCAACTGGCCCGCACAGGAAACAGGGCGGTCCGAAATATTGCCGGACCCCGGCAGGGCTGCACCCGGCACCTCTGCGGACCACAGGGGTGCCAAGGACGGGTAAAGAGCCTGTACGGTTCACCACGGTGTGCCGGGAAGTCTGGTCGGCGAGCAAGGAGATCCGCTCCAAGGATCTCCGGCTCAGAGCTCTGCCGATCGGGGGCCTGTTCTCGTGGTACTCATCGCCGTATTCGGTGTCGCCCTGCTGGTCGCGGTCCTGCTGTCCGGACTCGCCGCCCGTACTGTCCTCTCCACCTCGTTCCTCTTCCTCGCCGGCGGCGCTCTCGTCGGCAATGGCGCCCTCGGGCTGATCCACATCACGCCGGACAGCGACATCGTGTCCGTAACCGCCGACCTCGCACTCTTCGCCGTGCTGTTCACCGACGGCATGCACGTGTCCTTCCCTGCACTGCGCCGCGCCTGGAAGAACCCGGCCCGCGCCCTGGGCCTGGGCATGCCGCTCGCGTTCGTCTTCATGGCACTGGTCACCCACTACCTGGTGGGCCTGGACTGGACGACGTCCTTCCTGGTCGGTGCGGTGCTGGCGCCGACCGACCCGGTGTTCGCCTCGGCGATCGTGGGGCGCAAGGAGGTTCCGGCCCGGCTGCGCCAGCTGCTGAACGTGGAGAGCGGTGTGAACGACGGACTCGCCCTGCCCGTCGTGCTGCTGCTGATCGCCACCGCCGGCCCCATGGCAGGTGCCCACGCGGAGGCGTCGCCCTCGAAGATCGGTGCTGAGCTCGCTCTCGGTCTGGTCCTGGGCATCGTGATCCCGCTCCTCGTCAACGCCATTGCCCGCCTGCCGCTGCTCGGGGCGGAGCCCAAACTCCAGCCGCTACTGCCACTGGCCACCGGGGTCACCCTCTACGCCCTGTGCCATCTCACCCACGCCAACCCCTACCTCGCCGCGTTCTCCGCCGGTGCGGTCCTCGCCTCCATATCCCCGGAGGCCAAACGCGCCTTCGAACCCCTCGGCGAATCGCTCGCCGAACTGGCCAAGTTCGCCGCGCTGCTGGTTTTCGGGGCGCTGCTCACCCCGCATCTGTTCGGCGATCTCTCCCTCGGCGGATATGTGGCCGTGGTGCTGGCGATCGTGGTCATCCGCCCGGCGTCCCTGCTGCTCTCCCTGGTCGGCACGCGGATCGACCGACGGGAAAAGCTGGCCGCGGCCTGGTTCGGGCCGAAGGGCTTCGCTTCCGTGGTCTACGGGCTGCTGGTGCTCCAGTCGGGCATTCCGCACGCCCAGCAGGCGTACACGCTCATCGCCGTATACATCGCCTTCTCGATCGTGGCGCACAGCAGCACCGATGTCCCGGTTGCCCGTATGTTCCACGTCAATGACCTCGTGGGAATCCCGGACGCCGACGATGACGCCGAGGGCAGCCCGCACCAGCAAGAGGGAGACGACCATGCGCGCACGTGATCTGGCAGTGGAGTACGAGACGGTCCTGGTCGACAGCGATGCTCTGGACGCCGCGCGCCTGATGGCGGACCAGAAGCTGCCCGCCCTGCTGGTGGTGGACCGGGCGGGAGCCCCCGTAGCGGTCATGCCCGCATCTCAGCTGGTCAAGGTACTCGTGCCCGGCTACGTGATCGAGGACCCCACCCTCGCCGCGGTCATCGACGAGAAGCACGCCGACCGGCTGGGCCGGGCCCTGGCCGGCCGGAGCGTGGGCGACTGTCTTCCCGCCAAGGCCGGCCCGCCGCCCATCGCCGCACCCGACGACACCGCCCTGGAAGTCGCCGCCCTCATGGCCCAGGTCCGCAGCCCGCTGGTGGCGGTGGCAGAGAAGGACCGGCAGAGCACCCGCCTACTGGGGGTTATCACCGCGTCCCACCTGCTTCATCAGCTGCTTGAAAACCCCTAGTTGGAGACCTTTGTGAGTGACTGGCACAGCTGGGCGGCGATCGCCGTCTTCGTCGGCACGTACGCCCTGATCATCAGTGAGAAAGTCCACCGCGTGGCCGCGGCACTGGGCGGCGCGGGCCTGATGCTCGCGATCGGCGCGACGGACGATGTCTCGGCGTTCTACTCCCAGGACTCCGGCATCGACTGGAACGTCATCTTCCTGCTTCTGGGCATGATGATGATCGTCGGTGTACTGAAGAAGACCGGCCTCTTCGAATACCTGGCCATCTGGTCCGTGAAGAAGGCGAAGGCCAAACCCTTCCGGGTCATGGCCATGCTGATCATCATCACCGCGGCGGCCTCCGCCCTGCTGGACAACGTCACCACGGTCCTGCTGATCGCACCCGTCACCCTGCTGGTCTGCGAACGGCTCGCGCTGCCCGTCGCGCCGTTCCTGATCGCGGAAGTACTCGCGTCGAACATCGGCGGCACCGCCACCCTGGTCGGAGACCCGCCCAACATCATCATCGCCAGCCGCGCCGGACTGAACTTCAACGACTTCATCGTCCACCTGGCACCGCTGTCGGCCCTGCTGACGCTCGTACTCATCGCGATGTGCCGGTTCCTCTTCCGCAAGTCCTTCCGCTACGACGAAGACCGCGCGGCCGAAATCATGGAACTGGAGGAGAAGGAAGCCATCCGCGACCCGCGCCTGCTCATCCAGGGCCTGAGCGTGCTGGCCCTGGTCATCGTCGGATTCGTCCTGCACCCCGTACTGCACTTCGAACCGAGCATCGTCGCCCTCCTCGGCGCAGGACTGCTCGTCGCCGTCTCCACCGTGCAGACCGGCGAGGTCCTGGCCGAGGTCGAGTGGCCCACCCTCGCGTTCTTCGCCGGTCTGTTCATCATGATCGGCGGCCTCATCGACACCGGAGTCATCGGCGAGGTCTCCAAAGCTCTGGCCAACGCGGTCGGCGACAAGGAGCAGGGCGGCTCCATGCTGATCCTCGGCGCCTCCGGCATCCTGTCCGGCGTCGTCGATAACATCCCCTACGTGGCCACGATGGCGCCTATCACGGCCGACCTCGTCCACAGTCTGGGAGGCGACAGCGACCACGTCATGTGGTGGGCCCTCGCCCTCGGCGCCGACCTCGGCGGCAACGCCACCGCCATCGGCGCCAGCGCCAACGTCGTCGTCCTCGGCATCGCCGAACGCAACGGCACCCCCATCTCCTTCTGGCAATTCACCAAGTACGGACTCGTCGTCACCGCAGCAACCCTGCTCATCTCCGCCGCCTACATCTGGCTGCGCTATTTCACCCTCGGGTGACGCCCGAAACGCAGCACCAGTCAGCCCTGCACGGGAGGCGGGTTCCGGTGAGGATCGGCAATCACCCGAGTCAGCCCAACTTGACGCATCACGCTCTGGACCGGGGGCTGGGCATGGGTGATAGCCAGATGCGTTCCGTTAGCACGGGCCGCCCTCAACGCGATAAAGAAGGCCGCAATTCCATCCGCACTCACGTACCGCACACGTGAAAGATCCACTTCGAGTACCGGCACTCCAGGCCACAGCGCGTCCCGCAGCCGTTGTCCCGTCTTCTCGGCATTGGCTGCGACGACATGGCCGGACAGCCGCACCAGGACACGGGGGCTTTCGCCCTCCAGCACTCTGATGCGGCTTCCCGGCAGCCGAAAAAACACGGCGGCAAGCCTGTCACGGAACTGACGACCGGCCATATCAGGCGTTCGGAACGGTATCGGGTCCAAGCACTGGCGCTCCTGGGCATAAAGGATCACATTGCCGACCAGGCTTCCCGGCGCACCGTGCGAAGACTAACCGGAGCCGAGCAGCGAACACCGCAGCGAAACACTGCTGCGCGGTGATTCCGGCATACATGAGATTGGCGCGCACGCCGGTATGAGCCAGGTCTCCGCAGGGTACGCATACGGCTGCTGCGTGGCCGTCCGGATCTGCAGACACCGGGACTCTGCAGCCGGGCGCCCCAGGGGGAGGCGAGCGGTGCAGGCTGATCGGGGAATCCTTGCGTTGATGGGCTCGGGTGAGACCAGCCCCACCATGGTGACGTTGCACCGGGACCTGGTGGCGCACCTGAGTGCCGATCCAGGCGCGGCCATCCTGGAGACGCCCTACGGGTTCCAGGTGAACCGCGACGACATCTCCTCACGCGCCCAGGACTACTTCCGCCGCAGCGTCGGTCTCACTACGACGATCGTGTCCGACGCGGACGCGGGAACCGTGCCGGGAGACTCGCTCGACCACATACGCGATCAGGTCCGAAGAGCGGCTTGGGTGTTCTCCGGGCCGGGCAGCCCCTCGTACGCACTGGGCCGGTGGCGGGAGCAGGGGCTGGGCCAGATCCTGGCCGACCGGGTGCGCCGCGGACACGGCGTGACGGTCATGGCCTCCGCAGCCGCGTGCACCGTCGGGTTCGCCGCACTCCCCGTCTACGAGGTCTACAAAGCGGGCCACACCCCGGTCTGGCTGGATGGGCTGGATCTTCTCGGCGCCCTCGACCTGCCCGTCGCGGTGATTCCGCACTACGACAACGCGGAGGGCGGCACCCACGACACACGCTTCTGCTACCTCGGTGAAACCCGCTTGGCCGCCATGGAAACGCAGCTGCCCGACACGGCCGCCGTACTGGGCATCGACGAGCACACCGCACTCATCATCGACCTTGATGCCGCCATCGCCCGGGTGTGGGGACGCGGCGTGCTGACCGTTCGCCGACGCGGCGTCAGCACCCTCATCCCCTCAGGCACCACCCTGACACTGGAGCGGCTACGAGCCCTCGCAGCCGGTACGGATCAAGGGGGAGTCCCCGCCGCCCGGCAACCCACCACCGAGCCTGAAGCAGCTACGCACGCCGCCGATCAGCCGGTCACTCTTCAGGAAGCCGTGGCTACCGCGGAGGCCCGCTTCGACGCCGCCCGCACGGCGCTCGACGCAGGCGGCATGGTCGATGCGATCCTCGCCCTGGAGACCGTGATCACCGCATGGGCCACTGACACGGAAGAGGACCTCGGCGCGGACTGGGCCCGTACCGTCCTGCGCGGCATGATCCGCCAGCTCACCCAGCCAGCCCAGCAAGGCATGCTGGAACCGGACTTGACCATCGGACTCATTGCCGACCCCCTGCTCGACCTGCGCCGACGACTCCGCGCCCAAGGCGCTTACGATCTCGCCGACCTGTTGCGCGACGCCCTCGCTGCGGGCCGCATCCAGATCCGCGACGCTCCCGAGGGGAGCCGGTGGCAGTTCACCCCAAGGGAAGCGACCCAGCCGATCGCCCCCGGCAGCCCTGTACCGCCGCAGGCGTAGCGGACAGAACCGGCAGTGCCCTCAACATGCAGGTGCGTGCTAATCGCAATAGGGTCGGCGAGGGGCTGGGATGTCACCCGCCCTGTCGACCTTGGAGCCGCGGCATGGGCGCTGACGCATATACCGGCCATGAGGCAACCCCCTCCCGCCTCCGCGGAACGGCCCGCCCTTCACGGTCGCAGGCCGATGCCGTACCCCCCGCGACGGAACGCGACAGTGCGGATCCTGCACGGGAGCCCACATGTCCGCCGGTCATGATCGAAGCGCTGCTTCTGCGACACGACCCGGCCAATGGCTTCGCCTACCGCAGACGGATCACGCCGCTCGAACGCCACGCGAACCCTGACCACACTGCCCGCCTCCTCGCACACCTACAGGAAGACAACGATCGCCATCTCGTGCACTCGACCAGCTGGCGCGCCACCGATAACGGCCACATCGTTCTGACCTACCTCATCCACCCAGACCCTGATCCGGGTCAGCCAGCCCTCCCCCTGGCGAACCCGCACGACATCGCCCACAGCGACCGCCCCGCCCACCCCACACCGCCCACCCTCCAACTGGAACACGTAGCAGCCCACGCGATCAGGCACCTCGCATTTCTCGGCCGCACCGACCCCACCGTCACCGCACACCTCGCGCATCGACCCCACACCCAGCAGGCGCTCAGCGCCGTCACGCCGATCCCCGCAGGCCAGCTCTATATCGAGTGCGACCAACCACGAAGCAACGAACAGCGCCTGCAACCACAGGGGGGCGCATCCGCATGCACGGCGACGACAGAGGAGCTCGGCTAGGGGCACCGTTGGGCTTCGGCGCGGGCTCCCGCGGCCGGAGTGTCTAGCCCACTATCAGCCCCCTCTTCTGCAACAAAGCGTCAAGCACGGTGACCGGCGACCTCGGACTCATCATCAGCCGGGCGTCGAGTGCCGCCTCCCACTGCCCGGTCAGACCCAAGATGAGGCGCTGGCGCATGCCGGCGGTGACGTGGGCGTAGCGCGCGGAGACGGAGCCGTCGATGTGGCCCATACGTTCGTCCATAAGGACCTTCTCGGTGCCGAGATCCTCCATCATCGTGCGGTGAGTGTGGCGGAGGCCGTGAGGGGTGAGGCCCTTGGCGATCGGGAGCCAGCAGGCATTGGCCCTCCCGCCGGCGTTGCGCCCTCGCACCGGGATGCCGGGCCACGGTTCGCCCAGCAGCGGTACGGGCCGCGCCTCCTGCGGAGCCTTCTTGGGGTACCAACCGGAGACCGCCGGGGTGAACAGCCAGGTCGCAAAGCCGTTTCGGCGCCAGTGGGATGCATGTTCTGACACCTCGCCGCCCCGCAGGAACCCCACATCAGCGATGGCCTGCTCCACCCGCACCTGCATGGCTTCGGTTACACGATCGGGGTGGTTGAGGACGTTGGACACCGTCCCGTTGGAGACCCCGGCCAGCCGGGCGACGTCGGCGAGCTTGGCGCCCTGGTGCCCACCGTTACGCGCTGCCCCCTGCCCTCGGAAGACGTAGACCCTCCCGTGGCAGGGGCAGGGAGTCGGCTTCGTGCGGGCGATGTGGTCGACGACCAGGGACGTCAGCCAGCTCATCGAGTCGATCGACCGGTAGCTGTCGTCCTTGGGTGGACAGCGCACCAGCTCGCCGGTGTCCAGCTCGTACAGCTGCCACTCGACTCGAAACCCGCCGGGCCGGACAAACTCCGTTTCCAGGCCGACGACTTCACCCCACCGCTTACCCGTGTAGCCCTTGAGGACCACGGCGACGAACTCGTCGTCCCGACCGGACAGCAGGGCGGCCCGCTCGGCGGTCAGGAGAATACCCAGCGCGTCGGTGACGACCTTCTCCGGGCCGCGGTCGCGGTAGCGACCCGCACGCTTGCCGCGTCCGCGTCGCCTGGCTGCTGGATTCGAGGTGATCAGGCCCTCGTCGATCGCGTCCTCGAAGATCAGGTGTAGCGTCGAGCGCCAGGTCTTGACGCTGGAGGCCGCGTACACGGCCTTCTCCTTCTTCTCCCACAGGTCGACGTCTGTGCGCAGGACACTTGCGAGCGCCCTGTTCTCGAAATCGGGGAGTAGGTGCTCCTCGATATGGCGGCGATAGTTCTGCATGGTCGACGCGGCCAGGTCCTGGGCGGCGTACCACCGGCTCGCGTACTGGCCGAACGTCTCCTGACCGAGCCCCGGGTCGCGCCACGTGCCGCGCCGGACCGTGACCTCTTCGGTGTCTGCCGCCTGTTTTGCCTCACGCTTGGTGGCGAACTTGACCACCGCGCCGGTCATGTCGGTGACGGTTCCGTACTTACCGTCCTCGATCTTGTAGCGGCCGCGCCAGTAGGTGGCGCGCTTCTCCGCGTACCCCACGGATCCCTCCCTTCTCTTGTGTGGGCTGCGCTAGGCGGCGGGGCCGTACTGGGACTTGAGCAGGCGGCGTGGTGTCCGGGCCTGGAGGCGTACAGCGGGCGTCCGGGTCTCGGGCTGCTGCACGGCGGATGGCTGTGGCGCGGTCGGCACGGCAGGCTTGGCGCGGTGCGGCTTTCGAGCCGGTCCGTCCTCGTGCGCGCGAATGATCTCCGCAAGATGGTCGGCGGTGAAGCGGTAGGCACCGCCGATGTAGGTGAAGGGGATGAGGCGTCGGCGGGCACGGTCCTTCACCCACCAGACCGAACAGCCGAGGGCTGAGGCAATCTCCTCGGATCGGTAGAGGCGGGGCAGAGCAGGGGGTATGGCCTTTCGGCGCAATGGGGGTTCCTTCATCGGCGCGGCGGTGTGGTTCAGGGCGCGCCGGGCTTGGTGGTTCAGGCACGGGCGAGGTGATGTACGCAGCAGCTGACGGGTGTTGGCCCACCCGGGAGTGCTGTGAGGGCTCGGTTCGCTAGCTCGTCTCGGCGAGGAGGGTGAGCGGCGAGATGTCGAGGGCGGCTGCGAGGGCGACGAGGTCGTCGACGTCGCAGCGGCGTCGTCTGCGCTCGATGCGGGACAGCATCGTGATGGTCATGGGCCGGCCAAGCGCGGTGACCCGGTCGGCCAGCTGACGCTGGGCGAGCCCGCGTGCCGTGCGCGTGCGCTCGATGGCGCGGGCAGTCCGGATTCCGGCTGGGCCAATTCCCAGAGGCGTTGGATTCATATGACTGTTGTAGCTCTGGATCGCCGGTTTGGTTAACCGGCGATCCGCTGCTATGTTGCGCCTCTTTTTTGTCAGGTCTGGTCCCCCTCGGGCCCGCGCGGGGCGCAACATAGACCGGAATCCACCGATGACCAAACCGCTCGGACCCGCCATACTGGTTGGGGCCCTACGTAGCGCTTGACGTGGGCTTCTCGCATCGCCCGACCCCACTGGACAGGTGCCGGATTCCCCCCGTAATGGGTTTGTGGGTTGCCCCTTTTAGGCCGCTTCTTCGTCAACCGGCGATTCGGGTCTACCGTTAATGGGCTGCTGTGCACACCACGTTCGCCGAGAGCTGTTTGCTTTCTCGGCGGAATGCTGGACTTGTGCGGAGCGGGTGTGGCTGTCTTGGCCATGCGCCGAAACCACGGAAGTGGCGAGCGCATGGAAAAGCCCCCGGCGGGCCAACGCCGGGGGCCAGGAAGTCCCCTACCGATGTCGCCCGTACCTGAACGATCAAGACGGTGGCGATCACAACGCCACCGGGTGAGGAACCGTCTATGCCCCAAGCTACAGCCCTCACGGCCGTAGTCACATCCTCGTCGCCCACCTCCCCCACCCGCCTGACGAAGGCGGGGCGATAGGAATGGCGCGGATACGCACCATCAAACCGGAAGCCTTCATCTCCGAGTCGCTCGCGGCGGTGAGCGTCCACGCGGAGCGGACCTTCTTCGGACTGCTCACCCAGGCCGACGACCACGGCCGCTTCCGCGATCAGACCGCCGTCATCGCCGGCGCCCTGTGGTCCCTGCGCCCCGAACACGGCCCGCTGGAGGTCGAAGACGACCTCAACCAGCTCGACAGCGCCGATCTCATCTGCCGCTACGAGGGCGATGACGGCAAGCGGTACCTGCACATCGTCGCCTGGGCCCGCCACCAGAAGATCAACCGGCCCAGCGGCAGCCGCTGCCCAGCCTGCCCACACCACCAGGGCGACCGACCTGCTGGATGCGCGACGCCGGTCCACGCGGTCCTCCGTAAACCGGCCGTGAGCCCTCACCGAGGAGACCGTGAAAGCTCACGCGAACGGCGTGAGCCGTCCATGAATCGCGAACTCGCAGGTCAGCAGCGATTCAGTGAGCCCTCACCGCAACCGCAGGAGGATGACGTGAGGGCTCAACGTCCGGATCTAGGACCTAGGATCCTGGATCTAGGATCACCTCCGGTGGGGAGCGCAAGCGCACCCGCGCCGCACGCCATCTCGGGCTCGGTCTCAGCCAAGGACCTGGTCGGCGAGTACGTCGCCTCCTGCGAACACCGCCCGCCCAGCGACGTGCTGGGCCGCCTCGGCCAGGTGATCGGCAAATTGCTCGGCGAGGGCATCTCGGCCGATCACATCCGGGCCGGGCTGGACCGCATGCGCGCCAAGGGCCTCTCCGTGAGCCTGCTGCCGGACCTGGTCAACGAGGCAATGAACGACTCACCGCCAGCTGCCGCACAACACCGGGCGTGGACCAACCCGGCGCCCACTGACGTCGAGGCGGCCTACGGAGGCCAGCTGTGACCACAGCCACCACCAGCCGTGAACCGCAGCGCATCAACACCGTTGCGGCCCGCCTCGATTCGATCCTCGTCAACCGGGGCATCGACCCCACCGCCGGGCCCACCGAGGATCCTTCAGAGCGGGTAACCGCGCTGGAGCTGGCCGAAGGCCGTATCCCACCCCGCTACCGCGGCGCCCTCGCCGGCCACCGGCAAGTCGCCTCCTGGGTCGACGAGGTGACCCACGAAGCACGACCCGGCCCGAGCGGCACCCGGGGCATCGCCCTCGGGCCATCTCTGCTCATCGCCGGGCCCACCGGCACCGGCAAGACCCACCAGGCGTACGGCGCGGTGCGGTCGCTGCTGACTGCCGGAGTGCGGCTGCGGTGGGAGGCAGCCACCACGGCCGACCTGTACGCCCGCCTTCGGCCACGCGCCGGCCACGACGCCGAGCGCGACCTCGCCACGCTCAGCCGCTGCCCGCTGCTGATCCTGGACGACCTCGGCGCGGCCAAGCAGTCGGAGTGGACCGAGGAGATCACGTACCGGCTGATCAACCACCGGTACACCCATCTCCTCCCCACGCTCCTCACCACCAACCTGCCGACCGCCGCCCTGCGCGACGCCGTCGGCGACCGTGTCGCCTCCCGCCTCGCCGAGATGACCACCACCGTCGTCCTCACCGGCGCAGACCGCAGACGCCACCCCGCCCCCTGACCCCGAGCGACCACTCTCTCGCCATCTGGGCTCCGGTCATCCCCCGAGCCAAAGCCTGCGACCGGCCCCGCCCAGAACGGCGCGAGGCAAGTGAGTGTCCCGCGACGAGGCGATCCACATGTCCACGCCGCTCTCCCCTGCGCCGAGGCCGCTACCCAAGCCCACCTGGAGTACCCGCTTGCTTGCCCGTATCGCCGCCCTACTCGGCCGAACTGATTCGCCTCGGCGTCACCTCGCTGCCGATCCTGAAGATGCCCGCCGGGCACACTCCGCACGCGCCACCCTTGTCCTCGGCCTCGTGGCCGTCGTACTCATGGCCTTCCGGGTCTCGTGGAACGCTCTCTCCGACGTGGCCCGCACCATCGGCGCCGACTCCACCGCCGCCCTGCTCTACCCGATCGTGGTCGACGGGCTGATGGCCCTCGCGCTGATCGCCACACTCGTGCTGACCGGTACCGACCGGAAGTTCGCGCTGCGGGTCCTGGCGACCTACACGATCTCCAGCCTCCTGCTGAACTACGTCCACGGCCTCGTACCGACCCTGCACACCGAGTCGACCCGGTGGGGCCGACTGGCCGACTGGGACCCTGTGAACTGGGCCCTTGTACTGCTGGCGACCTCACTCCCGGTCGGCTCGATCTACTTCGGATCGGACCTCGTGGCGAAGGTGCTGCACCACACCCCCGAATCGACCGACTCTGCCCCAATGGCCTCTGCCCAGTCGGCTGGCCAGCAAGCTGACGAGTTGGACAACTCGCCAGCCAGCGCACAGCCCGCACCCTCGAAGTCGATCTCTGACCAGGCCGAATCAGACCCCGCGCAGGCGTCCGAACCGGCCCCCGTGAAAGTCGCCGAGACGTCCGCGACGGAGCCGATCGGGGCCGGCGAGTCGGCTCCCGCTACCCGCGAGCCCCGGTCGGCCGCCATGGCGGAATCGACCGAAACATCTCCGCTACGGGCGACCGGTCGGGTCACCGCCGCCGCAGAGTCGGCCGTCGACCGCACCCGCACCGACGCCCACATTCTTGAGGAGGCTCGGGACCTGACTACCGACTGGAGCAGCGACCGGCTGACCGCCGACCGCCTGCGCAGCGAACTGCGGATCGGCCAGATCCGAGCCCGCGTCGTGCGCGACCAGCTGCGGGCCGAGCGCGCCGGCCAGGCCGAGCCTGTCGCGCACAACGGCTTCGAGGCCGAGTCTCTCGACGGCCTCGACGAAGCCCCCTCCCAGCAGCCGAAGGAACTCGACATGGCACCCGCAAGCACCACCTGACCTCCACGCCCTGCCCTTTCGGTGCGCCCCGTGTCCCCGTGCAGGCAAACACGGAGGCACGGGCCTGCGCGCAGCGAAACACCCGACACCCCCGCGTCCCCGGAGAACCAGCTCATGCACGACCCGCACCATGAACTTCACACCCCTCAAGTGGAGATGCCCACCGTCCTCAACAGCGCAGCAAGTTGTCGGGTAAGGAGTCCCTACCCGGCCTCCGCCCCACAGTGGGCCGATGCATCCGGTGCCGAGGCGGCACCGGAGTCGGCCGGCCCGGGGGAGCCGACCGAGACGGGGACAAGCAAGTCGTCGTCGAACACGCCGCACAAGCCCGTGCACCGCCGCCGTCTGCGCGACAAGCAGCTTCGCGAGCGCCGCGTCCACCCCCGCTACAACGATGACGAGTTCACCCTCATGAAGAACGCCGCCGTCCTGAGCCACATGGCGATCGGCGGCTATGTGGCCGAGTGCTCGCTCGCCGCCGCCCGCTCCGACAACCCCACCGCAGCCGTCGCCGACTACCGCGCCTTGATCAAGGCGCTTATGACAGCCAACGGAAAACTCGGCCAGATCGGCAACAACCTCAACCAGCTCACCCACCACCTCAACAAGGACGGCGCCTGGCCCCACACCGTCACCGTCCAACGGCTCCTGGAACGCGTCGAGGCGACCGTCGCAGAGCTGGACACCGCCATCGCTCAGGTCACTGAGGGGCGGTGAGCGGGTGATACCCAAGATCATCCTCAGTTCGGGCCCGAACACCACGCACCGCACGATCGGCTATCTCTTCGGCAAGGGCCGGGCCAACGAGCACGTCGACCCGCACCTCGTGGCGTCCTGGAACGGCTTCGCACCCGACCCCGGCCGCAGCCCCCACCGCGACCAGAAGGACGCGATGGCCCAGCTCGTCACCCAACTCGACCAGCCCGTGAAGATGCTCGGTGACAAGGCACCCAAGGACACCGTGTGGCACTGCCCCGTCCGCGCCGCGCCCGAGGACCCCTTCCTCACCGACGCCCAGTGGGCCGACATCGCCCGTCGCATCGTGGCCGCCGCCGGCATCGCCCCGGCCGGGGACGAGGAAGCCTGCCGCTGGGTGGCCGTCCGCCACGCCGACGACCACATACACATCGCCGCCACCCTCGTCCGCCAGGACGGCCGCCGCCCCGAGCGCGGCTACGACCAGCGTGCCGTCCAGCGCGAGGCCCGCGAGATCGAAGTCGTTTACGGGCTCAGGCGGTTGAAGCCGGGTGACGGCACCGGAGCCAAGCGCCCCACGAGCAAGGAGCACTTCAAGGCCAAGCGCCTGGGCCAGGAAGCCGCCAGCCGTGACGTCCTGCGGCTGCGGGTGCGCCGCGCCATCGCCGCTGCATCCGACGAAACCGAGTTCTTCGCTCTGCTGGAGGCGACGGGCGTCACCGTGCGCTTCAAGCTTGGTCCGTCGGGCGACGCACTCGGCTGTAACTTCGCCCTGCCCGACGACACCAACGACAAGGGCGAGCCGGTGTTCTACGCGGGCTCCACCCTCGCCCCCGACCTGTCCCTCCCCAAGATCCGCAAAAGCCTCGCCATCACCAGCCCCGATCCGGTCATCATCCGGCCGGGGGACCCGTGGCACCAGGCCACCGCCGCCACCGAACGCATCCCCCACCACCTCACCCAGAACGACGACCCGACGGCCCAGGGGCAACTGGTCGCGCTCGGCGCGACGCTGGACCTCCTGACGATCACCGCACCGGCCGCGGCGAAGGCCGAACTCGAAGAAGCCGCCACCATCTTCGAGCGCGCCACCCGCTCCCGCATCGCCGCCGACCTCGACAGCACCCGCGTCCTGCGCCGCAGCGTCCAAGCGATCTGGCGCGACCGGCCCACGGACGGCGACGGGGCCGGGTTCGCAATGCTCCTGGACACCGTGCTCACAGCGGTGGCGTTCGCGATGCACTGGCACCGCACACACCAGCACGCCCAGCAGGAGGCGGCATCCGAACAGGCCCTCGTCCACCTGCAGACCGCATACGCGCAGGTCTCCGAGCCGATCCTTACGGGCCTCGCGCGACGCGCCCCCAGCGCCCAGATGAAGCGCCGCTTCGCTCACCACCTCCAGGAGGCCGTGCCAGAACACGCCGAACGCATCCTCAACGACCCCTCCTGGGAAGCACTCACCACCGTCCTCGCCGAAGCGGAGGCAGCCGGACACAACGCGACCATCGTCCTGGACCAGGCGCTCGGCCACCGCACCCTGGATGACGCCCACAGCCCCGCTCGCGCGCTGACCTGGCGCATCCGCCGACTCAGCGAACGCCACGCCCCTGGCCCCCGGGCCCAGGCAACCAGGGCCCGGGGCACTGCACAGCGCGCCGCCCCGATCCACCCGGCAGCAGCCGCCCCACCTCCGCAGGCACCATCAGTACGGCGGCGCTGATCAGGCCGGTGCGGGCGTCTCGGGAGTCAGTAGCTCCAGCGCCTCCTCCCAACGGAAGCGGTCCGCCCCGCCGCCAGCCTTCGGCTTATGGGGTTCGTACGAGCCGATCAGGACACCCATCCCGCTCAACCGCTCCAGGCTCTGGCTGTACGCGGGATGAGCGGCCTGCGCCGAGTTCACGTACGGCAGGACGGCCGTCGGGATACCGAAGCCGTACGCCTCGCACAGGATGCCCAGTGCCAGGGTGTCCGAGATCCCGGCAGCCCATTTGTTGATCGTGTTGAAGGTGGCCGGGGCCACCGCGATGGCATCGGCCGACGGCAGCGGGCGAGGGTCGCCGGGCGAGCACCAGGCCGAGCGGATCGGGAAGCCGGTCTGGGCCTCGACCGCCTCGGCGTCTATGAAGCCGAGGCCCTGCGGGGTGGCAACGACGCCCACGTCCCAATTCGTCTCCTGGGCTGCGGTGATCAGCCTGCTGGCATCGCCGGCGATGCCGGAGGCGCACACGACGACGTACAAGAAGGGCTTCCTGGTCTGCCGGTCCGGCTGATCACTCACGCGGGGACTCCCAGTTGACGACTGAAGCGGTGCAGTTCAGGCAGCGTACGACGGCGGTCGCGGGCGGCCATGTCGGCCACCAGCTCGCGGACGGCCGGGCGTCGGATGTCCTGGGCCGCACAGCTCTCAGCGATACGGAGGGCCTGGTAGCCATCAGCCAGGCGGCCCTGCTGGCTGTAGGCACGGCCGGCCTCGATCCACAGGGCGGCACGGCGCTCGGGGACGGGAATGTGGCGGCGCATGAGAGGTCGGGCGGTGTCCAGGGCGACGCCCGCGTCGCCAAAGACGACGGCCGCGCTGAGTCCGTGCAGGGCGACGTTGGTCGGGCTGAAGTTGGCCCAGGCATCGGGGCTGTCGAGCGCGACATAACGGGCGACGTCCTTCGCCTCGGTGAGGAAGTCCTGCGTGGCGGATCGGTCACCCCCGCTGCTGGCGGCGGTGACCCCGCGCAGAAGCAGCAGGCCGAGCGCCGCGAGGTACTTCGGGGAGCGCTGGTCATAGGAGCCCGTGAGCTGGTCGGCGGTGTGGCGGACGAGCGCGACGGCCTGGGCGGTGTGCCTGTCGCGGGCCAGGGCATGAGCGTGCACGCGGACGCTGGACGCGAGGACGACAGGGTCGCCGGAGCGTTCGGCCTCGGCCATGGCGCGCCCGACCGCGAGCCAGGCATTGCCCTGGTCGCTCTGTTTGAGCAGCAGGCTCGCCGAGGTCTGGTACGCCGTGGCAAGGAGACCGGACAGGTCAATCGAGCCAGGAGCATCTCTGGTGCCCTGTCGCAGCTGCCCGATCAAGACAGGCAGCGCGCCCTCCAGCCGGGTGTAATCACATGTGCAGAAGAGGCGGCGTACGTCGGCTACTTGGCCCCGCAGGTTCTGGAGATCCGGCACCGGTTCGGCCGTCAGACGGGCCGCTCCGGGCAGCAGTGACTGGACCAGGTCCTGGTGGGCGGCGCAGGGGATGGTCGGCGCCGCGAGCGTGGCGATGCCGGCGGCGAGAACGGTACGGCGGCGCATGTCCTCTGTCTCGGGATCGGAGGGGCTGATGTCCGAAGCGGCGGCGAGGCCGAGGCGGTGCGTAGGAATCGCCAGCACCTGCGCGACCTCGCGCAGCATGCGGACGTCGTCCGCGCCCCTGCCATTTTCCAGGCGGCTCACCTTGGACTGGTGATATCCCAGGACAGAGGCGACGTCCTTCTGCGAGCGCCGCTGTAATACGCGTGCCTGACGGATCACTTCACCGATCCGCCTCGCTTCGCTCTGCGCTTCGGCCATCTGTGCCACAGCTCCTCCCGCCGTCGCCGATCCTGCCTGCTCAACCGAGCCTAATGGACTGGTGGTTCGCCGTGATGCAGCTTCTGCATAGACGATGCAGCACCGGCACACGTCCTGGTTCGAAGGACCGGTGGAGCGGTTACGTGGAGCGGCCGAACCCATCCAGGAGGCCGCTCATGGAAGCGCACCACATCCGGATTTCCGTCTCCGGCACATCTGCCGGTGCCGCGTCCGCGCGTCGACGGATCGCGGAGGAGATACGAGCTTGGGGCACCCTCCTGGGGTCTGAAGTCCTGGACGCGGCAGAGCTGGTGGCCTCGGAGCTGATCACGAACGCGGTTCGACACGCGCCCGGAGGCCCGATCGCGGCCAGTGCCGCCCTCAACAACAAGGCACTGCGGATCGCGGTGATCGACACCAGCTCCGACATCCCCGAAGTCAGCCTGCCGGATACGGACGACGAAGGCGGACGCGGCCTGTTCCTCGTCACCGCACTCGCGGACCGCCACGGATTCGACCCGCTGCCTTCAGGCAAGCGCTGCTGGGCCGAATTCGCGTTCAGTGCACCGCTCCTTGCCGTCGCAACACATACACCCCAACAGAGGAGTTGACTGTTGCCAGCCGTACGCATTCCCCCAGTCGCCGCCGAAGTGGTCGCCGTGCGACCGAGCATTCCGCTTGCCGGCGCGGTGACCGTTGACGGATCGAAGAACGCGGCCCTGCCCTTGCTGGCCGCCGCGGCGGCCATGCACCGCCCTGTGCACCTGAGCAATGTCCCGGCGAACACAGATGTCGAGACGATGCTCACCCTTCTTCAGCAGTCCGGCTGGCATGCGGCCCGCCCGGTCAGCGACCCCCACACCGCGGTGATCCTGCCGAGCGACAAACTGCAGCCGGATCCGGATCCCCAGGTCGCTGCCCGCATCCGGGCCTCGTACTACCTGGTTCCGGCCTTGCTCGGCGCATACGGACGAGCCCGTCTGCCGTGGCCGGGCGGCTGCGCCATCGGAGAACGCGGGATGGAGCAGCACTTCAAGGTGTATGAGCGCTTCGGCGACCGCTCGACTGTCGATGACCATGGCTACCTCGTAGAGGCGGCCGTGGGTGGACACGGCACGGTGTCGATCATGTTGCCCTTCCGGTCTCGCGGCGCGACCATCGCTGCCCTCCTCCGCGCGGTCGTCGCCGATCGGCCGCTGCGCCTGGGGCAACCGAATTTGTCGCCCGAAGTACTGAGCGTCGTGGAGGCGTTGAAGACATCCGGATGGGAGTGCCGGATCAGCGAGACCATCATTGCGCTTCAGCCGCCTCGTTCCGCTTCCGGCGACACCCTCGTGTGGAAGGTACCCGGGGACAAAATCGAGGCCGGCACCCTGGCCTGCGCCGTCGCGGTGACCGGCGGCAACGCACAGATCCTCGGCGTACACAGTGACGACATCGCGCCCCTGGTCAACGCACTGCGCTGGCTCGGCATACCCGCGGAGGCCCAGAACGGCACCCTCGCCGTCCAGGCCGAGGGCGCCCAGCCCACCGGCCGCCCGCTGCGAGCCATTGCATCCCTGTCTCCCGGCGGTCTGGACGCAGACTTCGAACCACCGCTGATTGCCCTGGCCCTCACTCTCCCCGGCAACCACCTGTTCGCCGACGACATCAACCCCGGCCGCCACGGCAACCTGCTGCCCCAGCTCACCCGCCTGGGCGCCACGATCGACGAGCTGTCGCCCACCCAGTGCCGCTTCACCGGTCCACAGCAGCTGACCGGTGCCGGAGTGGAGGCCACCGACATCCGCACAGGCTCCGCCCTCCTCATCGCCGGCCTCACCGCTCACGGCGTCACCACGCTCGGCGGCCTCGAACAGCTCCACCGCGGCCACGCCGACCTGCCCGTCAAGCTGCATACCCTCGGAGCGGACATCTGCGAGGTACTCCCGTGAACCGGCAACTCCGGCAGATCATCGCCACGACCGACGTCCACTCCGCGTTCGACTCGGCCACCCCGATGCTCACCTACCTCCACGCTGCCAGGCCCGACAGCCTGATCGTGGACTGCGGCGACTTCTTCGAGGGGAGCGGCTACTACCACCTCGGCAAGGGACGCATCGAACGCGAAGCCCTCACCACCCTGTACGACCTCATCGCGCCCGGAAACCACGGCTGGCCGCACTACTTCGAGCCGCAGCTCCAGCAGATGACGGTGTGCGCGAACACGAGCGACGACAGCGGCAATCCGCTCTTCGACCGCGTACGCATCCAGGACATCGGCGGACGCCGAGTCGCAATCACCGCCGTCATGGGCCCGCAGGCGTTCCACACCATCCCCGTCGGCCAACGCGCCGACCACCGCGTCAGCAATCCAGCCCAGGCCCTGCGCGAGGTGATGCTGGAGCACCACCACCGCGCCGACGCCTGGATAGTGCTGTCCCACTCCGGCTTCAAGGAGGATCTGAAACTGGCCGCCGCCTGCCCGTTTGCCGACGTCGTCTTCGCCGGGCACTGCCACAGCGACACCCTCGGCCCCGTGCACGTCGGCGACACGCTCGTGGTCAAGGGACGCGAACTCGGAGTCGGGTACGCCGCTGCCGAGCCCGTTGGAAGCGGCTGGGCCGCCCGCACCTGCGCTTTCCCTGACGCCTCTGCCACTCCCCGCCACCTCACCGCACTGCTGGACGAGATCGCGACCGTCGGACAGCAGCTCCGGAGCCCCCTCGGCACGCTGGACGAGCCCTTCCGAAACGCGCCCCTGGACCGCCGCTGGCTCCTTGAAGAGATCGCCAGCCGACTGCACTGCGGTCTCGGCGCTGACGCGGTCGTGCTCAACGAGACCGCCCTGCGCTCCGTGGAGCTCGGCACCACTCTCACCGTCGGGAATCTGCTGGCCATCGAGCCCTTCGGTAACCAGCTCGTGCACGCCTTCCTCCCCGAGCAACACGCCCAGGACCACGACAAGTTGCTCGACCGCCTCACCGAACGGGTCGGTCCCCTGATCGTCGCCCCTGCTCCCCTGCCCTCGGCGATCCGCACCGTACTGACCACCGACTACCTCGCCGACACCTGCCTCGGCGGGCGAACCCACCCAGCAGGTATCCGGCTCGGTCAGGCCGTACGCCACGTCCTGACTGCCCCAATCCCCAACCCCACCGAGTCCCAAGAAAGAGGCGAGCAATGATCCTCACCGGGCCTGAGATCAACGCTGCCGTGACCGACGGACGCTTACGGATCACCCCCTTCACTCCGGACCAGACGAACCCCAACAGCTACAACGTCCGCCTCGCTCCGACTCTGCTGACGTACACCGCCAAGGTGATCGACGCCCACCAAGTCAATCTCACGCGCTCGGTCCTGATCGGCGAGGACGGGTACGTCCTCCAGCCCGGCGAGCTGTACCTCGGCCACACCGTCGAGGAGGTCGGCTCCGACGTCTTCGTCCCCCTGCTCTTCGGCCGCTCCTCGGTCGGGCGCCTCGGCCTGTTCGTCGAAATCACCGCGCCGATCGGAGACATCGGCTTCCACGGCCAGTGGACCTTGATGCTCTCGCCCATCCGCCCGCTGCGGGTCTACGCGGGCATGAAGATCGGGCAGATCATGTTCTTCGTCTCCACTGGTGACGTCGACCTCTACCGCGGCAAGTACCAGGGTGCCTCCGGCCCGCAGTCCTCTCGGTACTGGCGGGACGCGGCACGCATCCAGGCAGTCGCCTCATGATTCTCACGGGCCCCGCCATCGCCGCCGCCATCACCGCGGGAGAGATCACCATCTCCCCTTACGACCCCACGCGTCTCTCCCCCAACGCCTACGACTGGCGGCTGGGCGATACGCTCCGCACCTGTAACGGCGACTTGGATGCCGCCGCTCCCACCGCGTACACGGAACAATCCATCCCCGTCACCGGCTTGGTCCTGAATCCCGGAGCGCTCTACCTCGGCGTCACTCTGGAGAAGACCGGCTCAGACACGTATGCACAGCTACTCAACGGCGACCGCACCATCGGCGCCCTCGGTATCTGGGTCCACGTCTCCGCACCGCTCGGCCACCAGGGCCACGCGATCCGCTGGACCCTGGAGATCCGAGCAGCCAAGCCCGCCCGGATCTATCCGGGAATGACCTTCGGCAAGCTCGTCTTCCTCACCGCCCTCGGCGCCCCGGCCAGCTACCAGCAACAACGCGCCAAGTACGCGGCCACGAACGGCATCGACATCTCCCGCCTGTACGAAGAGATCCCCCAAGGAGCGCTGTGAGTTCCGCCGTACGCCCGGCCACAGGTCCGCTGGCCGCCACCTTCCTGGACCTCCCGGCCGGAAGTCCTGGCGGCAGCGTCGAACTCTTCCTAAACCTCTACACGGGAGACAATCCCCTCATCCCCGCACGGGCCTTCATGCTGGCGCCTGTCGGCCACAGGCCCCGTCTCCCGGCCGGGCTCGACCTGCTGGCAGTCTCGGGGAAGTGTCTGGAAGGCGCCGGCTTCAACCGCTACGTCGCAGCCCTGCGCCAGGCCCTGCTTGCCGCGATCAACCCAGCGCAGGTCGGCGTACTGCATCTGCAGCACCTCACGTTCGGCGCCACCCCCGCGTTAGCCCGGGCTCTGCCATCGCACCCCAGGATCGCATTGGTCCATGGCACCGACCTGATCTTCGCCGAAGCTCACCGGGGCCAACTCCAAGTCCTGCAGGAGACAACAAGGGCGGCCGACGCCATCGCGGTCCCCACCAATGCCATGGCCGACCGCCTGCTCAAACTCGCCCCGCAAGCCGACCGCCGCAAGATCGTCCACATCCCCTGGGGCATTCCCGACCATCTGCTCACCGATCCGCCGACCCGGCCCGCCCGAATCTCGGCCAGTCACCTGCGGGTTCTGTACGCGGGGCGGCTGACGGTCGAGAAGGGTGTCGAGCACCTGATCAGGAGTCTGGCGCCGATACCAGGTATCGAGCTGAGCATCGCCGCCCCCCAACCTCAGTTCCACGCCGTGGCTCCGCTGCTTCAACGGGCCGGAGTACGGGCCCGGTATCTCGGCTGGCTCCGCCGTCCACAGCTGTGGAGGACCTTCACCGAGCACGACGTACTGGCCATACCGTCCACCACCCTGGAGGCCATGGGGCTGGTCGCGCTGGAGGCCCAAGCGTGCGGTCTGCCCGTCCTCTACCAGCCCGTGCCCGGCCTCAACGAGGTCCTTGCCACGTCCGGAGTGGCCACCGACTTCACCCACTCCGCCGCGCTCGCCCGCGACCTGGGTCGGCTGCGCACCGCGCCGGGCCTACTGCCCGCACTTCGGCAGGCGGGCTACGCGAACGCCGCCCGCTATCCACTCTCGGCGACCGCTCAGGACCTGACCACACTTGGTCAGCAGCTCACCTAATGCGGGGCCGGCAGATCGAGGCTGCGGCAGAGCCGATGCTTGGTCGCAGCCTCACGCTGTCCCTGGTTGTCACCCGACACCAAGGCGGAAGCATCCCCGAACCTTTCACCCGCGTCACTACGCTGACGACTGGATGCCGACTGCGAACAGGGAGACCATGACGTACCGCACCGATCGCATCGAGCAGCTGCTGGGGCAAGGCGTCCGAGACAAGGTCTACCCAGGCGCTGTGTGGGCCATTGGCGATGCCGTCGGCATCAGTGCGTCGGGCACGACAGGCGTCCTTGACCCCGACGAGCCGGATGCTCCGATGCGCCTGGACACCGTCTTCGATGCCGCTAGCCTCACCAAGATCCTCGCCGTCTGGTCCTCGATCGGTGCTCTCTGGGAGGACGGCAAGCTCGACCTCGACATCTCGCTCGACACCTTCTGGCCCGAAGTCATTGGATACCCGCTCGGAGCGGCCACCGCCCGACAGCTACTGACCCACACCGCCGGCCTCCCACTGCGGGCCCAGCTGAAGAACCTCTACGGCACCGATACCCAGGACATCCGCGACGGCGTCCTGCATGAAGCCTCGCACCGCCAGCCCGGCGAGGCCGTCGAGTACACCGACCGAGCCGCCCTCGTCCTCGGCTACCTCGCCGAACATCTCTCCGGCGAGAGCCTCAGCCGCATTTCCGCGGAACGGACTTGGCAGCCACTCGGGATGCACTCCACCCGCTTCGGGCCGCTGCCAGTCGAGGTCGCCGCCCGCTGCGCGCCGACCGAACTCGACCAAGACATCGATACACACCTCAAGGGCGTCGCCCACGACTTCTCCGCCCGCCTGCTGGGCGGAGCATGCGGAATCGCGGGCGTCTTCACGGTCCTCGACGACCTCGCCGCATTCCTGCACTACATGATCGAACCCGCGACCGCCCCTGCACGCGCCGGGTTCGGCCCGGCCTGGACCGCAGAATCACTGACCGTCCAGACCGGAGCCCTGGAACCCGTACGCGGACTGTTCTGGCACCCCGCGCCCGGCACCGTCGCCTCCGACGACGTCTGGGTCCACTACGGCTTCACCGGCACCGGCATGTGGATCTCGCCCCGTCAACGGCGATGGGCGTTGCTCCTGACCAACAAGCTCTACTACACCCGCGACCGCCAGCCTCTGACGGACATCCGCAATACCTTCCGCGGACTGGCCTTCGACTGACGCGAAGGCGGCATGGCGGGCATGCGCCCCTTGCGGGGTGAGCCTGTCGACAGCCGTCGCCAGATGGGACCAGGCCAGGAGCACCATAGACGACCACCAGGATGTTGCTAGCGCGGATCGCCGTCTGCTTGACGACGCTGCGCTACCCGCCTGCGGAGAAGGCGAGCAGTTGGCTCCACTGTCCGTCGCCGAGTTCGGCGCGGCCGACTTCTGAGTGCCCATGTCGATGACAGTGCTGCCCAATGTCACCTGCTAGGAGGGGCAGGAGAGCATCGCGTCGAAGACCTTCCCGATGCCCTTGGACAGCTTTGCGGCACTATCGCTGCACAGCTCTTCGCTGACCTCTGCGCTGCTGCTGCCGGTGTAGGTGAAGGACGCTCCTTTTCCGCGTTTCGGCCACGCCAAGAAGCTCGCGTGCGGGCCATTCCGCATGATTCCGGCCGGAAGTGCGTCTGCCATATGCATATCGGCCGGGCGCTATCGAACCACGCCCACGTCAAGGGCATCGCACACATGAACGCCAGGCGCATTCGGGACATCACCGTGGGCGACCGGAACAACTCTTCTCTCTGAGTGACACCAACCGTACCGTCAGTCAGGTTTTGCGCCCGCGTACACAGCGGGACGCGCAATCAACGGGGAGGGCACATCCGTGGATCCACTGACGTTTCCCATGCTTGCCGGCACCGCACTCACTGAGGCGGTCAAGTTCCTGTTCGACCGAGCCGGAGCGGTCCTCGATCGGCGTGCGGGTCGGGTTCCCGTGGAGGAACCGGAGCACGTCGAAGGCCAGGTAGGTCCGTTGGCCGTCCGACCGGCTGAACTTTCCTCTGTACGGATCGAGCGCATCACCGAGGCCCGCGGTGCACTCCAGGTGTATCTGACACGTCCGGCGCTGCTGCAGGCAGACGATCCGGGGCTCAGGGATCTGCTGGGTGCACTCCGCCTGGACTTGGAGGAGATCTACGGGCGACAACTGCCCTTCGGCGACGAGGAGGAGCGGCCCTCGCGCCCCGGCGTCTCCGTCACGCAGCGCGCGGAACAACTCACCGGCAACCAGGTCGGTGTACGCGCACAGGACATTTCCAGGACGGGCCGCGTGCGCGTGGACCAGTCCGCGAAGGTCATTGCGGCGGCGGCGGAACAGGTCGGCGTCGAAATCGACGGAACCATCGGCTGAGAGGCGGCGCAACCGATGGCTCTAGACAATGAGCACGACTTCACCCGGCAGCAGTCCGTTCCGGCTACCGGAAACCCGTACAGCGCTGCCGAAGATTCGCGCGTGCTTCCACCGCCAATCGACCGGTACAGCGACGAAGGCCAGACCAACCGTACGGAGGGCCCCGCCGCCTCCGCCGACGCACCCGCGGCAGTCTCAGAGACCAATGCCGAGTCTGCAGCACGCGCTCGCCCCGAGGTGACCGCGCTGGCGAGCTCAGAGTCAGGACCCGCGCTCCCGTCGTATCCCCCTGCCATCCCACCGAACAGCCCTGAACCAGCAGCACAGCGAGAAACTGAGCAGGGCAGGACGGCACCACCGTCCCCCGAGGCGATCGAGGCCGTCGGGCAGGCGGCCACGCTCCAGCGCGCGTTAATCAACCTGGGCGAGATGATCGGCACGAAATACGTGTTCGAGCAGACCCTGGACGCAGACGCGCCCATCGACGCTGAATACTTGGCAGTGATCCGGAGGGTTTATGCCAAGCCCCGCTCCGAGGACACAGACCGGACCAGTAGCCCCTTCACCCAGGCCCTTGAGATCCTGCGGCCTTCGGGTTCCGTACTGGTTATCAACCGCCCGCCGAGCAGCAGCAGAACCACGACTGCATACGCCCTTCTCGACCAGCTCGTGGAAGAAGGCTTGATCACAGAGGCACGCCCACTCTCCTTCGGCGGCTCCCAGCACTTCCCCGCGCGACGCCTGCCTCATGACCACCGGTGCGGCTTCCTGCTCGAACTCCCGCCAGACGAAGACGGCTTCCAGGTAGCCGGCACATTCGGTTCCGGCCTGGGAAAGCTCGGTGAGCAGCTGGCCCGACGGGACAACCGACTCATCGTCCTGACCCGTCCGGAACAGTGGCGACGAATCAGCCACGGTGCACCGCCGAGTGCCGCGCCGGATCTGGGCGAGATCCACCCCCACGACATCGCCACACGCTGGCTGCTGGCACAGGAGCCAGCGTTCCCGGTCAGTACCTGGCTCGGCAGCACCGGCATACGCCGCCTCATCGGCGGCATGACACCCACGGACATCTTGAACGTCACTCCCCTCATGCTCGATGAGCACCGGAAGGCCGAGCGACTCGCGGCCGATGACGTCTCTGACGTAGCCCGCGATTCGGCGCAGCAGGCTTCTGCCGAGCGGCGCCGCTCCCTAGACGAACAGATCGCCAATGTAGAGGCCGTCCTCAGCAACTGGGAGGACGCGCTCTACGAGTGGCACGAACCAGAAAACCGCGTCCGGACCAGCTTCGAACGGAACTTCCTCCTGACCGCAGCGGTCCTGCGCGGCGACCCGGTGGGCCATGTGTACGCCAAAGCTGCCGAATTGACCGACACCCTCGACAAACGCGACACCCCTGTCCCCGTCCACGGGCAACAGGCTCCGGGCGTGATCGCCATGACCAAGGCCATCGATGCGCGGCGCAAGGAAGACGGGACCCTCCATTTCAACCGCGCGCACTGGGACGACGCCGCGATCGAGTACTTCTGGAACGATCGCCCGCTGGCCCGCACCTCCTTCTTGAAGTGGCTCGCCCAGGTCCCCATCGACGACACAGGAACAAACAAGGAAGCCCTGGAGACCATCACCAAGGACGCCCGCCGTGCCTTGGCAGGCCGCATCAGTGAGTTCGCGCTGCGCTGGGCCGTACGCCATCGCAGACAAGACCCATTAGAGGAGATTGTCACGGCTTGGTACGCCCACGGCACAGACAAGGAGCTGTGGCCCTTGGCTGTGAAGTTGCTCGACAACGCAGCGATCCACGCAGCCAGCGCTCCGTACGTGCACTCCCTGTTGCTGTCATGGGCCAAGCGCAAAGAGCCCTCACTCCAACAGGCAGTCGTCGAGGTCTGCACCGGACAGTTCGGGCGGCGTCACACCGGGAAGGCGTTACGCCGTCTGAAGAACGTGGCCAACATCGGGCTGACGGAGGTCGTGGACAGCCTGCGCGAAGCGATCCGGGTGCTGTGGGCGGACACCTCCGTCCGGAAGACGCTCTTCGGGTACGTCGTCGATTGGTGCGGTGACGAGAAGATCCGGGACACCGTCGGCCACCGAACGTTCACGGCTCTCGCCGCGTCGTCTGCACCAGAAGCCGACCGAGTGCCGCTGGTGCTCCACAGCGACACCAGCCCGGACGCCGACGAAGAGGAAGACTTCCGCCCTCCAGTCGCCGGCCTTGTCACCGGGTGGCGCACTCTCCTGCGTCAGGCGACTGGCGCGGCGGGGGATCGCGAACTCGACCGGGCCATCTTCCTGTGGCTCGATGCGGCCCTTGAGCGACCCCCTCTACGACCGATCGTCCTCGACACCCTTCGCCAGGCCGTGGACGTCCGCGGCCCTGAAGGCCCGACCCTGCGCGAGGCCCTGCGTACCTGCTCACAGGTGTGGGTCCAGAGCGAAGACCGCCCGTATTCGCCCGACCGGGCAAGCCTGAAGCTCGAACTCTCCTCTCTCCTCGACGCCGACCTGGCCAAGGTCCAGAAGCTTCTGCTGCAGGAACACCCCGAGGCAGACAAGTCAGAGGAGCACGAAGCCGAATGAAGCGCCGCCCCGCCCCCGAAGGCGCCTCCCAGCCGGGCGGCGCCACCTGGGTCTGCACTTTCTCCGACCGGCCACGCAGCGCGGACCCAACGCTTCACTTCTGCGCACATGTCCGAGCGACCTGGCGGCGCCGGGACGACACCCACATCCCTGGGTCTCCGTACGCAGTCGGGCAGCTCGTCAGAGCCGTGATCGATGAGGCGGCCGCCGCCTGCGATGTCCTCCGTCCTGACGCCGCCGAGCAGGACATTGGCACCGCACTCGCCGAAGCCCTGCCCCTCGGCGGCGTGGGCGTAATCGTCGTGGGTGCCACCGTGAGCATCGAGGTGGACGAATCAACCCGGAAGGCCGCGTTCGCCGCGGAACAGCTGCAGCAGAACCACCGTCGCCAGGAAGAGCTGCTGCGCCGCGAACTAGAGCTGGACGAGCTGGCCCGTCGCCAGGCCAAAGCACGCGAGGACTTCCTCCAAGATCACATCCTCGCCAGCCCCGCCGCCGCCCGGCTCTACACCGCTCTGGAAGGCTCAGCCGAGAACTGGCCCCGCCTCGGCGGACCGCCAGCCGGTACGGATCTCGAAGATCTGGTCCGCACAGTCAGACAGTGGCAACCCGGACAGCGGTGGGTCGTTGTCGCTCAGGTGATACACGATTTCGTCAGCAAGTTGACCCCCGAAGGATGCAAGGAACTACTCGTCCTACTCGCAGGCACCGTCGAGGCGTTCGGTGACGAGGACGCCTCCCGTGCCCTCACCGCCATAGCCGGCGAGTTCCAGTGAAGGTGATGCTCCTGCGCTGGCTTCTCGATCCGGTCACCAGCCTGCTGGCGGTGCGGCTCCATACCCAGAACCAGGGACGTATGTCGTACGAGGCAGCCTGGCGGCAGGCCCGCGTCACTCGGCACCCTGACGAGATGGGGTACCGCCTGTACGGCCATCTCCCGGAGGACCCCACGGAGGTGACCGAGCCACCATGACCGCATCCGGTGTTCCCCGATCTCCCAACGTGAACCCCGCAGCCAGGCAGGCGCCCCATCGCCACCCGGGCCGACGGAAGCTGCAAACTCGCGCCAGCAAACGTTGCCCAGACGCACCCAAAAGTGCGCAGCCCTCCACACCTGGGAGAAATCTGGGAGACGATCTTCCCTCGGAGGCCAACCGAGACACCGCCGCACCAACTCAGACCAATCCCCTGACCTGCTGATTCGCAAGACCCGCAGGTAGCGATCTTGCTCGAACCTCATTCGGGACGAAGAGGTCGTGGGTTCAAATCCCGCCACCCCGACAGCTGAAATACCAGGTCAAGGGCCTGATCCTCTCTGAGGGTCAGGCCCTTCCTGCGTCTCCGGAGATCGTTGGGGGGTCTGGGAGAAGATCTTGGTCGGCTTGTCCCCAGCGCGCGGTCGCTCCAGTTCCCATTTCCTAGTTCCCAGTTCCAGGACCTCTTTGCGCCGGACCTCGGTCAGGGCCTCCCGGCAGATTTCCCCTGCCTGCGCTTCGTCCCTTCACCTCGCTCGGTGATCCTTCGCGGATAGGTGGCCCGGTGCTCCGCCGAGCTTGCCGTAGAGGTCCATCCAGCGTCGGTCTGTGCGGGTGGGAGGCTTCCCGTCGCAGTAGGTCTTGGTCCCGTTGGCTGTGTAGTAGTGCATCAGTTCCAGGACGGAGCGCGGATCGGAGCGGGAGCCGGCGGTGTAGCGGCTCGCGGGTTGTTTCGTCTGATGTACCAGACAGGTGGGGGACGGGGTGCCGGACTGGGCGTCCAGCGAGCCGCCGTGCGTGGACGAGCAACCACTGAGGGCCAGGATGGCGAGCAGGGTGCTGAGGGACGCGATGCGGGGGGTTTTCACGGGGGCTCCCGGTGTCACAGGACGGGCGGCAGGCTGCGGACCATCAGGCCGAGTCCGACGATGAGGACGAGGAAGGCGGTCAGGATCGCCATGTGCGGAGCCAGGCGTCGGACGAGTGCGAACACCGGGCGGTCGGTGAGTCTGCCGGCTCTGCTGCCGAGCTTGACGAGCAGCAGGCCGACCGCGGTGAGGGTGGCGGCCATGCCGAGCCCGTACGCCAGCACGAGGGTGGCGCCGAAAGCGGTGCGGCCCAGGGCGATGGCGCCCAGGAGTACGACCAGGGCGGAGGGGCTGGGGACCAGTCCGCCTGCGATGCCGAGGCCGACCAGTCCGCGGAGGGTGAAGGGCTGAGCGTCGGCGCTGATGGGTGCATGGGTGTGGGGGCGCCCGAGCAGACCGTGGCGGTGCGGCACCGCATGACTGTGATCGTGACCGTCACTGTGGTCGTGGGTGTGGCTGTGCGAGGTGTCGTGATGCGAGTGGCTGTGGGCCGGTTCGTGATGAGGTTCGTGCGCATGGGGCTGGTCCGGCTCATGTGCGAGACCGTGGTGGTGGGTGTGGCCATGAGCGTGGGTGTGGGCGTGCGGGGCCTCGGCGGTGATGGCCGCCTCGGGCTGCTCGGTCGCGCCGACCAGCACAGGCTGCGGGCCGCCTGGTGACGGGACGTCCGCCACGTGGCCCGGTGTGCCGGTTCGCCGTGGGCGTCGTACGGCGTCAGTCACCAGCCCCGCGCCGACCAGAGCCACCAGCGCACCGCTGACGACGCCGAGCCAGCCCAGCACGGTGTCGCCCGCGAGCGAGGAGAACGTGGTCAGGCACAACCCGATGACCAGGACACCCGCGGTGTGGGTGATGGTGACGGTGGCGCCGACGGTGATGGCGTCACGGGTACGGCCCCGCCGCCCCGCCAGATAGGCGGCCATGACGGTCTTGCCGTGGCCGGGCAGCATCGCGTGTCCGGCGCCCAGGACCACGGAGAGCAGGACCGCGAGCAGCCCGACCGGTACGGTCAGGCGCTGGGCCCCGGCGAGTGACGTCAGGTGCCGGGAGAGCGCCTCCACCCGCCCGGTGAGCCCACCGTCCTGTCCGGCTCCGGATCCGGCCCCAGCGGTGAGCGAGGGGCCGTCGCCGGCGACTGCGGTGATCTGCGCGCTGAAGTCTCCGCGCGGTGTCTGGAGCAAGTCGCGGGGGTAGTCGCGCAGTTCGTCGGAGGAAGACATCTGGGCCACGGAGGAGTGCTTGAGCTGCACTCCCTGGCCTTTCGCGGTGATCTCGTTCCAGCCGACCCTGGTCCGGTCCGCACCGGTCGCGACCCGCAGAGCCACCGGGCCGCCGGTCAGGTCCAGCGGCACCTTGAAACGGCATTCGAGCCGGCTGGTCCGCAGACGGGCCTGTCCGGGCCGGTACGCGAAGGTGGCCGATGCGACCTGCCAGTGCAGCCGCTGCGGGGCGGTGACTTTGAGGTTTCCGGCCGTCTCGGCGCAGCGGGCGGACGCCCAGGCGGCGCGTTCGGCGGGGCTCTGGGTGCCGTCGCCGTCGGCGTCGACGCGCGGTGCGGCCTGGAGGGTCGGGATCTCCGCGGTGTCAGTGACAGCCAGGACGTCGAGGTGGTCCGGGTGCAGGGTGAAACCGGTGTAGTGGTTGATGGAGAAGTTACCCAGGGGGTGGGCCTGCGCGGTGGGGGCCGATGCGCCGAGCAGCCACAGGACACCGCCGACCGCAGCCGCCACTCGCCAGGTGGGCCGGCGGTGCGTCATGGTCTGCCTCCTGGGGCGTCCGAGGGTGGGCCGCGCCGGTCCGAGACCGCTACGGCCGCAAGGAGCCGGGTGCGCGAGGCGTCACTCGTGACGGCCGGACACCTGACGGGCGGCCGGGAGCAACACCCTGACTCCTTACCGGTTCTGCCGTACGCGCGCCGGTGGTAGCGGTTCCTCCACTCGCCTGGCGCACCGGGAGCACCCGGTCGGCCCCTCTTGTCGCCCTCGCAGCCGATGAAGAGGTGCACCTGCGGCCTTATTGCGCAAGGGTCGCAATAAGGAAGTGCGATCCGGCTCTGCGCACGGAAGGCGAATGCCGCCACGCGTATCGCCGCACTGCTCCCGGGGGTGCCGGCGGCGGGCCGGGTTCATTTGAGCTTCGGAGTAGCCCCGTTCGGCTCTCAAGCGTGGCGGCCTGGTGTCGTTCATGGTGATTTATTCGTAGCTTAAGCCGCATTGCGGACACCTTCGCTGAGTGCAGACACCTTTGCTGAGTCCCGACGTCAGCATCAGGCTCGCCCGAGGTGGTCCGTGTGGGGCTTCGAGCGTCCTCCCGCACGCTGCCGCGACCCCTGTCACCGGAGGCACGGCTCCACCGGAAACGGATCAATCATGCAGCCCTTCCGCCTGCCTCTCAGACGGCCCGCGGTCCGCCGTGCCGAGGGCGTACTCGCGTCCGTCGGCATACTCGCTCTCGTCACAGCCGGCACCGTGGCGGGACTCGCGCCCGGCGTAAGCTCCGCCTCCAGCCACCGCGAGGCGCCGCTGACCGCGGGCGACCCGAAGGCCGACAACACCGACGTCTACGCCTTCACCAGCCCCGACAACGCGGACACCGTGACGCTGGTGGCCAACTGGATCCCGTTCGAGGAGCCCAACGGCGGCCCGAACTTCTATCCGTTCGCCAATGACGCGCGCTACAACATCAAGATCGACAACGACGGCAACGGCAAGCCGGACACCACGTACACCTGGGCGTTCACCGACCACATCCGTGACTCCGCGAATCAGTTCCTGTACAACACGGGCGTCGTGAAGACTCTCAACGACGAGACTCTGAACTTCCGCCAGACGTACACCCTGACCTCGACCGACGCCGGCGGTCAGACCAAGACGCTCCTCAAGGACGCGCCCGCCGCTCCCTCGAACGTCGGCAAGGCGTCGATGCCCGACTACGCGTCCCTGCGCAAGCAGGCCACGGTGTCGCTGCCGAACGGCGGCCAGACCTACGCCGGACAGGCATCGGACCCGTTCTTCCTCGACCTGCGGGTCTTCGACCTGCTGTACGGCGGGAACCTGAAGGAGAGCGGCCACAACACGCTCGCCGGGTACAACGTCAACACCATCGCCCTCCAGGTTCCGAAAAAGGACCTGGCGCTCAACGGCGACGCCACCCGCAACCCCGTCATCGGCGTGTGGTCCACCACCGACCGCAAGGGTGCGGCCGTCTCCTCCGGCAAGGGCGCGGAGAGCAGCAAGGGCAATGAGGGTTCGCAGGCTGTGGGCAGTGACTCCAAGGGCGGTCCGCCCTCGCCCGACCAGGGGCAGGCCGGGTGGCACCAGGTCTCGCGGCTCGGAAATCCTCTGGTCAATGAGGTGGTCGTCCCGCTGAAGTACAAGGACGCCTTCAACTCGATCGCCCCGGACACGGACCACACGGTGACACCGGTGGTGAACGCGGTCCTCGATCCGATCGTGCCCAAGCTCATCCAGAGCATCTACGGCGTCCCCGCTCCCGCGACTCCCCGCAAGGATCTCTCCGAGATCTTCCTGTCCGGGATCTGCAAGGCGTGCGGTCCCATCCAGGCGGACCTCAACTCGCAGCTGCTGAACGCGGATGTGAAGAAGAGCGGCTTCGTCCCGTCCGAGGAACTGCGGCTGAACATGGCCGTCCCGACGACGGCCAACCCCAACCGGCTGGGTGTGCTCGCCAAGGACCTGGCCGGCTTCCCCAACGGCCGCCGCCTGAACGACGATGTCGTCGACATCGAGCTCCAGGCGCTGGAGGGCGCCGCCCAGTCGGGCAAGATCGTGCCGGCGCTCGCCGCCGGGGACGCCGTCAACGCCCCCTACCGTCAGCCGACCTCATCGTTCCCGTACGTGGCGCTCCCCAATACGGCCGCCGTCAACCAGGCCGACTCCCTCCACCCCGACGGTGGCGTCGGGGCAGGGCTGGGCGGGACCGCTCTCACCGGTGGCTTCCCCGTCGTAGCGGTGACGGCTCTGACCGGTGGCGCGCTGCTGGCCCTGGCCGGAGCACTGGTCCTGCGCCGTCGGCGTGCGAGCCGGATGTGAGCACCCCTGCCGAACCGGGCCGCCCGTCCTCCCCCGCGGAGGACGGGCGGCCGCGGCGCATCCACCGCTTCCACCCGGCCCGTCCCCGGCGGTTGATCGCGGCCATCGCCGTCGCCGCCGGCATGGGCCTGGCCGGCGCGGGCACCTCCGCGCTCGTCAGCACACAGCCGGCTCCCCGCCACACCGCGGCCGACATCGGGGCCCTCCCGCCACCGCAGACCGCACCGACCTCACCCGGATCGCCCGCGGCCGTTCCCGAGCGCATACGAATACCGGGCATCAGCCTGGACCACTCCCTCACCGGCCTCGACGTGGGCCAGGACGGACACCTCGACGTACCCGGCGACCCGGGCCAGGTCGGCTGGTGGAGCGACGGCCCCCGCCCCGGCGACCCAGGAGCAGCGGTCTTCGTCGGCCACGTCGACTCAATGACCGGCCCCGCCGCGTTCTACAACATCTCCGCCCTGCGCCCCGGCGACGAGATAACCATCGACCGCGCCGACCGCTCCCACGTCACCTTCACCGTCCGGGCCCTGCGCCAGTACGACAAGAACGGCTTCCCCGACGACAAGGTCTACGTCACCACCGGAGCCCCGGCCCTGCGGCTGATCACCTGTGGCGGCACCTACGACCGGGAGCACGGCGGATACCGCGACAACGTGGTCGTCTTCGCCACCCTCACCACCCCAGGACACACCACCCCCACCCGGAGCGGGAATTGAACACCTCTGGTCCCCGACACCTCTCACGGCGTCGCACCTTGCTGGCAGCCGGCACCGTCACCGTCCTCGGCGTGGGCCTCTTCCTCGGCGGCGGCCTGGCGCTCGCCCCCTGGAACGCGACGCAGAGCGATCGGAGCGCAGGGTCAGCCGGCGCGGCGAGTGGCCCCACCGCAGGTGCCGACCCGTTGGCGGCGGACATCGCCGGGCTCCAACAGCACCTGCGGACGGCGCCACGCGATGCGGTGGCCCTGGCGACTCTCGGCCTTGACTACGTCCAGCAGGCGAAATCCACTGCCGACCCGACGTATTACCCCAAGGCCGAAGGCGTCCTCACACGCTCACTGGCGAGCCAGAAGAAGGACAACTTCACCGCCATGGGCGGGATGGCCGCACTCGAAGCCGGCCGCCACCGCTTCACCCAAGCCCTGGACTGGGCCGAGCAAGCCGTCGCCGTCAACCCGTACAGCTCCCCGCTGTACGGGACACTCGCCGACGCGTACACCCAGCTCGGCCGCTACGCGGAAGCGGCAGACGCGACCCAGCGGATGGTCGACCTCAAGCCCGGAGCGCCCTCGCTGTCCCGTGCCTCGTACGTGGCGGAGCTGCGGGGCGACATCACGACCGCCAGGACCGACATGCGGCGGGCCCTGAACGACTCGGCGGGCCCGGCGGACCAGGCGTTCGCCCACTACTACCTCGGCGAACTCGCCTTCAACAACGGGGATCCGGCCACCGAGCTGAAAGAGGCCGAAGCGGGGCTGCGGGTCGCGCCCTCCTACACGGCCCTGTTCCAGGCGAAGGCCAGAGCCGAGACAGCGCTCGGCAAGACCGATGCGGCCATCGCCGACCTCACCCGGGCCGTGCAGCGCGTCCCCCAACCCGAGTACATCCTCCAGCTCGGCGAGCTCTACCAATCCCTGGGCCGCACCAAGCAAGCCGACGAGCAGTACCGGATCTTCCGCGCCGAACAACAGCTCTTCACCACCAACGGCGTCGCCCTCGACTCCGACGCCGCCCTCTTCGAAGCCGACCACGGCAACCCCCAGCAGGCCCTGGCCATCGCCCGCAAGGGACTCGCAACCCGCCCCTTCCTGGAAACGCACGACGCACTCGCCTGGACCCTCCACGTCAACGGCCAGGACCAGGAAGCCCTCGACGAAGCCAACCAGGCACTCGCACCCGGCATGCGCAGCGCCCTCTTCCACTACCACCGGGCCATGATCGAAAAATCACTCGGCGACAACAAAGCGGCTCGCGAAGACCTGACAGCGGCCCTGACCATCAACCCCCACTTCAGCCCGCTGTACGCACCCACAGCACGCGCGGCCCTCACCACACTGAAAACCTCCGCATAACCGTGTAGTCCGGCTCCGGGGGAGCGCCCCCACGCGGGGCTCTGCACCATTCACTCCCCTTGGAAAGGCCGTCGTCCGGGATGCTCCGCAGGAGAGACCGGTGGGCGGGTCCGGTGGCGCCGGCGGGCCGTGTTGATCAGGGCGGTGAGTGCGGAGGCGGCGAAGAGACCTGCGGTGATCAGTAGCCACCGGTTCAGGTAAACGCTGTCCGAGAGGCCGGTGTCCTGGTGGTACGGGGCTGATCTGCGCAGGATGAGCGGGAACCAGACCAGGAGCAGGAGCAGGGACAGGGCCACCGGGGCGCGCAGGTGGTTGAGCAGGCGGCGCCCGGTCGCACGGTCCGTGCGGTCCTTGTGCGGGGGGAGCGCGGCCTGGGTGGTGAGGTCGGCGGCGCTGTAGAGGGGTACCAGGACCAGATCGTGCAGCAGCGCGGCACCGATGAACCAGACGGCGACGGCAACGGTGCGGCCGGTGAGGAGCTGCACCGCGGCGTACCCGGCGACGGTGAAGCAGCAGGCCATGACGAGCAGGTGGACGGGGTGGGCGCCGTAGCGGCGCGAGAAGAGGCTCATGGTCACGTCCGGAAGGTGAGGCGGCGGACCCATTTGGTGTTGTTCACGCCGGGGTTGGCGGGAACGATGACGCGGGCGGGGTGGCCGTGGTCGGGGGAGAGCGGTGCTCCGTTGACGTGCAGGGCGAGCAGGGAGAGCGGGTTGCTGATCTGGTTGCCCGCCAGGAGCACGCGGCGGAAGGCGCCTGTGCGTTGCACGGACTCGACCAGGACGCTGGTGGCGTGCGGCATCCCGGCGAGTGCGGCGAGGTCGGCCAGGCGCAGCCCCGACCAGTGCTGGTCGTCGGTGGACCAGCCCTCCACGCAGGCGATCGGCAGCCGGGCCGTGTGCTGGTCCATGGTGAGCAACTGGGCGTGGGTGTAGGTGAGTTTCCGTACTCCGTGGATCTCCAGGCGCCAGCCGGGGCCGATGTCGGAGGCCCTGATGCCGACGGCTGCCGCGCTCTTGTTGATCTGGAAGCCGTTCGGGCCCGGCCGGGGGTCGCGGTCGTGCGGGGCGAGCAGGGCGGTGCGGCGCAGGGAGCCGCCGATGCTCTGCCCGGCGGTCACGACGAGCAGGGCCAGCGATCCGGCGCCGACCAGTCCGAGCGCGCCGCGCCTGCTCATGGTCGGGCTGGCCGGTGCGGGGGCGACGAGCCCGTACGGGTCGGGCGGCTCCGGTGCGGTGTGCGCCGCGTCGGTGGCCAGGACCGAACGCAGGGTGCGGGAGCGCACCGCCCGCCACATCCGGCCCAGGCGCAGCACCGCGTGGGCGGCGAAGGCGGCCATGAACACCCACGCACCGTAGAAGTGCAGGGTGTAGAAGGAGCCGGGGAAGACGTAGTCGAGCTGGATGTTGAGCACGCCGGTGGCGAGTTCGAACAGGACACCGCCGACCAGCAGGATCAGCGAGAGGCGCTCCAGGGCGTGGGCGGGGCTGAGGGCGGGCGGCCAGGTGAAGAGCTTCGGGACGACCGACCACAGTTTGGCGAGCACCACCGGGATGAGGACGATCCCGAGGGTGACGTGGACGCCCTGGGTGAGGCGGTAGAGCCAGTACGGGTGGGTGGGCCAGGTGAACAGGTAGAAGCCCAGCAGCCCCTTGCCCGGGGTCTTGTCGTTGAGCACGCCGAGGCCCGGGTTGTAGGCGGCGTACGACAGCAGACCGGTGACGAACACGACCGTGATGCCGAACAGCAGGACCAGGCCGAGGACCGCCGTCAGCCACGGGCCGCGGATCGGACTGCGCCAGAACGCGGGACGGAACGGGCCGGGCGGAGCCGTACCGGCCAGGACCCGGGCCCGGCCGAGCAGCCGGCCGGCCCGCCGAGGGTCAGGCTCCGGCTCCGGCCGCCAAGGGGTGGCACCCGTCGCGGGCGGAACTGACCGGGGGGCACGCTCACCGTCGGTCCCGCCGTCACCGCGAGCGGGCCCGCCGTCACCGCTCCCGGTCACGGCCATCATCCGCCCGCGCCTCTGTCACAAGTTGCCCGATCATTCATCGATCTTCATGCCCAGCTGCCGGTCGCTCGGGCCTGCGTGGTCGACCGCGGGGAGACGTCAGCCGCACGGCCCAACGGCAGGGGCCATCTGCCGAAGTCAGAAGCCGCCCGTCAGCCACCCTCACGGAGAACAACCAGCGTGGTCGGCCCTGACTTCGCATCACAGTCCCGTCGTCGGTTCCCTCGGTCACGCAAAGGGGCGATACGGCAGCAACCCAGCCCCACGGGACGGACATCACCAGCTTCGAAGACTGCTGGGGTGTGCCGGAAGTACGCGGGGCGCCCCCCGATCTGGCGTCTCGCGTGGCGGTGAGACCCTTGGCCGGTGTTCTCATCCGATCAGGTGGGCGCCGTGTTCTTCGATGTCGATGGCACCCTCGTCCCGGGCACGAGTTCGTCGGTCTTTCTGGCTGGCTTCCTTGGCCATCGCGACGAGCTGTCCAAGGCCGAGGACGCCTACGCCGCCGGCGATCTGGACAATCGGCAAGTATCCGAGCTGGATGCCAGGGGCTGGGCGGGCGTGCTGGAAGAACAAGTCTCTGGCTGGCTCGATGGGCTTCCCCTGGTCGCGGGCATCACGGAGACCGTGGGCTGGTGCCGGAGGAACGGCTTGGTTCCCGTGCTGACAACTCTCGCCTGGTCGCCGGTCGGCAGCTACCTGACTGAGCGCTTCGGCTTCCACGCGTTCGGCGGACCTCGGCTGGAGACCACCGACAGCCGGTTCACGGGGCGCGTCGCCTGCCATTTCGACGAGTACGACAAACGAGATTTCGCCCTCGCGCAGGCCCGGGAACTGGGGTTGGCCCCCGGATCGTGCGGGGCCGTCGGAGACAGCCGCTCCGACCTGCCCCTGTTCGCTTCAGTCGGGCTGAGCGTGGCGTTCAATGCCTCGGCAGGAGCGCGGGCGGCGGCGACCGTCACGGTGGACGGCGGCGACCTACGAGGCGTGCTCCCCGCCTTGAGCCACCTGGTCACAGCCGGTCGGTGATGAGGGGACCCGCGACGTCATACCCCCCAGATCCGGGACAGGAACTGTTCAGTCGGCGACTGTGAGGGACGCGGCCGGGGCACCGCGTCGCGTGACTGCCCACAGGAGGAGCGCGAGAAGGCTGATCCCAGCGCCCAGAGCACACACGGCTGTCCAGCCTGCCACCGCGTAGAGAGTGGTCGCGGCGACGGCGCCGGAGGCGCTGCCGACCGAATAGAAGACCATGTAACCGCCGATCAGCCGGCTCCCCGCCTCCGGGTGCAGTGCGTAGATCAGGGTCTGGTTGGTGACGTGGACCGCCTGCACGGCGAGATCGAGGACGATCACGCCGACGGCCAGCGCCCAGAGCGAATGCCGGGTGAAGGCCAGGGGCAGCCAGGAGACAGTCAGCAGGGCCAGACCGACGCCAGTGGTCCATTGCGAGAAGCCGCGGTCGTTCAGTCGGCCGGCCGCGGTGGCGGCGAGGGCGCCTACGGCTCCGGCCAGTCCGAACGCTCCGATTTCGGTGTGGGACAAGGAGAGCGGGGGTGCGCTGAGCGGCAGCGCGACACTGCTCCACAGAGTGCTGAAAGCGGCGAAGATCAGAAGTGCGAGCAGGGCCCGCACCCGAAGGAGGCGCTCGCGCGCGAACAGCGTGAGAGTGGAGCGCAGAAGTTGCCCGTACCCCGTCGCCGCGGCCTTGGCACTGCTGCGGGGCGGCAGCAGGCGGGAGAGCGCCAGAGCGAGTACGCAGGCGAGGGCCGCGGAAGAGAGGTAGACGGAGCGCCAGCCGGCGAGGTCGGCCAAAAGGCCGGATACGGTGCGGGCGAGCAGGATGCCGGTGACCACACCGCTGGTCACCAGGCCGACGACTTGTCCGCGCTCCTCGGGCAGGGCGAGGGATGCGGCGAAGGCCACCAGCGTCTGGGTGACCACCGCGAGCAGCCCGACGATCGTGAGCCCCACAAGCAGGAGGGCTGCGCTGACTGCGGTGCCGACTGCCGTCAACGCCATGGCCAGGAGGAGGAGTTGGGCCACGACCAGCCGTCTGCGGTCGAGCAGGTCGCCCAGTGGTACGAGAAAGAAGAGCCCCAGCCCGTAACCGACCTGAGTGAGGGTCACGACGGCGCCCACCGTCGCTGTGCCGATCGAGAAGTCGCGGCCCAGTGTTACCAGCAGTGGCTGCGCGAAGTAGACGTTGGCCACGGCTGTTCCACAGGCTGTGGCGAAGAGCAGCGTGACTCCTCCGGACAGTTTGTACCTGGACGTCCCCGCGCTCAGCCCGGTGGCCCCTGCTGTCATAACCCCGCGATCTCTCCTCACACGAAGCCCCTTCACCATCGGTTTCATCTTGCTACCAGATGGAACGTAGCCCTACCTGGTAGCATCTTGCAACCAATATGGTGAGGGAGGGCGACATGGTGGAGCGGACACGCTTCCATGACAGCGACTGTCCCGTCGCGCGTTCAGTCGACACGATTGGCGACTGGTGGTCTCTGCTGATCGTGCGGGACGCCTTTGACGGCAGCCGCCGCTTCGGGGAGTTCCAACGCAGTCTCGGCGTGGCGAAGAACATCCTTGCTGCGCGCCTGCGTTCCCTGGTCGCCGCCGGAGTCCTCGACGCTGTTCCCGCCTCGGACGGCAGCGCTTACCACGAGTACGTACTGACACCGAAAGGCCAGGGCCTCTTCCCTGTCATCGTCGCGCTGCGACAGTGGGGCGAACAGAACCTCTTCGCCCCCGAGGAGTCGCACTCGGAGATGATTGACCGCCGACAGGGGCGTCCTTTGCGTGCACTGGAGGTCTACTCCGCGGACGGGCAACGACTCGATGCCGACGACACCACCGTCAACAAGGTCAGCTGACCGGTACGCCCGAAGGTCCGCGAAGAGCATCCGGCTCGGCTGACTGTTTCGCCGGCGCCGCCGAGGCGGTGGGCGGCGGCTGCCGTGGCTGGACCGGACAGGACCCAGGTTGCTCGCGGCGACTCCGCCCAGTGGGCTAAGGTCTGCGGCTATGAATACCGGGACGGCCTCGCGCCACACACGGATTGGCTACCCGGCACTCCTCTGAGTGCTGTACGGGCCGGTGCGGTCCCCCTGTTGGACAGAGAGGCTTGCGCTGCTGCGCGGGCTCCACCTTCTGTCGTGTTGATCTCAGCTCGATACATCAACCACGACAGGAGACTTCATGCCCATCAAGACGCTGCAGATTCCCACCCCGGACGGTCAGGCCGACGCTTTCGCCGCGTTTCCCGATGGTGGCGGGCGGTGCCCAGGGGTGCTGATGTACGCGGATGGCTTCGGCATCCGGCCCGTGCTGCGGGAGATGGCCCGCGAGCTGGCCGACCACGGGTACTACGTGCTCGTCCCCAACTTCTTCTACCGGCACGGCCCGGCGCCGGTGATCACACTTCCCGACTACATCGGAGAAGACAGCCGGTCCGAAGTCTTCGCCCGGCTGATGCCGCTGATCGAGGCCCACACCGCCGACCGCGCCCTGCGTGACGCCGATGCCTACCTCAGGTTTCTCACCACCCAGCCCGAGGTCGCCGCCGGGCCGGTCGCGGTGACCGGCTACTGCATAGGCGGCCTCCTGGCCATGCGCACCGCAGCGGCCCACCCCGGCCAGGTCGCCGCCATCGCCGCATTCCACGCTCCCGTGGGCGCGGACGGACCCGACACCCTCAGCGAGATCACCGCCCAGGTCCACTTCGGCCACGCCGAAAGCGATCTGACTCCCGAGGCCCTCGGCGAGCTCAACCGCGCCCTGGACGCCGCGAAGGTCGACTACACCTCCGAGATCTACCCCGGCACCGTCCACGGATTCACCATGGCCGACACCGACACCTTCGACCCCGCCGGACTGCAGCATCACTGGGACCGCCTGCTCCCCCTCCTCGACCGCGCACTCGGGCCTGTCCCACGGATCTTGTGACCATCCCGGTCCCGGTCCCGGTCTCCATCTCGGTCTCGATCTCGGTTCGTGGCATGGCCATGGGGCGGGAGCGTTGGCGATCAGGAAGTAGCGCCAGCAGTCCGCGGGCAGCGTCTCCAGCGCTGCGTCGGTGAAGATGCCCCGCTTCTGGGAGGTGGAGAACTTACCGCCGTAGTACGTCAGCCAGTTGAAGCCCTTGACGACGTCGACCTTCTTCCACGGTTCGCGGACGCCGAGCTCGGTGGCGGGGAACATCACCGTGTGGAAGGGGACGTTGTCCTTGGCCATGAACTGCGTGTAGCGCACGGTGTCGTCGGCCTCGTACCACCACGACTTCCAGTCGCGCGCCTCGCCCGGGGCAGCGTCCGACCACTCCTTCGTCGCGCCGATGTACTCGATCGGGGCGTCGAACCAGACGTAGAAGACCTTGCCCTCGGCCGCGAGCTCCGGCCAGGTGTCGGACGGAACCGGGACGCCCCAGTCCAGATCACGGGTGATCGCCCGGTCGAGCAGGAACAGGTGCGCAGGAACAGGTGCTTGGTCTCGCGGACCTCCAGCTCGGTGGAGCCGCTGATCGCCGAGCGCGGGGCGATCAGGTCGGTCGGGTCCAGGACGCGGGTGCGGTTCTCGCACTGGTCACCGCGGGCCTTGTCGTAGCCGCAGTGCGGGCAGGTGCCCTCGACGTACCGGTCCGGCAGGAAGCGGCCGTCGACCGGCGAGTACACCTGGCCAGCCGCTCAGCCGGTTCGCACGGGGCGACGACCGGTACCTGCAGACCGCCGCAACTGTAGGGCACCCGGACGCCGTCGCCGCGAGCCGTTTACCCCTCGGACACCCGGGACGAAGGCTCACAAACGCACTCGGCCGTCCGGGACAGGCGGCCAAGCTAGTCCCGTACGGCCGAGGCGGTCCTCATGTTAGGGCCCGCGCCGTGACGGGCCCGCCCGTAGGAGATCAGTCGGAGGGCCCCCGATCGTGGATGAGCTGTTGGATCGCGGCCAGGATTCCCGCCGTCGCGCCGGGCTCGGCTGCAAGTGCTGCCAGGGATACGGACGGCCACCCCGTAAAGCCTTCCTCCCGCTGCTCGGGGATTTCCTTTCGCGGGCCGCCGACTGCCGGGAGGCGGTTCGCGAACGCCGCAGCCGCCTCCACACCCAGATGGTTGGTGATCGATCCGAGGCTGAAGGCGAACTCCTCCTTTGCCGGCGCGCCACCAGCGTCGGAACAGCGGGCGCGAGGCCTGCGCGCTACGACAGCCTGCCGGGCGCGCTGTTCCTGGACGCCGAGCGGCTCTGTCTCCAGGCACCCACCGGTAGAAGTCGATCAATGGGATTTCGCGGATTTCGGCAGGTGTCCCTGCCGGTCACCGTGATGACGCCCGTCCGTCCAGGTCTGACCCGTACGCACGCCGCACCGTCCGGTACCGGTCCCTCCCCTCGTGGGGACCGGTACCGGACGTCGGCGGCTCGGTCTGCGCCGGATCGGTGCAAGGCGGCGCAGATCGAGGAAGGGCGGACCCGTGGTCGGTGCGGCAGCGGTCCGGATGGGGCCCGCTCCACGGATCTCGCAAGCTCAGCCGGCGAGACAGCAGGTGCCTGTTCGTAGCTACGGTGAAATTTGACCGAGAACATGCGGCGTCATGACGGGTCTCTCCGAGCGCTGAGCAGGTGGACGATCCGGGCGTAGCCCGGGTGGTGCGCTACTACGTCGTGATCCTGCCAGTTGAGGCCCCCGACGGGGGCGATCCGGCGTCCGGGCCGACGACTCTCCGCAGGTCAGCCAGATAGGCTGAGTTTTCCGGTCCGGACGTCCAGGTGCGGGGGAAGTAAGGGGTGGACACCTTGAGTTCCGACTCAGGGGCACGCACAGCCTTGGCGGAGCGTCTCGCGCTGCTGTACAAGGAGGCCGGCAACCCTCCCCTCAAGAGCGTGTCCGAGGCGGTCGTCCGGCTTCAGCGGGTCGACGAACGCGGTCGGCACGTGCGGGTGTCCGCCCAGCGGATCAGCGACTGGCGGCGCGCCAGGAACGTGCCTGCCCAGTTCGTCGCCCTCGCAGCGGTACTGCACGTACTGATCCCCCAGGCCCGTCGTTCGCAGCCCGCGCCCGTTTCCGCGGGCCTGTACGACCTGGCCCAGTGGCAGCGTCTGTGGGAGCGGGCGCTGGCCGATCCGGTCGGCGACCACCCCGCGGCATCTCCGGAGGAGAGGCAACGCCCTCCGGGTGAAGCCCCGGACGTACCCGGTGGCGTATGTCCCTACCGGGGGCTGGCTCCGTACCGGGAGCAGGACTCCCGGTGGTTCTTCGGCCGGGAGCGGAGCAAGGACGCCCTCGCCGCTCAGCTCCGGGCGGCGGAGAGGACCGGCGGCCTGGTCATGCTCGTCGGCGCTTCGGGGTCGGGGAAGTCCTCCCTGCTGAACGCCGGCTTGGTGCCCGCCTTGCAGAGCGGCGCCCCGGGCAGCGGTGGCAGCACGGCGGGGAAGGTGCTCCAGCTGGTGCCGGGAGGCGATCCTCTCTCGGAGCTGATCCGCCGGATCCCTGAGCTCGCGGACGCCGTCCCGGCCTCGGCGGAAGCAGCGGAGGCGGAACCCGAACCCGGTACGGGCCGGTTCGCGCAGGCGGCGCGGGAAGCCATCACGGCGTGGGCGCGCCGTGAGACGCCCTCCCCCGCTGAGACGCCCTCCCCCACCGGGACGCCCTCGTCGTCCCCCGCTCGGCCGGTCATCATCGTGGACCAGTTCGAGGAGGCGTTCACCCTCTGCTCCGACGAGCAGAACAGGCTCGCCTTCATCCAGCTCCTCCATGCCGTGTGCACGCCCGCCGGGCCGGACGACCCCGCTCCCGTGCTCGTAGTGCTCGGCATACGCGCCGACTTCTACGAGCAGTGCCTCGGGTATCCCGAACTGGCCGACGCGCTGCAGCACCGGCACATGGTGCTCGGGCCGCTCACCACCGCGGAGTTGCGCGAAGCGGTGACGTGCCCGGCCAAGGCCGTGGGCCTGGAACTCGAACCGGGGCTGGCGGAGCTGATCGTCCGGGACGTGAGCGCTGACGGCCCCCGCGGGACGCACGCGGGGGTACTGCCACTCCTCTCCCACGCCTTGCTCGCCACCTGGCAGCGGCGGACGGCCGGCCGGCTGACGCTGGCCGGCTACAGCGCGGCGGGCGGAATCCAGGGGGCGGTGGCGGCGACCGCGGAGCGCGCCTGGTCCAGCCTCGGCCCGGCGGCGCGCACCGCCGCGCGGCTCCTCCTCCTCAGGCTGGTCCGGCTCGGTGAGGACACCCAGGCGACCCGGCGGCGGGAGACCCGGCGCCAACTGGCGGACGAGTCGACGGACCCCGACCGGACGGAGGAATCGCTCGAAGCGCTGGTCCACGCCCGGTTGGTGACGCTCGACGCGGAGACCGTGGAGATCACCCACGAAGCGCTGCTGCACGCCTGGCCGCGCCTGCGGGACTGGATCGACGAGGACCGGAACGACAACCTGCTCCGCCAGCAGCTGGAGGAGGACAGCAGGGCCTGGGAGGCCACCCATCGCGACACGTCGCTGCTCTACCGGGGGTCCCGTCTGGAGCAGACCCGCAGCTGGGCCACATCGGCCGGTGACACCTTCCTGACCCGGAGCGCGGTGGATTTCCTGGCTGCTTCGGCCAGACTGCGCAAGCGCACGGTCTGGATCAGCCGTAGCGCGGTGTCGGCCCTCGTCGTCCTGGCGATGCTGGCTGTCGGTTCGGCGGTGCTCGCGTGGCAGCAGCGGGACGATGCCGTGTTCGAGCAGGTGGTCGCCGAGGCCGATCGCGCCCAGTACACGGACCCGTCGCTGGCCGCTCAACTCGATCTCGTGGCTCACCGTTTGCGGCCGGACGACGAGGCCACCAACAACCGGCTGATCTCGATCGTCAACGCGCCGCTGGCCACGCCGCTCCTCGGCCACACCGGCGCCGTCTACCTCACCTCGTACAGTCCGAACGGGCGGGTACTGGCCACTGCCAGCTACGACCGGACGATCCGGCTGTGGGACGTGAGCGACCCGACCCACCCCGAACAGCTCGGCAGGCCGCTCACCGGCCACACGAGCTGGGTGAGCAGCGCCGTCTTCAGTCCGGACGGCCGCACACTCGCCAGCACTTCGGACGACGGCACGATCCGCCTGTGGAACGTACGGGATCCCCGCCACCCGAAGCCGCTCGGCCCACCGCTGACCGGCCATGGCGGCACGGCGTACCTCCTCGCCTTCAGCCCCGACGGGCACACCCTGGCCTCGGCCAACGAAGATCACACCGTGCGGCTCTGGGACGTGGACGACCCGGGCCGGCCGAAGGCGATCGGTCCCCTGACCGGCCACACCGCCGCCGTGCGTTCAGTGGCGTTCAGTCCCGACGGACGGACCCTGGCAGCCGGCGGCGACGACGGCACGATCCGGCTGTGGAACATGGCTGACCCCCATCGTCCGGACCCGATACGCCGGGTCCTGACCGGCCACACGGGCACGGTGCACTCCGTGGCTTTCAGCCCTGACGGCCGCACGCTCGCCAGCGGCGGCACCGACGAGACCATCCGGCTCTGGAACGTGACCGACCCCCGTCGTGCCACCGAACTCGGCACGCCTCTGACCGGCCACACCGGCCCCGTGTGGTCGGTGGCCTTCAGCCCCGACGGAACCAGGCTCGCCGCGGGCAGCGCCGACAGCACGGCGAGCCTGTGGAACGTCAGCAACCCCGCCTACCCGTCACAGGTCGGCGAGCCCCTCGCCGGCAGCAGCGGCGAGATGTACGCCGTCGGCTTCAGTCCCGACGGACGGACTCTCGCCACCGGGAGCGGCGACAACAAGGCCCGGCTCTGGTCGATCCCGACGTCGGACATGACGGGGAGAATCGGATCGTTCCGCCCGGACGGCAAGGTGCTCGCCACGGCCGCGCGCGACGAGAAGGTACGGCTGTGGGACGTGAGGTCGCCCAACCGGCCGGCGTTGCTGGGCAAACCGTTCATGCCAGGGAAGGGGGACCCGCGTTCGCTCCTCTTCTCCCCCGACGGCCACACGCTCGCGGTGCTGACCGGAAGCCGCGCGGTGCAGTTGTGGAACGTGAGCGACCCGGCCCGGCCTGTCCCCTACGGTCCGCCCGTCGCGCTGCGGACCCGCTTCGCGGGCCCCGACGCCCTGACGTTCAGCCCGGACGGGGCCACGCTGGCAACCGCCCTCGACGACCGCACCATACGGTTGTGGGACGTCAGCGATCCCTCGCGCCTTCGTCCGCTCGGTGCGCCGCTCACCGGTCAGAAGGGCTACGTCAACACCTTCATCTTCAGTCCGGACGGGCGGACTCTCGCCGGCGGCAGTGCCGACGGCACCATCCGGCTCTGGAACGTGACCGACCCACGTCATGCCGCCCGGATCGGCACGCCTCTCAAGGGCCACCTGGGCCCCGTCAACGCGCTCGCCTACAGCCCGGACGGTCGCACTCTGGCCAGCGGCAGCGACGACGGCACGGTCAGACTCTGGAACGTCACGGCCCCTCGCAGGGCGACCCAGCTGGGCTCCACTCTCACGGGCCACACCGAAGCGGTCGTGTCGCTGACGTTCAGCCGCAGCGGGCGCACCCTGGCGAGCGGCGGAAACGACGACACGGTCAGGCTCTGGAACGTCACCCACCCGGCGGAGGCCACTCCTATCGGCCAATCGCTGAGCCCGAATGCCAAGACCGGCAATTTCCTGTCGTTCAGCCCCAACAGCCACATGCTGGGGGTGTCGAGCGGCGCCGATACCGTCCGGTTGTGGAACCTGGATGCCGACAAGGCGATCAGTCGCATTTGCTCGGCCACGCGGGGTGTCCTGACGCCGGAAAAATGGCACGAGTATCTGCCTCGCCTGTCGTACGACCCTCCGTGCGGTCAGTAACGGCTTCGAGGCCCGGCCCGGCCCGGAGCGTGCCGGGTGCACCTCACGGCGCCTCGCGTGATATCGATCACAACTCCCCACTGTGGCCAAGCAGTTATCCCGCCGCACCATCACCCGGGTTAGTGTTGGGAACAGCCCGGTCGCTGGTGCATCCCCCGTCGCCAGCGGCCGGGCTCTTCCATGGCGTGCGGATGCCGGGCATCCCGTCCCTCCAGGCTCTTCGATATACAGCGGAGCAGCCGGCAGTCGGTCCGCATTCAGGCCAGAATTCGGGCCGGGGAATACCAAAGGGGCCACCCCCCGTACGGATTCCCCTTTCTCACGCTTTCCCCCGGCCCGGTATCGACGACCACCGCACGTCGCCGGGGCCTCGATTCGTACGCATTCCTCAGACTCTCCGCGCCTGTCCCACTCGTCAAGACCTCTTGAGGAGTCATAGGGTGAGGTCATCGTGTCAAGGAGGCGGTGACCACCAGTGGCGAAGGCGTACGAGCGCATCGCGGATGAGCTCAGGCAGTCCATCCGCGCAGGCCGGCTGAGGCCCGGCGACCGATTGCCCGCGGAGACGAAGCTCGCGGAACAGACCGGACGGAGCGTGCCGACGGTACGGGATGCCCTGCGCCTCCTTCAGGCTGAAGGGCTGGTCGAGAAGGTGCACGGCCGCGGCAACTTCGTCCGTCGCGCTCGCACGCGGGTGCAGCGCGCCAACTCCCGTCACCAGTGGGAGAAGGACCGGGCACGCCAGCCCGCGGAGAAGCGGGCGCGGACCGGGGTGGCCGAGCACGACACGGGACTGACGGTCGACGACCTCGTCTTCCATGCCGCGTACCGCGAGATCACGGCGAACGCGGACATCGCGGAGGCGTTCGGGGTCGCGGAGGGGACCGAGCTCATCGAGCGGTCCTACCGGACGCGGTACAGCGCGGAGCGTGCGCCGTTCAACCTGGTGACCTCTCATCTCGTCCGCGACATGGTCGCGGCCAACCCGGATCTGCTGGATGAGACGAAGGAGCCCTGGCCGGGGGGTACCTGGAACCAGCTTTCCACCGTGGGCATCGAGATCGACCGTATCGAGGAACGGGTCACCGCCCGGCCTCCCACCGCGGAAGAGACGGAAGAACTGGACCTCCCGCCCGGCACGGCCGTCGTCGTCCTCCGCAAGACGTCGTTCGACACCGACGGCCGTGCCGTGGAGGTGTCGTACAGCACGCTGCCCGGCGACCGCACGGAAATGCTCTTCACCACTCACTTGGAAAGGTGGTGAGTGCCGTGCGCCGGCGCATCATCATCGTCACCGCCGTCCACGCCCCGTCGGCCCCGTTCCTGGCAGAGGCCTACACGTCACTGTGCGCGCAGGAGCTGCCCGGGGGATGGGACTGGCACTGGGTGATCCAGGAAGACGGCATGAGCTCCGATGTCGCCCCGCAGGTGCCCGCCGACGAGCGGGTGACGTTCCGGCAGGGCCGGGCCGGGGGGCCTGGCGTGGCCAGGACCATGGCCCTCGCCCACGCGGACGGCGCGTACGTCAAGGTCCTCGATGCCGACGACCAGTTGCCGCCGGGTGCACTGGCCCGCGACCTTGCCGCGCTCGAAGAGAACCCGGACATCGGCTGGGCGACATCACGTGCGCTCGACCTGCTCCCCGACGGTTCCACTGTCGGCTTCGAAGGGGATCCCGCCAACGGACCGATCGAGCGCGGAGCCGTACTCGCCCACTGGAAGGCGAACAGCTACCGCGCGCAGGTCCACCCGGCGACGCTCTTCGTCCGACGCGACCTGCTGCTCGCACTCGGCGGCTGGATGGCACTGCCGGCCTCGGAGGACACGGGACTGCTGCTCGCGATGAACGCGGTCAGCCGAGGCTGGTTCTCGTCCGAGGTCGGCCTCCGGTACCGCAAGTGGCCAGGTCAGGCAACGAGCCAGACCGCGCACACCGATACGGCCGAGCGCGATACGCGGATGGCGGTGGTGGAAGCCAGAGCGCGTGCGCTGGGGCACTTCCCGTGGCGCTACCCGGCCGGCTCCGACTGACAGGGCTTCACAGGAGGTCCGGCCGGGGCCTCGGGGCTTCGCAGGCGGTCTCGCGAGGGGCAGTGGGCACCACGATCGTGCCCGCCGTGATGTCGCGCGGATCCAGACGTGTCGACAGCTGAGCCGGGCTGCAACCCTGACGCAGAGGCAGGGTCAGCCCCGCATCCGTGTCACCTCAGTGCCTCGGCATCGACCCGGGAGAAGATCAGATCGCTCTCGGCCGTGACCGGCCCGCGCCATCGCACGGGAGGCTTGGGCCGGCGCAGGGCACCCGGATAGCTCTCCGGCGCGTAGTCGTTGGCCAAGTGGTAGGTGTGAAAGCCGTGTTCGCGCATGACGTCCAGCAACTCATCCACTGATTCGCCCAGTTGCTCCATACGCTCCGGAGTCACCTCCACAGCGATCTCCGCATCGGGGCGGAGGTCGTCAAGCATCGGGGCGAGCCCGCGGACGACACCCCCTTCCGCGCCCTCCACATCGATCTTGATCACCCGTGCTCGGCGGATCTCGTCCGGCTGGAGGAGCTCGGGCAGCGGACGCGCTTCCATCTCGAAGGTGGACTCCGCCGGTCCGTCCCACGGCACGATGCTGTTCGCGCCCATGTTCCGTGAGCTCGCGAGGACGAAGGTGAGCGTCCTGAGGCTGTCCGAGACGGCGGCGTTGACCGCACGGATGTTGTCGCACCCGTTGAGCTCGGCGTGCTGGAGCACCCGCCGGTGGAAGACGGGGGACGCTTCGATCGACACCACCCGCCCCGTCTCCCCGACCAGCCGGGAACCGTAGACGCTCAGAAAGCCGAGGTTCGCACCGACGTCGACGAGGACGTCCCCGGCCCGGAGCCGACTGGCGAGCCATCGCATCATGTGCGGCTCCCAGGCGCCGTACATGTAGATGTACCGCTGGATCAGGTCCCGGGTGTCGACGGCGAACCTGGCCTCGAACCTGGCGTCGACCACCCGCTGACGAGGGCGGTCGCGCAGGCGCGGATTCAGGTACTGCCCCGCCAGCCACTCCTTGCCGAGCGAACCGGGGGCATCGCGCAGATACCAACGGGCGAGGGTGACCAGTGCCTCTGACGTCGCGTCCCTCATCCGATCGCCTCTCCGCAGGGGTTGCCATCCGAACCGTAGCGTTGAGGGACCGTACGCCCTCAACGCTCCGCAGCGGCCGGCCCGCGGTCAGCCGGTGGGGGCCGTCCGGTCCCGATCGAACGGCAGGTCCAGCATACGAATCGCGTTGCCCCGCAGAAGCTTGTACGCGACATCGTCGGACAGGCCCGCCATGTGGTCGGCTGCCACCTGCTTGGTGTTCGGCCAGGTCGAGTCGACGTGCGGATAGTCGGTCTCGAACGTCGCGTTGTCCACGCCCACCGTCTCGATGGCCTCGATGCCGTGCTTGTCGCGGAAGAAGCAGCAGAACATCTGCCGGTAGTAGTACGTGGACGGCGGCTCGGGGATCAGGTCCTTCACCCCGCCCCAGGCCCGGTGCTCCTCCCAGACGTCGTCCGCGCGCTCCAGGGCGTACGGGATCCAGCCCATCTGGCCCTCGCTGTAGGCCAGTTTCAGCCGGGGGAACTTCACCAGCACCCCGGAGAAGAGGAAGTCCATCATCGACGCCATCGCGTTGTTGAAGGACAGCGACGCCTGTACGGCGGGCGGGGCGTCCGGAGACGCGGCGGGCATCTGCGACGACGACCCGATGTGCATGTTCACCACCGTCCCGGTCTCCTCGCAGGCGGCGAAGAACGGGTCCCAGTAGCCGGAGTGGATCGACGGGAGCCCCAGATAGGTGGGGATCTCACTGAAGGTCACCGCGCGGACCCCGCGGGCCGCATTCCGCTTGATCTCCGCCACGGCCAGATCAATGTCCCAGAGCGGGATGAGGCAGAGCGGGATCAGCCGGCCCTTGCTGTCCCCGCACCACTCCTCGACCATCCAGTCGTTGTAGGCGCGCACGCAGGCCAGGCCGACCTCCTTGTCCTTGGCCTCGGCGAAGGTCTGGCCGCAGAAGCGCGGGAAGGTCGGGAAGCAGAGCGACGCCTCGACGTGATTGAGGTCCATGTCCTTGAGCCGCTCCGCTGGATCCCAGCAGCCGCGCCGCATCTGTTCACGGGTGATGCCGTCGAGCGTCATCTCGTCCCGTGAGAAGCCCACGGCCGCGATGATCCGCTTGTAGGGGAAGATCTCCCCCTCGTACCGCCACCAGTCCGTGACCTGGCCTTCCGGGTCGGTGGTGAACCGGTACTTCCCCCCGACGTACGCCAGGTCTCCGATCCCAGCCGTGAAGGGCTTGGGCCCCAGGTCCCGGTACTTGCTCGGCAACCACGTCTCAAAGAGATGCGCGGGCTCGATCACGTGATCGTCCACGCTGATCACCTTGGGCAGTTCCGTTGCACTGTTCTGACTGCTCATCATTCGCTTCCCCTCAGCTACCTGCCGCTTCGTCGAATGAAAACTGACGATCCGTCAGTTTCAGGGTACGGACGCACGTGAGCGCCGACAAGCGGTAGCCCGAACTTGACCCTTGCGGGATCGCAGCCCATCCGGTGAACTGACGGCCCATCAGTTCAACTGGTCGACTCACCGGCGGGAGTGCCTCATGCAGACGATGTGGCTCAGCGGAGCCGAATGGTTCGCCGTACTGCGGATCGGTCTCGGGCTGTGGTGGCTGGAGAGCTGGCGCCACAAGGACAAGAAGACCTGGTTCGGCGGGGGCGGTGTCACGTGGGCGGCCGGCATAGCCGCCGAACACCGCTGGACGTTCGTGCGGAGCAGCTTCGACAGGACGGTGAAGCCGCATCCCCGGCTCATGGCCTATGTCGTCGCCTACGCGGAGCTGGCGCTCGGCCTCGGCCTGATCGTGGGCTTCCTGACGCCGATCGCCCTCGTGGGCGGTCTGCTCCTCAACCTGATCTATCTGGTGCTCATGATCCACGACTGGGCCGAGCAGGGGCAGAACCTGATGATGGTGCTGATCTCGGCCGTAGGGCTGTTCGCCGTGTGCTGGCACAGCTGGTCACTGGACAGTGTGTGGGGGCTGTTCCTGCGCTAGGGGCTGTCCCGCAGGGCCCGGGAGGGGACCGAACCGGTCTTCTGCGCCAGGGGTCCGCGGGGCCGGTCGGGGCCTGGACTGATCGTGCCGGTGGACAGTTGCGCCACTGCGTCCACGAGCGCACGCACCGGGGGTGACCAGGCGCGCCCCTGCGGGCCGCGCAACACCAGGCTCCTGCTGTGATGTGGGGTGACGCGCACCAGCACGAGGTCCTCCGGAACCAGCGGGCGGGAGACCTCCGGAAGGATCGAGACGCCGAGGCCGGCCTGGACCATGCTGATGAGGGTTCCGAGATCCCGTACACGACGGGCCAGGGTGTACTCCTCCCCCGCCAGCCGGTAGATCGTGCGGATGTGACGTTCGCAGCCGTTCGGCGAGAGGATCAGCGGGTCGTCCGCCAGGTCCGCGACGTGGACGGCCTCCTCCCCCGCCAAGGGGTGATCCTTCGGGAGCAGGGCGAAGAAGGGATCGATCGCCAGCAGCGAGCCGCTTCCGTCCGGCGGGTCGACCACGATGGCGGCGTCGGCCGTCGCGCTCGCGAGCCAGGCCTCGATCTCGTCGCTGCCGCCTTCGAAGACACGGATACGGATGGCCGGCAGGCGCTCCGCCCAGTGGCGCAGCAGCGAGGGGAGCAGGCCCTGGCAGACCGTGGGGGTGGCAGCGAGGCGTACCGTGCCGCCCGTTGTCGCCTCATGCCGGGCCCCTGCCTCGGAGATCGCGTCCATCGCCACGAGGGCCGAGCGGGCGTGCGGCAGAACCACATCGCCAAGGGCAGTGGTGCGTACGGGGGTCGAGCGGACGATCAGCGGGGAGTTGAGGGTGCGCTCCAGCGAGGCGACGGCGTGCGACACGGCCGACTGGCTCAGCCCCAGGACCGTTGCCGCCGCACCGAAACCGCCCGCGTCGACGACGGCGACGAACGCACGCAACTGCGCCGGATTGAGCGCCACGGCGTCTCCCCTCTCCCGCTCCCCTGTCATGAGGCCCGACGTCATGAACCCAACATCATGAGGCCCTCTCATGAGGCCATCGATGATCTGCGTTGGACTCATCCTCCCCGATCGGAAAGGGTCGTGAGCAGTCGCTCCCTCTGCTGGAAAGGCGTCACCCCATGCCGTACATCCGCGTCACCGTCTCCGATCCGGACCTTGCTCCCGCTCACCGGTACACGCTGGCAGGCGGTCTGACGGACCTGGCGGTCTCAGCACTCGGTAAATCCGCGGCCCGCACCACGGTCCACGTGAACCAGGTCCCGGCCGACCATTTCTTCATCGCCGGCCGTCCGGTCCTGGAGGCCACTGGCGCGCAGGTGGAGGTGAGTATCACCGCAGGCACCAACAGCGCTGAAGAGAAGGCGCAGTTCATCACCGGGGCCTACGCACTACTGCGGGAAACGCTGGGCGTACTGCCTCCGATCGCCGGGGTCGCGCTGTACGAACTCCACCCCGAGAGCTACGGCTACAACGGCGTCACGCAATTCGATCACTACCGGCGCACGCCCCAGCCCGCCGAGGCCGTGGGGTGACGTGCCCGGGGTGATATGCCGAGGGTGATACGCCCAGGCCTGAATCGGGCTCACCTCAGGGATCGCGTGCCCTGTGTTCGCCGTGGTCGCAGGCACGTACCGTCGTGGGATGCCCTCTCATCCGCGCTGCGAGAACCCCTCAGCCCTGCCTCACGAGGTGGTGGCCGAGAGGTTGGAGCGCGCACTTCGCGACCGCTCGTACGAGGGCGAGGCGGCAAGCGCCCTGGTGGGGAGTGCGTTGAACGACGAGGATCGGGAGTTCGTCGAGCACTGGTGCGTGGAGGCCGGGACGCGGGCTGCGCCGGGCAGCCCTCTGCTCGGCCTCGCCGGCCTGTGCCTTGGACATACCGCCCGGCGCTTCGGATGCCTCAGTGCTGAGGCCCTGGCGCTCGTGGAGTCGCTGGCGGCGCGTGCTGAGGCGGATCCAAAGGATGTGGACGGTCGGGCTCTTGATGGCTTCGACGACGCCCGGAGCTTCCTGCATCCGCGGTGAGCAGAGCGTCTGATCGCTGGGATTCTCCCGAGGACAGTCGTCGCGAATCAGGGCGTGGTACGTCGCCCCGGGAGGCCACTTGCGGACGTGGCGTACCCGTCGTTGCCGACCGGTACCGCCCGACCGCTACCGCCCCCGCCGGTGCCAGGTGAAATCATGTGACGTTCACAGGAAGCTGGGGGGGCAAGGTGGAAGGCGTCAGTCGTACGGCACTCCTGATCGGCGTGGGTGACAACCCCGGAGCCGAACAGTGCCTCCGACCGCTGGGGACGACGGTCGAGGCGGATCTGCGGGCCATGACAGCCGCTCTGCGGGGCAGCGGCTACACCGTGGAGGCACTGCGCGATCCGACGCGCAATGAGATCACCGAGCGCATCACCGCCGTGTCCAACAGCGCGGCCGCCGACAGCACTCTGCTCCTCTACTTCACCGGACACGGCGTACGTATCGGCGACACCGACTACCTGGTACCCGCCGACGGCCAGACTCCGGCCAGTGGGGGCGGTACACCGGGCGGCTGGGAACAGCCCCACATCCGCGAGTCCCTGCTGGACGCGGACATCAGCAAGTACCTGGCCGGCTGCGGTGCCGATACCGTGCTGTGGCTGATCGACGCGTGCCGTTCGGTGGAGGACGCACGGGCCGCCGCGTTCGGCAGCCACATCACGAAGGGGCCGCCGAACGCCGGCTTCGCGGTGATGACCGGGTGTGCGCCCGGTGAACGCAGCGGCTTCACGGAGACGGGCAGCTTCTTCTCCCTGGCCCTCGCGCAGGCCCTCGGTCCGCTGACCGAGGCCGGCACGGTGGAGCAGGTGTACCAGGCGACCGGGCGGCAGACGAAACACCTGGCCAGACGCGCGCGGGCCGAACCGCAGCAGGTGCAGATCCGTTACGGAAGCGACCGGGAGGCCCGGACCAGGTCCCGGACGATCGCACGGAGCAGGCCGCTGCTGGAGGCCTGGCAGGACGCCGTGCGTACAACGGCCCTCTGGAAGCACGTCCCGGACGGTGACACCGAGGCCGTGGCCCACCTCCAGGACGGCCTGGCCGCATTGGCCATCGACGTGGCCCGGCAGGTCCACCACGCCCAGGAGCGGCTGCCCGACCCTTGGGCCGACGACGAGTTCCCGGTACGTCTGCTGCGCGAACGGCTCCCGGTCCTGCTGTCCGCGAAAACCGAGTTGTCCGCTCTTGAGGTCACGGCCCTGATCGCCGGCGTCCTGCTGCACGAGGCGGCCTGGGCCGACCGGCTGAGCCAGGCCGCCGAACTCATGCCGTACCTCGTGCGCCGCAGCTCCGACGCCGACGACCAGCGGCGGCACTACGAGCAGATCGCCGAACACCACCCGCAGATCAGCGAGAAGCTCACCGGCTGGTACTGGTGGGACACCGACCCCTCCGACGACCGGAACGCGGTCATGCTGTGGCTGGTGCACCGCTGGATCGGGGAACGGTTCGCCACCGACGAGGAGGCCGTACCCGCCGTACTGGCCGACTCGTTCGTGGCAGGGCTGCTCGGCGCGTCGCGGCCCGCGGCAGGCGAGACCCTCACCGGCAGGGCGGCGCAGCTGTCCGCCGCCCTGCGCACGGTCTCCGCGGGCCTCGTCCTCGGCGCCCCGTCCGACGACCAGCGGACCGCCCTGCCGGGCCGTCACGTCGTACCTGCCGTACGGAAGGCGCCGCAGCGGCTGCGGGTACGCCCCCTCGCCGCGCTGCTGCGCCTCGCGGGGCTGCTCGCCCTCGACGCGCGGCGCCTGCCGGAGGTCCTCGCCGAGCACCTCGCCGTCTCCGATCCGGTGGTGCCGTGCGAGGTGATCACCGTGCTGCGGGACGCCCTGTGGGACCCCGACCAGGAGGGCGGTGCGCCCTCGTACCTGCATCTCGACGCCGTGTGCCCGCACCCCGCGATCCATGCCGCGCTCGCCTCGGTCGTCGAGGACGCCGACGAACTCGGCTACTCCCTGCGGGAGACGGCGGTGCGGCTGCCGGCCGACGAGGCGGTTCTGCTGCGGGGCGTGCCCGCGCGGCTGACCGACCACCGACTACGGCCGGAGGAACAGCAGGGGCTGGATGCGTACGACGTGCCTCTCGCGCGTTTTTCCCTGGCGCAGACGGAGATCCGCCAACTGCTGATGGGCGAGAAACTGTACGACGGCAACCCCGCCCTCGCCCTGCGGGAGCTGTACCAGAACGCCATGGACGCCTGCCGCTACCGGGACATGCGCGTCCGCTACCTGCGCGGCTGCGGCAAGGAGCCCCGGGCCTGGACGGGCCGTATCCGTATCGAGACGGGCGAGGACAGCCACGGGCGCTACGTCGAGTGCGTCGACAACGGTGTCGGCATGACCGTCGACCAGCTCAAGAGCACCTTCACCCGGGCCGGGCGCCGTTTCGACCAGTCCCGCTCCTTCCGGCGCGAGCAGGCCGCCTGGCTCCGGCACGACCGGTCGCTGCGGCTGTACCCCAACAGCCGTTTCGGGATCGGCGTGTTCAGCTACTTCATGCTGGCCGATGAAATGACGATCGTCACCCGGCCCGTCGGCCCCGACGGGCGCCCGGCCGTGAAGGCACTGCGCGTCGAGATCCCGGTGAGCGGAAGCCTGTTCCGGGTACGGGAGGACGAGGAGCGCGACGGCGCGGTCCTGCCCGACGGCGGCACGCGCGTCCGGCTCTACCTGCGCGACTCCCATGCCCTGAAAGGGGGTGCGTGTCTGACATCGCTGCGGTCCCTGGTGCTCATCAGCGAGTTCGAGCTGGAGGTCCGCGGCGAGGACGGCCGGGAGCAGAACTGGCCGCCTGCGTGCCTGCGATCCGGCGACGGGCCGAACCGGATCGTCACGCGCTCGGCCGTCGAGGCGCTGCCCGGCACGCTGTGGTGGGTCGAGGGCGACGGGGCGATCGTGTGCGACGGCATCGTGGCCGACCGAAAGACCTTCGGTTACGTCCTCAATCTGACGGGTGAGCACGCCGGTGAACTCAGCGTCAACCGGAACAAACTGGAGGGCTACGACCGCCGCTGGGCGCATCAGCGGATCCGGCTCGGCGCCCAGGCACTCTCCGCATGGCCCGGACTGACTCTCGACTGGCTGAGAACCATGGAGTCACGTCATCCGGCGATTGCCCGGATCCTCTGGAGGGAGTGGCAGGGGCAGGGCGTCCAGGTCCTGGCTGACCACGGCCGCACGGTGAACCTCGACGAGGTCGGCTGGTTCCGACTGGACTCGGGCCTCGACGACCGGTCGGGCCGGTCGGAGGAGAGATGGCTCCGCACCGCGGTCCGCCCCTGGCGTTCCGCGGTTCTGGGGCACTCGTACCGTGCGCAGCAGGAAGCGGCCCCCCGGTCGCTCGAAGGCCACCCCATCCCGCGTCCGGGCTGGTCGGACATCGCGGCCCGGGTCAGGGGCGACTGGCGCAACGCGGTGGTTGTCGCCCACAAGCAGGGGGTGACCGTGGCGGACGTACTGCGTGCGACGCGGGGCCTGCGCATCGCCCACCTCCGGCTGGCCGGCCCGGCGGTCCACAGCGGCGGGGACCTGAACTGGAAGCCGGATTTCACCGACCGGAAGATCATGACCGGACTCCTGGGGGCAGAGCACGTGCACCTGTCCTCCCCTTCCGGCAGGGTCCGCGGGCACTCCGAGCAGGGTTCCAGCGCAGAGATCCACTACCAGCATCCGCCCCAGGACCTCAGCGGGATCGTGCGCGCATCCGCCAAGTTCGGGAACTCACTGGGCGAGTTGGCCACCGTCTGCGCCAAATACGCTCCCTTCCTGAGCGAATCCCTGGCCGCCGTACCCGATCACCACCGCGACCATGTCTGCACCGACGACGAACTGAGGCTGCTCTACCTCCAGGAGGACGCGATCACCTGGTCCCCGGCCACGAGCCCCTGGGACATCCGAGCGGTGGCGGGGGCGACACATCGCAGCCCCCGGGACGTGTTGCGCCGCGTGGCGGAATTCGGCTGGCTCCGGCCCGTGCCGGACCAGGAACTGGTCGACCGGTGGGCGGCCGCACCGGATGACCTCTTCCCGGTTCTACGACGGTACGTCGTCGTGGGGAGCGACGGTCTCCCCGTACTGCCGTGGGCCGCGACCCTCGATCTCTCGGCCGAGTGGGAGATCTCGGTGCGCAAGGCGGAGCGCATCCTCGCCAAAGCAGCCAAGGCCCTCGGCCTCGTCCACCGCCGGAGGTACGCGGAGGGGGCAGCCGGACGAGGGGTATTCCTCTCTCCCGAAACAGGGTCTCTCGCGGGTTGGCTGCACGGCCAGGGCATCCGTCTGGAGGACGGAGTCGCGCTCCGCGATCTCGCATATGTGCGGCCGCACGACATGTCGCACGAGGAACTTTCCTGGTACGCCGACGAACTGCGCGAAGCGGATGTGGAACTCCCCGATGCTGCGAGCCTGTTGGAGGCCTGGGACGGCCTCCCGACGCCCAGCAGGTACGCGTTCTCCGGCACGGACCCCTCCTGGGACGGGGCCGACTACCCTGTACCGGCCACGTCAGCCGTACTGTTCACCGCGAGCCAGCAACTGCGGCAGAAGCTGTCGTTCCTGTGGAAGACCGCGCACCGGGAGGCGCAGCACCTGAAGCTCGGGCCGGAACTGGTCGCGCCCGAACTGCCCAAGGAGCTGAAGAAGTTCCGCCCCACGTGGGACGAGACCGTGGCGCTTGTCGACCTCGGACCGGACGACGACAGCGACGGCGAGTGGTTCGAAAGCCCCCGCTGGAAGCCGCTGACGCCCCAGCGTCTTGTCACCTACGCCTGCGAGCGGCACCAGGGCGCACGCACCGCGTACCGGGCGCTGGCGCCGCTGCGCGCCATCGGCGCCCTGGTGCCCGAACTGTCCGCCGAGGCGGTGGCCGCGCTCCCCGACGACGTACCCGGCGCCCACGACGCCTTGGCAGTCGACCCGGCCCACCGGGTCTCCGCGCCCGGTTCACCGCTGGTGCCCCTGGACCTGGTGAGCATCGCCGGCCGCCTCGGCGAGTCCATGCGGGACACCTGGCGCCGCATCACCCCTTACCTGGGGCTCGAAGAAACAGCGCCTTCGGTCACCGTGGTCCTCGACGCCGTACCGCACTGGCAGGATCTGGCGATCCTCTCGGAGGGCTTCGACGGCAGGCTGCCCGCTCTTGCGGGTCCGGTGAGCCGGGAACGCGTCGTGCTGGCCGCCCGGGCGGTCGAGGAGACACCCGAATGGGTCCGGGACCGGATGGAGTTGTACGCGGAGATGTTCGGACTGCGCCTGGCTCCCGTCACCGGGAAAGAGGAGGGGGCATGACGCAGAGCCGACCCAGCCGACCGCACGACCACGGCAAGCCCTACGCCGAGCAGGATCTCGGCGAGGTCGACCCGGCACCTTTCACCCAGCGTCTCGCTCCGGACGGGGTGGGCGCGGTCGTCTCCGGAACGTGCCCGCGCTGTCACGGCCGTACGGAGACGGTGTTCCCGTGGGCCACGCCCGGTACCGGGGTGAAGGGCCCGCTGAGCCGGTTGCTCGGCGGAGCACGCTCGGCCCCGGGGGCCGGATCCGGTCCCGGCCCCCTGACCTCGGAGGTGCACTTCTGCGAGTGCGGGCATGCGCATCCGCAGTCCCCGCCGGACACCTCGTACCGCGGGTGCGGAGCGAGCTGGCGGATCCGCCGGTGAGCGCGCGTTCCGACCGGCGGTGGGCAGAGCTGGCGCGGGAGCTGGAATTCACCAGACTCCCGGAACTGCGCAGACAGGCCGAGGGCTGGCGCACCGGCCTGACGGGGCTCACCGCGCTCCTGGCTGTGCTGGTGCTGCTGAAGGGCAGGGACAACCTGACGGAACTGCCGGTCTGGGCCCGTCACACGGCCACCGGGCTGCTGGTGTCGGCCTTCGTGCTGCTGGTGGTGGGGTCGCTGCTGGCGGTTCGAGCGGCTCACGGTGTCCCGGAGGCCGCGATCCTCCTCGGTGGACAGTCGTTGCGACGCTGGACCGAGCGGGAGGTTTCACGGATCACCCGGGCGCTGAGGTGGGCATCCGTCTGCTGCGTACTGGGAGTCGTCCTGGTGGTCGGGGCGCTCCTCGTTGCCTGGGTGACGACGGATGATGCCCCGGGACATCTCGTGCAAGTACGCACGAACAGCCGCTTCCTCTGCGGTGAGCTGGTGGGCGCGGACCGGAAGCAGGTCACGGTCCGCACCAAGGAGGACGGCCCGGTCTCGCTGCCACGGACGGCAGTGATGAGCCTGCGGCCAGTCCCAGGCTGCGGCACAGCTCCGTAGCCGCTCTCTCGGGTCGGCGGACGGCGGGCCGACCGGACGCCTCCCCCGCCGCCCGGTCGGCCTTCGCCGCCGGAGCGGGCGCCGGCCGGGGTCGGCGGAGAGCGGGCGGAGCGGTCGGCGGGCTCAGAGAGTCAGGAGCCGCTCGACGAGGTGCGCGGCGGAGCCCGGGCCGGCCTCCAGTACGACGCGGCAGTGGGCACCGTCCTGCGGCGGGTAGTTGAGGAACTGGCCGCGCAGGTCGCAGACCGTCTGGCCGCGGCCGGGGCCCTGGGTGTCGTCGACCACGACATCCACAGTGGGCGCGAGCGTGGGCACCACGCCTCCTACGGCGATGGCCGCGGCCATCGGGTCGTGCACGGCGCAGCAGCGGCGACCGAACGTCTCCAGGTAGAAGTCGAAGTAGAGGTCCAGCATCTCGCCCAGGGCGACCGGCAGCGGGCTGCCCGAGTCCAGCAGGCGCCGGCGGTCCGACTCTTCGAGGACGTGGGCGAGGGTGACGTCGAGCGGGACGAGCGTGATGTCCCACGGCGCGGCGAGGACTTCGGCGGCGGCCTCGGGGTCGTTGTGGATGTTCGCCTCGGCGACCGGGGTGACGTTTCCGCTCTGGTACGCGGCGCCGCCCATGATGGTGATGTCCTGGACCAGCGACGGCAGTTCGGGCTCCCGGCGGAGGGCCTCGGCGACGTTGGTGAGGGGGCCGGTGGTGAGCAGCCGGAGCTTTCCCCGGTGGGCGCGGGCGAGCTCGATGATCATGTCGGCGGCGTCCTGCGAGACGGCCGACTGGTCCGAGTCGGGCACGGTGATGTCGCCGATACCGTTGTGGCCGTGGATGTGCGGCACGGAGCCCGCGTACGTACCGGCCTGCGGATCGGCGGCGCCGACGGCGACGGGGATGGTGGCGCGCCCGGCGAGCTGGGTGAGCGCCAGGGTGTTGCGGGCCGCCTGCCGGGAGTTGACGTTGCCGCTGACGGTGCCGATGCCGACTATCTCTATCTCGGGGGAGGCCAGCAGATAGGCGAGCGCCATCGAGTCGTCGATGCCGGTGTCGCAGTCGAAGTAGAGCGGCTGGGCTGTCATGGGAGGTCCTTCGCGGTCGGGGCAGTGGATGCCGGGGAGGGGGTCGGTGTGATGCGGTGCGGTGGTGGCTGTCGGTGCGGTGGTGACTGTCGGTGCGGTGGTGACTGTCGGTGCGGTGGTGACTGTCCTCCGTCCGCCGGGTGTTGGTGCGGCGGCTGTCAGTCTGCCCGGCGGGTGATGAAGAGGCTGGCCACCAGGGCGAGGACGGTGATCCCCACCGAGATCCACAGCGCGGTGCTGTAGCCGGCGTGCGTGGCGCGGGCCGCGTACGGGGCGACGATGCCGATGCCGGTGCTCGCGCCGATCCCGAAGGCGGCGCTGTTGAGGCCGGGCAGCGCGGCGGGCGCGTCCTTGGGCGAGTTCAGGACACCCAGGCCGTTCACCGTGGTCAGGACGAGGCCGTTGTACGTGATGCCGAGGAAGGCGACCGCCGCGAAGACGGTCCATTTCTCCAGCGGGTACGAGGCGATGACGCAGAGGGCCACGATGCTCAGGACGAGACCGACGCGGAGCGTGATCAACCAGCCCCGCCGGTCGGCCAGCCGCCCGGCCATCGGGGCGGCGGCCAGCCCGATCAGTGCTGCGGGGGTGAGGAAGAGCAGCGACGATTCGGTGGCGTTCATGCCGAAGCCGATCTTCGGGCTCTGGCTGATGACGACCACGGTGAAGTTGATGACGGCGAAGATTCCGGACAGGGCGATCACGGTCGTCGCGATGACCGGCCACACCTCACGGGACTTGAGGTGCTTCAGGGCGATCAGGGGCGTGGCCCTGCGGCGCTCGACCATGCCGAAGGCGATGGCCGAGACGACGGTTCCGGCCAGGTAGCCGAGGGTGCTCGCGCTGTGCCATCCGTCGGCGAAGCCGTGCGAGACGAGGTACGTGACGCAGTAGAGCGCGATCGACAGGGTGGCAGCGCCCCACCAGTCCATGCGGCCCTTGTCCGGCCGCCCGTCCTTGGGCAGGACGAACGCCACGCAGACCGAAGCGGCGACACCGATCACCAGGATGACGGCGAAGATCGACCGGTAGCCGAAGGCGTCGGAGAGCCGGCCGCCCAGGAGGCCGTCCACACCGCCGACCCCGCCGTTGATCGCGGTGATCACTCCGAGGGCGGTCGCGAAGACCTTCTTGCTGAGCCGCTCGTTGAGGACGACGTACGCGATCTGGAAGGCAGCACTCGACGCGCCCTGCAGCACCCGGCCGGTCAGCAGGACCGGCAGGTTCGGGGCGGCGAGGCAGAGGACCGTGCCCACGGCGGTCACGAGCAGGACGGCGATGAGGATCCGGCGGCGTCCCCAGAAGTCACTGAGGCGGCTCAGGACGACCCCCGTGATCGCTCCGGCCAGGAAGAACAGCGAGGAGACCTGCGCTATGCCGTCCACGCTTCCGTGGAGCCGACGCGCCATTTCGGGCAGCGCGGGGGTGATCATGCTGGCGTTCAACTGGTAGGCGATCACACTCAGCAACAGCGTTGCGACGAGCGTTGCCGCCTTCTTCCCGTGCAGGAGGCCGTTTTCAGCGACTTCCAACGGGTTTGCATCTCTGATTCCTGGGCCAGCGCCCGGACTGCCTGTGTTCACAAGGAACCTCATTGTTACATTGAGTCACACTCTTGGCTGATGTGAGATGTTATACCTCTCCGTCCGACATGCGTCTAGTGTCGATGGATTTCTGGTTAGATGGAACGGACCATCACCGGCCCGTAGCGACCGGACACCGGCCCGTAGCGAAGCGAGGTGCGCCGTGACTGTCTCCGTCCCCACCGTCGACGGTTTTCTGGCCGAACCCATGACCGTCTCCGTCGGCCAGCCGCTGCGCGTGGCTGTCTACTCACGGCTCGCGCACGGCATCCGGGACCAGGTCTTCCCGCTGGGCTCGGCCCTGCCCAAGGAGGCCGACCTCGGCGCCCGGCTGGGCGTGAGCCGCACGGTGGTGCGCGAGGCCCTCATGCTGCTGGAGGAGGACGGGCTCATCCGCACCCGCCGCGGGGTCGGACGCTTCGTCAGCCAGACCCTCCCGCGCCAGGGCCTGGAGCAGCTGCAGCCCTTCGAGGAAACACTCACCACGCCCGATCAGCCCGTGCGCGCCGAGCGCCTGGAGATGAACCTCCAGCGCACGACCGACTTCGTCCTGCAGGGCCTCGGGCTCGAAGAGGACAGCAACGCCTGGTTCTGCGAGACCCGGCTGACCCGTGGCGTGGAGCAACTCGCCCTGGTCCAGGAGCACATCGCGTGCGGTTCGGACCTCCGCGCGGTCTCCCCCGTGGTCGCCGACCGGGTGCAGGAGCTGCACGACAGCCCCCGCACCCTGCTGGGCGCCATGATCGGCATGCTCGGCCCGGTCTTCGGCCCCGGCGAGTGCACGATCACCGCCGGCATCGCCGGAGCCACCCGCGGCAGGCTCCTCGGGCTGCGCCCCACCGACCCGTTGCTCATCATCACGCAGACCGCGCAGCTGGGCGGCAGACCCGCCTACCTGGCCAAGTACCTCGTCGCCCCCACCAGCGACCCGCTCTCCATCCTCCAGCCGCCCCAGCCGGGCGCGGCACCCGCGCGCCCCTGAGAGGGCCGGGCGAAGTGGTCGCCGGCCGGCCGTGCCGGACCGCCTCAGCCGGACCGCCTCAGCCGATTCGCACCGTGGTCTCCAGCGGCAGGTCCGCGGACGACCTGCCGACCGACACCGTGTACGTCCCCGGCACCACCGTCCAGCCGGTCCCGGCCGTCTGCCACACCGCGAACGCCTCACGGGGCAGACCGAGACGCACCGTCCGGCTCTCGCCCGGTTCCAGGGTGACCTTCTCGAACGCCTTGAGCTGCCCGGCCGGCTCCCCGGCCGCCGCGGGCGCCGTCAGATAGAGCTGGACGACCTCGCTGCCGGTGCGGTGGCCGGTGTTCCGGATTGCGGCGCTCGCGCGGTAGCCGTCCCCGTACCGCTCCAGGCGCAGGTCCGACAGCCGGAACGTGGTGTACGAGAGGCCGTGACCGAAGGGGAACAGCGGCTTCTCGCCGGAGCTCCGGTACCAGCGGTAGCCGACCGCGAGTCCCTCGTCGTAGTAGACCTGCACGCCGTCGCCCGGGTACTGGACGGTCGTCTTCGCCGGGCCCTGCTGCTCGGATGCCGGGAAGGTCTCCGGCAGCCGGCCGCCCGGTTCGGCGTCGCCGAAGAGCATCGCGGCCAGGGCGCTGCCCTGCTCCTGTCCGCCGTACCAGTTGGCGAGGACGGCACCGGCGCCGTCGAGCCACGGCATGAGAACCGAGCCCGAGGTGTTCAGGACGACCACCGTGCGGGGGTTCGCCGCGACCACCGCCGCGATCAGCTCGTCCTGGCCGTCGGGCAGGGCGAGCGTGGTGCGGTCCGCGCCCTCGCCGGTGTAGTCGGCCGCCACGACGACGGCCACGTCCGCCGCCCGCGCCGCGTCGGCGGCTCCCGCCAGGCCCTTGGTGTACGTCACGGGGATGTCCCCGGCCCGCGCCGTGATCCCGGCGAGCGGGGTGACGACGGTGCCGTTGGCCGTGACGGCGCCCGAACCGCCGCCGTGCGTACGCGCCCCGGCGTCGGCCGCGCCGCCGATGACCGCGAGGGACGCGGGGCGGGCGAACGGCAGCACCCGCTCGTTCTTGAGCAGCACACTCCCCTGGACGCCGATACTGCGGGCGAGTTGGAGATGTGCGTCGCTGCTGACCACCTTGGACAGCACGGTCGCCGGGTCCGGCAGCCGGTGGTCGAAGAGCCCGGTCCGGTACATCGCGGCGAGGACGTGGACCGCCATCGTGTCCACGGTGGCGGCGCTCACCGTGCCCGCCGTGACGGCGTCCTTCAGCTTGGAGCCGAGGTAGGTGGAGCCCGGCATCTCCATGTCGGAGCCCGCCCGGGCGGTGAGCAGGGTGCTGTGGGTGCCGCCCCAGTCGGACATCACCAGGCCGTCGAAGCCCCACGCGTCGCGCAGGGTGTCCCGCACGGCGGTGCGGTTCTCGTGCGACCAGGCGCCGTTGACCTTGTTGTACGAGGTCATCACGGCAGCGGCGCCGCCCCGCTGGACGGCGGCACGGAACCCCGGGTAGTAGATCTCGTGCAGGGCCCGCTGGGAGACCACCACGTCGATCGAGCCGCGCAGGGTCTCCTGGTTGTTGGCCGCGAAGTGCTTCACGGTGGCCATCACCGGGTTGGTCTGGATGCCCTCGACGACCCGGGCCGCCAGCTCCGCGTTGAGGTACGGGTCCTCGGTGAAGGTCTCGAAGGAGCGCCCCCAGTAAGGAACCCGCAGGATGTTGATGCACGGCGCCAGGGCGATGTTGTGCCCCTTGGCCGCCTGCTCCGCGCCGTAGGCGGCACCGTAGGCCCGTGCCGCGTCCGGGTCCCAGGTCGCCGCGAGGGTCTTGGAGTCGGGCCACTGGGTCACCCCCGTCGAGCCGTTGCCCACACCGCCCGGTCCGTCGCCCAGGTACAGGGCCGGAATGTCCAGCCGGGTGTTGGCGGGGACCCGGCCCGCGTACCCCACGGTCCCGGTGGACCAGCCCTCGCCGTGCAGCAGGGCGATCTTCTCGTCGAGGGTCATCTTCGCGACGAGTTGGGCGGCCCGGGTGGCGGCTGCGGCCGTGCCGGGCCAGGCCGTCGGGACCGTACGGACCGCTCCGGCGGCGACGCCGCCCCGCGCGGCGGCGGCCGCACCGGTGGCGGACGCGACGGTGGAGACACCGGCGGCCACCGTGCCCGCTCCGGCCAGCTTCAGTACTGATCTCCGGTCGACGTTCATGTGCCCTCCCGAGTCGCTGTCATGGACGCACGCATGCCATGGGTGAACGAGCGCACGGACGTACGGGTGCACACGCACACGGGTGCCGTTGAAAAGACAGGTAGAAAGTGACATGTACATGGGCACAGAGATCGCCTGGATCGTCAATGGTTTATACACACTTCGCCGAATCCGGCTCCCCTGCGGCCCCTCCGGCATCGACAGCGGAACGCCATATGCCAACTGGCCGGATATACGGCCCAGTTGCCTTCAGGGAGTGAACGCGGCAAGCCCCTTGACGGGGTCGGCCGCAGTGCTCGACAGTCGTTCGGAAGGCATCTGAGAGCGCTCTCATGCGACTTGCCCCCCCCCACTCCGCCATGCCCCCGCCCCCCTGCATCCCCACACCCCCACACCCCCACGAAAGCAGCCCCCATGAACAGGATCGCTTTCTCCGGCTCCGCCCCCGGCACCTCTCCCGGCGCCTCCTCCGGTCCTGAACGCCGCCCCGGACGCCGCACCCGGCGCCGCCTGCTGACCGTGCTCGCCGCACTGTCCCTGCCGGTGGCCGGGCTCACCGGTCTCGCGGGTCCTGCCGGACTCACCGGCTCCGCCGCCGCGAGCGAACCGGCGGCCGGACCCCGTACGGCCGCTGCCGCCGACTGGACCACGGTGTTCAGGGACGACTTCGGCGGTGCGGCCGGTACGGGCCTGAACACGGCCGACTGGCTCTACGACAAGGGCACCGGCTACCCCGGCGGCGCCGCCAACTGGGGAACCGGCGAGATCGAGACATCCACCGACTCGACCGACAACGTCTACCAGGACGGGTCGGGCCATCTGGTGATCAAGCCGGTCCGTGACGCCTCCGGGCACTGGACGTCCGGCCGGGTGGAGACCCAGCGCACCGACTTCGCCGCACCGGCGGGCGGACAGCTCCAGCTCAGCGCTTCCCTCAAGCAGCCCGACCCGGCGAGCGGGCTCGGCTACTGGCCCGCCTTCTGGGCGATGGGGGCGGACGCCCGGCCGACCGGGGCCACCAACTGGCCCAGCATCGGGGAACTGGACATCATGGAGGACGTCAACGCGCTCAGCCAGCACTCGACCACCTTCCACTGCGGTCAGTGGGCTGGCGAGTGCCACGACCCGGACGGCATCAGCAGCGGATTGCAGACGTGCACGGGCTGCCAGTCCGGCTACCACACGTACTCGGTGGTGGTGGACCGTACGAACGCGTCGGCCGAGCAGCTGCGCTTCTCCCTCGACGGCGTCCAGACCTTCGTGGTCAACCAGAACGAGGTGTCCGACGCGACCTGGAAGGCCGCGGTCGACCACGGGTTCTTCGCCATCTTCGACGTGGCGATCGGCGGCTCGTACCCGAACAAGGTCTGCGGCTGCACCTCCCCGGCGGCCGACATCAGCTCCGGCGCGGGGATGAGCGTGGACTGGTTCTCGGCCGAGGTGAGCCAGTCGTGAGCAGGTAGCCGTGAGCGGGCGGGCGTGAGCCGGCAGGCGCTGTCCGGCGGCGGGCGGGTGGCGAACAGCGCTGTGCCCCGGAGGGAGCCGGCAGAACGGCCTTCCGGGGCACAGTGCTCACTGATTCACCGCTGGTTCACTGCCGCTGCGCGGTCAGTTCCAGTGGTGGTCACGGCCGTGGTCGCGGCCGTGGTCCCAGCCACCGTGGTTCCAGCCACCGTGGTCGCGGCCGTGGTCGCGGCCGCCACCGTTCACGCAGACGTTGCCGAAGGCCGGGTTGAGCAGGCCGATGACGTCGATGCTGTTGCCGCAGGCGTTGACCGAGAGGTCGACCGGCACCTGGACGACGTTGCCCGAGAGCACACCCGGCGAGCCGATGGCCGCGCCCTCGGCACCGCTGTCCGCGGAGGCGACCGACGCACCCCCGAGCACAGTGGCGGCCGCGATGGCAGACAGCACAGTCATCCGCACAATTCGAGACATGTAGACACAAACCCTTCCGTTGGAGCACTCCAGGGCCCCGGATACGCGCGAGCCCTCTTGTGTGGTCCTTCGCTATGCCTGCCCGCTGGGGTGGGTCCCGCACCGGTTGTTCACCCGAAGAGACGCGGTGCTGATCGGACAAACGCGTGGTGGGCTGCGAAAACGCCGTGGTCACCGCGCACCCGTCGCCCGGCTGCTCGCCGTCCGGGCCGCCCCCCAGCGTCCCGGCCTCGCCCATGTAGTGGTCGTCGATCACGGCGGCCAGCTCCGCGCCGTTCATCGGCCTGGTGATCACGGCGGCCACGCTGGTGCTGTCGGCGGGGTACATCGGGGTGCGGTACTTCGTGCTGGCGTGAGGGGGTTCGAGGGGTACCGGACGCGGCCGGGCCCGCTGGCGGGCGCGGCAGCGTCCGTTCAGTTCATGGTGACGACGCTGATCAGGGTGACGGCGCTCAGTCGTAAGGAACTTCCTCCATCACCGTCTCCCCGAAGCGCCACGATCCCCGGTTGCCGAACGCCTCGGCACGCAGCCCCATTTCCCACGCGATCCGGGCAGCCCGATGCTGCGACAGATCGGGGTACTTCTCCGGCTCCACCTTGATGTAGCCGCGCCGGTCGGTCGGAGAGGTACGCAGAGCCTCCCGGAGCTTCTCCTCCTGCTCGGCCTCCGTGCTGTGGTCGCCGACGGCCGCACTGTAGGCCTTCCGCACCCCGGACGGCTTCTTGCTCTTCGCCGCTTCCCGCCGCTTCCCGGTGTCCGATCCCCGCCAGGCCAGCCACCCGACGCCACAGAGGGCCGCGAGCGCGAAGGCCCCGGAACCGGCCAACTCGCCAGTGGCATCTGCCTGAACAGGCGTTTTAGGCGCGAGCTCTCCCTTGGGGTCCTCGATGACTGTCAACACCTTGCCGACGTCGTAGATGTCGGACAAGGTCATCATCTCGGGCCCGGGAACCCTGGTGCCATCCCGCCGTTCCAGCGTGTAGTGGGACTGACGGGAGTCGCGCCCATGGATAGGGTCGGTTCGTTCCTTCACCACCGTCGCCGTAACCCGCTCCCCCCGCTGCTGAAGCGTGAGATTGTCGCGGGCCATCCCGGCAACGGCGACTGCCATCACGGAGGCGAGCACCATGAACAGCGCCGCGCTCATGGCACGCTCCATGCCAACTCCCAGCCTGCAGTTGAGCACGGCGAGAAACACACCGTCCACGAACCACAGAAGGGCCAGGGGGACGAAGCCGAAGTCGTCCGACAGGAAGAACATCCCCACCATCACGGCAAGCACATAACAACCGAGGCCTACCGCCAGCAGAACGCGAACCCACGTCCGCCTTCCCAGCGGTATGACCTCCGTAGCGCTACTCATGCCCGCCCCTCCGTTCCTCCGGTACCGGCACTGCCGGACACCGGCGTGCTCCCACCGCCCGGTTCATCCACCGAGACCGACTTCATGATGCCGCTGACGACCTCGATGTACTCGGCCCAGTGCTTGACGTCCTCGGTCATGAAGGTGAAGAGGGCCGATCCGGGGCCGGTCCCGAGCGGCACACAGAACTCCATCTGCCGGATCAAGGCAGGGGTGGGGTCGTCAAGGCCGAATATCACGCCCGGGATGCGCAGATCCTGATCGCGTATACACAGGGCGGCAGGACCGTACGGCAGCATGACCAGCCCAACCTCGGCGTCCGGATACTGTTCGTGCCACTGTGCAGCCGTGCGCTTGGCCGCCCCCCGCCTGTCCTGGCTCTCCGGACCACCGTCCGGACTCTCGACGATCACGCACAACGTCCCTTGGGACAGCCTTCCGTCGGGCATCCGCAGCAGACAGCTCGACGCGTGCGCGGTGCCCACCGCGATCAGGGTCTGGAGTGCGTACTCGCCGGACACAACGACGCTGAGCTTCTGCTCGGGTGTGGCATCGGGGAAGAGCCGTTCGATCCCATCCGTCATCCGCAGCATGCGTTCTTCTGCGTCCTCCTCGAGGTCGAACTCCATGAACCCAGGAGGAAGCTCAAACCAGAGGTCGGGGATCCCGGCAGAAAATACGTCGGTCGGGGTGGGCGTAGTATCGGTCGGCGCGCTCGCCGACGAAACGTCGAAGGATGTCATCAGCTGGTCAACTGCCAGACGCCCAGGCCGATGGCGCTGCCGACGGCCAGCACACCGCCGGCCTTCCCGCCACCGACTCCCGTGGCGATGTCGGCCACGCCGGTGCCCCAAGTCGAAGCTGTGGAATGGCCCGGGCTTGGGTCCACCAGGTTGAGAACGGTTGGCGCGGTCCAAGCGGTCATGGCAGTTGCCTGAACGCCCTCCGTGATGGTGAGGGCAGTGCCGCGCGATACGCCCAGTTTGGTCGCGGCGGCCATCACGGGTTTGTCGATCACCCTGGCGACCGGGTCGGCGGCCTTCATCAGCCCTTTCGCCGTCGCACCCACTGTCTTGAGCCCGACCTTGGTCCCCGCGACAACACCCTCAGTCGCCCGTCCCGCTTTCACTCCGGCACCGATTCCCTTGTACGCAGCACCGATACCGGGCACCATGCCCAGCGCATCACCGCCGAGAGTGAGCCAGTTGGAGGCGTTACCGCCCGTGGGCGGCCAAAGTTTGCTCTTGCCGTACTTCGTCGCATGCGCGAAGAACGCGACAGCGCTCAGCCCGATGGCCAGCGGAGCCAGTACCGGGCAGAAAATCGCGATGACGCCGACGACCGAGGCCGCCACGGTGATCCAGTCCGCATGATCCTGCAGCCAGTGGCCGACATCCGCGAGGGCATCAGCCACTGCGCCCGGCAGGTCCGCCAGCACCTCACCCAGCGACTCGATGGCGTGCCCGAGCCTGTCCCACATACCGGGCTCGTTCGGGGCGATGTCCATGGCCTTCTTCAGCCGACCGGCGATCTCATTCCCATACGTGTGGTAGTCGCCCGCCAGCTTGTGCCCTCTGCCGCGAATTTCGTCCAGCTCGTGCTGCTGCGAGTGCACCGCCTTGCCGGCCGCCTCGACCTCGTCCTTGTGATCTCCGCTGTCCTTCTTGTCGGCATCGGCCTTGTCGAGCTTGTCCGCAGTGTCGTGCGCCGTACCCAGCCGCCTCTTGGCCTCGGCCGCCTCGGTCTCCAGGTGCGCGGCGGCGTTCTGCTTGTGCTCCATGTAATCCGCCCAGTCCTGCAGGGCGGCGGCCGCGCCGTTGAACGAGTCTCGGGCATCGTCCATACGGGGCCGGAAATCGTCGTCGAACCTGGCCCGGAAGGCCTCCGCCGTCTTGCCCTTCCAGTCACCGGCGCCGGTGCCGTGCAGGACCTGACAGATCTCGACGAGCGCCTTCGCCGTCCGGTGGACCGTCTTGGCCACCTCGTCCGCCACTACGTGATCACCGGGGCAGGGCACGAAGCCCAGGGCGGGAAAGTGCTCCGCCAGCGCTTCAGCCATGGCTACTTGCCCCCCTTCTTGCCCTTGGCATTCGGGTGGGCCAGTTCGGCGTCGAGCTTCTCGAAGGACTCCTTGATCTTGAGCAGCGCTTCGGACGCGTTCACCGAGAACTTCGTCAGCTTCTTGATCCCGTACGACCACTCGTCGCCGAAGTGGTCCATGCGCCTGGCGAGTTCGGGGACCCCGATGGAGGCGCCGCTGATGTGCTCCATGTCCCGGCCCGGCTGTTTCATCAGGTGGGCGATGTGATCAAGATTGCCTCTCACCCGGTTCAGCACTTCGTAGTCGATCGACAGGTCACTCATGTCGCCCCCGTATCAACGGCCTTGATAGCCGCCCCCCTGTAATGATCATGTACGGATACACCGTACGACCGCCTGTGTCGGCAACCCCAGCCGAATACCGGACTGCCGTCCGAAAGCGGCCAGGGAAGCGAGTCGGCCAGGCCGCACGAAGAGCCGAAGAAGCGGACCCAGGCGGTCACCCGACGTTCCGTTCGGGGCGCCCCCCGCCGGGCGGCCACAATGGGGCGTATGAGTCACGACGAACACACCATGCCCGACTGGGAGAAGCGCTTCCGGGCCCCCCGCGTAGGACTGCCCGAGTGGGCCGAGGACGCTCCGGAGCGGTCGCTCTTCGTCTCCAACGCGACCGGCACGTATGAGCTGTACACCTGGGACCGTACGAGCGGCGAGCAGCGCCGGGCCACCGACCGGCCGGCCGGGACGACCGACGGGACGCTGTCGCCCGACGGTGAGTGGCTGTGGTGGTTCGACGACACCGACGGGGACGAGTTCGGTGTCTGGATGCGCCAGCCCTTCCACGGCGGGCCCGACGAGCCCGCCGCCCCCGGCCTCGATCCCTCCTACCCCGGCGGTCTGGGGATCGGCCGGGACGGTACCGCCGTGGTCGGCAGGTCGACGGACGAGGACGGCTCGACGGTCCACGTCGTACGGCCCGGCGCCGATCCGGTCGAGATCTACCGGCACCGGGAGTCCGCCGGGGTCGGTGACCTCTCGTACGACGGGACGCTCATCGCGCTGGAGCACACCGAGCACGGCGACGCCATGCACTCCGCGCTGCGGGTCGTCCGCACCGACGGGTCGACGGTCGCCGAGCTGGACGACACCAGGGGCGGCACCGAGGAGCTGGGCCTCCAGGTGCTCGGGTTCGCGCCGGTCGCCGGGGACACCCGGCTGCTCGTCGGGCACCAGCGGCGGGGCCGCTGGGAGCCGATGGTCTGGGACGTGGCGACGGGCGCCGAGAGCGCCCCGGCGGTCGAGCTGCCCGGCGACGTCAGCGCCGAGTGGTACCCGGACGGGACCGCGCTGCTGATCGTGCACAGCTTCGAGGCGCGCAGCGAGATGTGGCGCTACGAGCTGGCGACCGGGCAGCTCGTCCGCATCGAGACTCCGGCCGGTTCGGTGTCCGGCGCCACCGCCAGGCCCGACGGCACGGTCGAGTACCTGTGGTCGTCGGCCGCGCTGCCGCCGGTCGTGCGCTCCACGTCGGGCGCTGTCGTGCTCGACCCGCCGGGGATGAGGGCGCCGGAGTCCGTGCCGGTGCGGGACGTGTGGGTGGAGGGTCCGGGCGGCCGGATCCACGCGCTGGTGCAGCAGCCCGTGGGGGACGGCCCGTTCCCCACGGTCTTCGAGATCCACGGCGGCCCGACCTGGCACGACAGCGACGCCTTCGCCTCGGGCCCGGCGGCCTGGGTCGACCACGGCTACGCGGTCGTACGGGTCAACTACCGGGGCTCGACCGGCTACGGCCGGGCCTGGACCGACGCGCTCAAGCACCGGGTCGGGCTGATCGAGCTGGAGGACATCGGAGCCGTCCGCGCCTGGGCGGTCTCGTCGGGCCTCGCCGACCCGGCCCGGCTGGTCCTCGCGGGCGGCTCCTGGGGCGGCTATCTGACGCTGCTCGGGCTCGGAACCCAGCCGGAGGCCTGGGCGGTGGGGCTGGCCGCGGTGCCGGTCGCGGACTACGTCACGGCGTACCACGACGAGATGGAGGGGCTGAAGGCGATGGACCGGACGCTGCTCGGCGGCACTCCGGAGACGGTGCCGGAGCGGTTCGCCGCGTCGTCGCCGCTGACCTATGTGGACGCGGTGCGGGCGCCGGTCTACATCTCGGCGGGCGTGAACGACCCGCGCTGCCCGATCCGGCAGGTCGAGAACTACGTGGACCGGCTCGCCGGCCGCGGGGCGGTCCACGAGGTGTACCGGTACGACGCGGGCCACGGCTCGCTCGTGGTGGAGGAGCGGATCAAGCAGGTCCGCCTGGAGCTGGACTTCGCCGAGCGGTACCTGAACGGGAAGTAGCAGGCCATAAGGGGCGGGGCGTGCGGGGCGGGGTCCGGGGCACTGCTCCGGAACCGCGCCCCGTACCGTAAGGGATGTGTACCGGTTCCTGCTGACACCCCGCTGGTGGGGGATCACCGTCTTCGCCCTGCTCGCCATCCCGTTCTGCATCTTCATGGGCTCCTGGCAGCTGAGCAGGTTCGAGGACCGGGTGGCCACCCACCGGACAGACGAGCACCGGCCCGACCCGGCCCGCCAGGCGTCGGCGCCGCTCGACTCCCTGCTGCCCGTGAACCTCGACACGTCGGGTCGGCAGGCCAGCGCGACCGGCAAGTACGGCAGGCAGTTCCTGGTGCCGGACCGGTCCGTGGACGGCAAGGAGGGGTCGTACGTCCTGACCCTGCTCCGCACCGACGGCGGCAAGGCGCTTCCGGTGGTGCGCGGCTGGCTGCCGCAGGGTGCGAAGCCGCCCGCGCCGCCGAAGGGCGCCGTCAAGGTCACCGGATCGCTCCAGGCGTCCGAGAACAGCGGGACCGACGGCGCCTACACCGGGGGCGGGCTGCCGGCCGACCAGATCGGGATCATCAGCGCGGCTTCCCTGGTGAACGTCGTGCCGTACCCCGTGTACGACGCGTGGATCACGCTGCCGCACGCCTCCGCGGGCCTCAAGGCCGTCCCGGCTGCCGCGCCGCAGAACAGCGGGCTCGACCTGAAGTCCTTCCAGAACCTCGGCTACACCGGCGAGTGGTTCGTCTTCGCGGGCTTCGTGGTCTTCATGTGGTTCCGGCTGGCCAGGCGGGAGGCCGAGGCGCTCAGGGACCTGGAGCTGGGAATCATGCCGGACGCCGAACCGGTCACGGTGGCGGTGCCGGACGGCGACGCCGCCGCGGACGAGCCCGCTGCCGACGGGGCCGCCGTGGAGAACGCCGCTGCCGACGGGGCCGCCGCCCCGGAGGTGTCCGGCCGCCGCTAGGCCTTGGCGTTCCGGGGCTTGGCGTGCCGGGCCTTGGTGTGCCGGGCCGTGTCGCGTCCCGGCCTTGGCGGCCCCGGGATCGGCCTGTGCCGTACCCGGGCCGCGGCCGGGCTGGGCCTTCTGTCGTCCTGGGCCGCCGCCCGGCCGGTTACGGTGCCGTCAGCAGACCGGTGCGGTAGATCGTCCCCGCGCACGCGTTGGGGATGGTCGCCTCCGCGGCCGGTACGCCCGGCTCCGCCTCGTGCACCACGGCCACGCTGCCGTCCGACGTGCCCTCGCCGCTGCCGAGCTGAGGGGTGGCGTCGGTGCCGCCGTTCGTCCCCGGACCGCCGTCGCCCGTTCCCCCGGAGGCCGCCGGGCCCCCGGTGCCGCCGGATCCGGCCGACGGGGTCGGCTCCGGTGTGGCACCGCCGCCGGTGGGACAGGTCTCGGCGGGGACCCAGGCGAACTTCACCTCGTACGCCTGGGACGGGCCGAGCACCAGACCGGTCGCGTCCTGCGACGGGTCGGGCAGACCGCCCGCCGCGTCGCCCGCCGTGTGGTCGACCACGGTGATGCGGGCGGCGTCGGCGGCGCCCAGCGCCTGGAAGTTGACGGTGCCCGCGTCGCTGACCGCGCACTGGCTGTGCGAGACGTTGGAGACCCGGAAGGTTCCGTAGACCGTGCCGTCGGCGTTCGGTGTGCCGGTGTCCGCCGATGTGACGCCGAGCTGCTGGGCCGCACAGGCCGGCAGCGAGTCGAGCGACTTGTCGGACCGGCCGGCCGCCCCGCCCCCCGGACCGCCGTGGGTACCGCTGCCGGCCCCCTTCGGCTTGTCCTTCTTCCCGTCCCGGCCGTCGGCGCCGTCGTCGGCCGCCTTGCCGTGGTCCTTCCTGCCGCCGTCGGGGGCCGCGGCACCCTTGCCGTCGGGGGGCCGGTGGCCGTGGCCGGCCATCGCGGGGCTGTTCCTGACCCCGTCGCCCGCATCGGCGACATGGATGAAGGCCGGGACCGCCGTCCCGACGAGCAGTGCGGCCGCGGCCGCGCCGACGACGACCTGCCGCCGCCGGGCCCGGCGCGCGGGTACGGCCCTGCGCAGCTGGTCGAGCGCGTCGTCGGACGGGGTGAGCCCCCGCACGGCGCCGTGCATCATCCTGCGCAGTTCGAGCTCGTCCTCGTCGAGGCCGTCGACAGCGTTGTCGGAACCGTCGTTCTGCATTCCGTTCCCCGCCTGGTTGTTCACGGACCGGGTGGGACCGCCGTACTGCTTGCGCCACTCGGCGGGCATGTCCCACTCGTCGGGCCTGTCCGGCTTCCCGCTCATGCCGGTGCCTCCATGGCCACCCGCAGCGCGGCGATGCCGCGCGAACCGTACGCCTTCACCGAACCCAGCGATATCCCCAGTGCCTCGGCCACCTGCGCCTCCGTCATGTCACCGAAGTAACGGAGCACCAGGACCTCGCGCTGGCGGCGCTGGAGGTTGCGCATGGCCTTCTTGAGCGCGTCGCGCTCCAGGAGGTCGTACGCCCCTTCTTCGGCGCTCGCCATGTCCGGCATCGGCTTGGAGAGGAGTTTCAGTCCGAGGATGCGCCTGCGCAGCGCGGACCGGGACAGGTTCACCACGGTCTGGCGGAGGTACGCGAGCGTCTTCTCCGGGTCCCTGACCCGTTTGCGCGCTGAGTGGACGCGGATGAACGCCTCTTGGACGACGTCCTCGCAGGAGGCCGTGTCGTCGAGGAGGAGCGCCGCGAGACCCAGCAGCGACCGGTAGTGGGCGCGGTAGGTCTCGGTGAGGTGATCGACGGTGGTGCCGGCGGTCATGGCGTCGTCAGCGCCCTCGCCGCTCTGGGACGGGACAGCGCTGGGCCGGGTCGGCACGGGGGCGATCACCGGCATACCGCCGGACACGCGTGGTCGCCGGAGCGGGCGGACCACTCCGCCCCGTGCGGACACCGCTGCAAAATCGAGAACCTCTGCCACGCCAGTTGGACACGCTTCCCCCCGCCAGGGTTGTACGCGTATGGCATCGCCTTTGACGATGCGGCCAATGCCCTCATGCGTACCCGATCTCCCCCAATGCCCCTTTTTCCACGGCATCTTGCGTGGGAAGAGGCCACCCCAAAGACGCACATGTCCCGGCTGCGGTTGCAGAGGTACGGGAGACTGAATCGTGTAACAGGCGCGAGCCCGAGTTCAAGTGGTTCAGACTCACGTCTTGCTCACAGCGGGCACACAAAATCTACAAAGGATCAGGTACGGGGCAACAGCGGGTGTGTTCCTCAGGCTTCCGGCACCCGCAGTTCGGCCGCGACGGCCTCCGCGATCTGTGCGGCGTTGAGCGCGGCCCCCTTGCGGAGGTTGTCGGCGCAGACGAACAGGTCGAGCGCCTGCGGGTCGTCCAGCGACCGCCGTACACGCCCCACCCAGGCCGGATCCGTGCCCACCGCGTCGGCCGGGGTCGGGAAGTCCCCCGCGTCCGGGTCGTCGAAGAGCACCACACCCGGCGCGGTCGCCAGGATCTCGTGCGCCCGCCCGAGCGTCAGCTCGTTCTCGAAGCGCGCGTGCACCGAGAGGGAGTGCGTGGTGACGACCGGGACCCGTACGCACGTCGCCGTCACCGGAAGCGCCGGCCGGTCCAGGATCTTGCGGGTCTCGGCGCGGAGCATCAGCTCCTCGGACGACCAGCCGTCCGCGGCGGGCGACCCGGACCAGGGCACCACGTTGAGCGCGATGGGGGCCGCGAAGGGCCCGGTGTCGTCGCCCACGGCCCGGCGTACGTCACCGGGGTGCGTGCCCAGTTCCGTACCGGCGACGAGCGCGGTCTGGCTGCGCAGCGCCTCGACGCCGGGGTTCCCCGCGCCGCTCACCGCCTGGTACGTCGAGACGACCAGCTCACGCAGTCCGAACTCGGCGTGCAGCGCACCGACCGCCACGATCATCGCGAGCGTGGTGCAGTGCGGGGACGCGACGATGCCGCGCGGCCTGAGCCGTACGGCGTGCGGATTGACCTCGGGCACCACGAGCGGCACGTCCGGGTCCATCCGGAAGGCGCCGGAGCTGTCCACGACCACCACGCCCTTGGACGCGGCGACGGGCGCCCACTCGCGTGCGACGTCGTCGGGGACGACGAAGAGCGCGACCTGGACGCCCTCGAAGGCCTCCTCGGTGAGGGGGAGCACCTCGGACTCCTCCCCGCGCACGACCAGCTTGCGGCCGGTCCTGCGCGGGGAGGCGATGAGTCTGATGTCGCCCCAGATGTCGGCGTGCTGCGACAGCATCTGGAGCAGCACGGTACCGACGGCCCCGGTCGCTCCCACGACCGCGAGCGCCGGCTTACGGCCTCCTGCCCGGAGGCCGGTGCCGGTCATCGCCCGGTGCCCCCATAGACGACTGCCTCGTCGGAGTCGCTGTCGAGACCGAAGGCGGTGTGCACGGCGCGCACGGCCTCGTTGACCTCGTCGGAACGGGTGACCACCGAGATGCGGATCTCGGACGTCGAGATCAGCTCGATGTTCACGCCCGCGTCCGACAGCGCCTCGAAGAAGGTCGCGGTGACGCCGGGGTTGGTCTTCATCCCGGCGCCGACGAGGGAGATCTTGGCGATCTGGTCGTCGTAGCGCAGCGATTCGAAGCCGACGATCGGCTTCGACTTCTCCAGCGCGTCGACGGCCTTGCGGCCCTCGTCCTTCGGGAGCGTGAAGGAGATGTCGGTCAGACCGGTCGTCGCCGCTGAGACGTTCTGCACGACCATGTCGATGTTGACCTGGCTGTCCGCGATGGCGCGGAAGATCGCGGCGGCCTCGCCCGGCTTGTCGGGCACACCGACGACCGTGATCTTCGCCTCGGAGGTGTCGTGCGCGACACCGGAGATGATGGCCTGCTCCACTGACGCTTCCCCTTGTGCTTCGACTCGTGCTTCGTTGCTGACCCAGGTGCCCTGCAGCCCCGAGAACGAGGACCGGACATGGATCGGAATGTTGTAGCGGCGCGCGTACTCGACGCAGCGGTGCAGCAGCACCTTGGAGCCGGAGCTGGCGAGCTCCAGCATGTCCTCGAAGGAGATCCGGTCGATCTTCCGGGCCTTCTTGACGACCCGGGGGTCGGCGGTGAAGACACCGTCCACGTCCGTGTAGATCTCGCAGACCTCGGCGTCGAGGGCCGCCGCGAGTGCGACGGCGGTCGTGTCCGAACCGCCGCGGCCGAGGGTGGTGATGTCCTTCTTGTCCTGCGACACACCCTGGAAACCGGCGACGATGGCCACGTTGCCCTCGTCGAGAGCGGTACGGATCCGCCCCGGCGTGACATCGATGATCCGCGCTTTGTTGTGGACCGAGTCGGTGATGACACCGGCCTGGCTGCCCGTGAACGACTGGGCGTCGTGGCCCAGGTTTTTGATCGCCATGGCCAGCAGGGCCATGGAGATCCGCTCTCCGGCGGTCAGCAGCATGTCGAACTCCCGCCCGGCGGGAATCGGCGACACCTGCCCGGCAAGATCGATCAACTCGTCCGTCGTGTCGCCCATCGCTGACACCACGACAACCACCTGGTTGCCGCTCTTCTTGGCGTCGACGATTCGCTTGGCAACCCGCTTGATGCCTTCAGCATCGGCTACGGAGGAGCCTCCGTACTTCTGCACGACAAGGCCCACGTGCGCTCCTCGATCCAGTCATTTCTGCGGTCGGCTCAGTCTAACGAGCGGCCGCACGACACCCCGTATGTATCAGATCGTGAGATGTCCCGCTCACTCAATGATCACCGTCAGGTGGCACGGCCGCTCGGTGAGAATGCCTGCCCGGGATCAAGCCGGACACTCGGAACGTGGGGCGCGTCACACCCGTGCGGGTCACACCGGTGCGGAGGCCGGCCCACCGGCCGGCGTATCGCGTGGCACCGGGTCTCCTGCGACCCCGCCGTCCGCGCACGCGACGGCGCGCCGACCCCCGACATCACGCTGCAGGGCCTGAGCACCCGCGGCGACGGCGGCCCGCGCGCCCTGCGGGTGCTCCTCGTGCCGTACGGCGGTCTCCTCGCGGCGGGCCTGCGTGCGGGCGAGACCCTCCTGGTGGGCGGCGCCACCGGGAACTCCGGCAGCGCAGCCGTCGCCGTGGCGCCGGCCATGGGGGCGGGCCGCCGTCAACAGGCCGCTGTTCAGGCGTTCCTGGACGAGTCGAGGTGGGCGAAGACGACCACGTTGTCCACGTAGTCCTGGGCGTCCCTGTCGTATGCGCCGCCGCAGGTGATCAGACGGAGCTGGGCGTCGGGGGTGTCGCCGTAGACGCGTTTGTCGGGGAAGTCGGCCTTGCTGAACGTCTCCACCGAGTCGACCTTGAAGGTGGCGACCGTGCCGTCCTTCCTGGTGATGTCCACCTCGCTCCCCGGCTTGAGGGTCCGCAGCAGCAGGAACACCGCCGGGCCGGTCTTCGTGTCGACGTGGCCCGCGACGATCGCCGCGCCGCGTTCCCCGGGGGTGGCGCCGCCCCGGTACCAGCCGACCATGTTGGTGTTGTCCGCGGGCGGCGGGTTGAGCCGGCCCGATGTGCCGAGGCCCAGTGCCGTGAACGGCGCGTCGACGGCGATGGTCGGAATCGTCAGCCGGGTCGGCTCGGAACGGGACAGCGGGGCGGTGGCCACGGTCGTCCGGGGCGCCGAGGAGGCCGCGGCCGCGGGCCGGGACTGCACCTTGGCGTCGCCCGCCGGGTTCCCGAATCCGATTCCGAAGGAGTTGCAGAGCAGGAGAGCACCCACGCCCGCTGCCGCGGCAGGCCACAGCAGTACGCGGTGGAGGGGTCGCACAACGCTCTTCGGGGACGGGACGGAAGGCTTCGGCTGGGGAAGCTTCTCAGCGGCCATCGGGTGCTGCCTTTCGGGCGGGCGGCGGAAAAGGTGGAGGTGGGGCGGGGCGGAGGTGTCCGGGCGCGCGTCCGGGCGGTCTCGCGCGGCTGCGGCTCACCACCGTTGCGGCCACCGCCCCCTGGGGCGGTGGCCTCGTCAACGCTGGATGTGCGAACGGCGTGGCGGTCAGGCCATCGACAGGCCCGAGGCGTTGCGACGGCGGCGGATCATGTAGACGCCCGCGCCGACACCGCCGAGGAGCAGCACCGAACCGGCGGCCACGCCGCCGTTGGACGCGAGTCCACCGCCACCGGTGTGCATGCCACCGTGCGGGTGGCGGTCACGGCCGCCGTCCTGGTCGTTGTTCCAGGCGCCGTCCTGGTCGCTGTTCCAGGAGCCGTCCTTCCAGGAGTCGCCCTCGTCCAGGCCGGAGGACGAGCCGCTGTCGTCACCCGTGGTCAGCGCCGTGGTCATGGCGAGAGCGCCACCGCCGGTGTGCACCCCGCCGTGCGGCCGGTGGTCACCGTGGCCGTGTCCGTGGTCACCCTGGCCGTGGTCATGATCGCCCTGGCCGTGGTCGTGGTCACCCTGCCCGTGGTCGTGACCGCCCTGCCCGTGGTCGTGGTCACCCTGGCCGTGGCCGTCGTTCCCGTACGCGTCGCCGCTGTCGTCCCCGTACGCGTTGCCGCTGTCGTCCCCGTACGCGTTGCCGCCGTCGTCGCCCGTGGTCACCGTCGGAATCATGGCGAGAGCGCCACCACCGGTGTGCACCCCGCCGTGCGGCCGGTGGTCACCCTGCCCGTGTCCGTGGTCGCCCTGCCCGTGGTCGTGGTCACCGTGCCCGTGGCCGTGGTCGTGACCGCCCTGCCCGTGGTCGTGGCCGTGGTCGCCACGGCCGCCGCGGTCGCTGTCGCCGGAGTTGTCGTGGTGGTCACTGCTGGCGGCAGCGCCGCTGTCCGAGTTCGGCGCGCCGGAAGTCGTCAGGGCGTACGCGGCGGGAGCGGTGAAGGCGAGGGCGGCCGTCACGGCAGCTGACGCGAGCAGGGTGCGGGCAGTGCGCATCGAGATGATTCCTTTCGCCACCCTGCGAAGGCTGACACTCCGTCGGCTCATCGATTCGCAGAAGCGACGCCCTCACCATCAGCAGGAATCTGACACCCCGCCACCGGAGACCGGGGCATCCGAGTGAAGCCATGGGCCCAATGAGTTCAGGACCGGCCGATATTCACCCGATGGACGGCACGTCGTACCACCGCGGCGCCTCCGCGATGAGGTATGGCCCCGGGTCGACTGGACGGAGAGCGCTCTCCGTCCAGTCCTACTACAGTGCGTCCATGAGCAGAGAGCCCGAGGCGCCCGCCGCCATGCCCACCCTGGAAGACGTGGCGCGCGCGGCGGGAGTCTCCCGTGCGACCGTGTCGCGCGTCGTCAACGGCATCCGCAATGTCGACCCCGCGATCCAGCAGGCCGTACGCGACGCGGTGGCCGCGACCGGATACACGCCGAACCGGGCCGCGCGGGCGCTGGTGACCCGACGGGCCGAGACCATCGCGCTCGTCGTCTCCGGGGCCGGTGGCGCGTCGGAGGCCGAACAGAACGCCTTCGCCTCCGGGGTGTTCGCCGATCCGTTCTTCGGGCGGGTCGCCGCCGGCGTCGTCGGGTACCTCCGGCCGCGCTCCATGCATCCGGTGCTGATGTTCGCCGAGACCCCGGACGCCCGTGACCAGGTCGTCGGCTATCTGCGGCAGGGCAGCGCCGATGGCGCGCTGATCGTGTCCACCCATGCCGACGACCCGTTGCCCGGCATGATCGCGGCGGCCGGGCTGCCCGCCGTCCTCTTCGCGCGGCCCGCCGCGTCCGTGCCCATCAGCTACGTGGACCTCGCCCACCGGGACGGCGCGGAGCTGGCCGCCGCGCATCTGCTCGCCCGCGGCTGCCGCCGCCCCGTGACCATCGCGGGGCCGCAGGACGTCGCCGCGGGCGAACAGCGGCTGGCCGGTTTCCGGGAGGCGATGGCACGCCAGGGGCACCCGGACGTACCGGTGGCCGAGGGCGGCTTCACGCTGCACAGCGGGGTGGAGGCGATGGCCCGGCTGCTGGACGAACACCCGCACCTGGACGCGGTGTTCGCGGCCAACGACCTGATGGCGCAGGGCGCCTGCCTGGTGCTGCGGGAACACGGCAGGCGGGTCCCCGAGGACGTGGCCGTGGTGGGTTTCGACGACAGCTCGGTGGCCGTGGCCTGCCGGCCGCCGCTGACGACGGTGCGGCAGCCGGTGGAGCGGATGGCGGCCGAGATGGCCCGGCTGCTCCAGGAGCGCATCGAGCACCCCGGCCGGCCCGTCACATCGGTCGTCTTCGAACCGGAGCTGGTGGTGCGGGAGTCGGCGTGAACCGGCAGCCGCACGACACCGCAACACCGGCCCTCCGGGGTCAGGCCCGGAGAGCCGGTGTCGTCGCGCGGCGGTCCCGTCCCCTCAGACGGGTACCGCCAGGTGCCGCTGCCGGTCACCCCCGGCCCGCGCGGCCGCACGGGCCGCGCGGCGATCGGTGATCAGCCGGTCGACGGCCAGCGCGCCGGGACCCGAGAAGACGATCAGCAGCAGGGCCCAGCAGAAGAACACAGCGGCCTCGCCGCCGTTCTCGATCGGCAGCAGCCCCCGGTGCTGGTGGATGTCGAAGTAGGCGAACGCCATGGAACCCGACCCCAGCAGCGCGGCCGTCCGGGTACCGAGACCGAGCAGCACCAGTGCGCCCACGGCGAGTTGGATGACAGCGGCGTACCAGCCCGGCCAGGTGCCCGCCGGTATGGAGCGACCGCCGAGGAGACCGAAGAGCGAAGCGACTCCGTGGCAGGTGAAGAGCAACCCGACGACGCTACGGAACAGGCTGAGCGTGTACGGCTGAGCCCGGCCGATGCGTGCCGCCATACCGATGCGGGTGTCCGTGCCGGTGCGGGTGCCCGTGCTGAGGCGTGTGTCCGTCATGAGGGCTGTGCTCCTCTCAGCTGTAGACGCCGAACTCGTAGAGCGAGTAGCCGTATCCGGAGCCGCGCGCCGTCCCCAGCATCCGGACGTACCGGCCCGTGCCGTTCACATCGAGGTCGTCGATGTCGCCGTTGCCGTCGGTCACGGACTTGACGGTCGTCCAGTTGGTGCCGTCGTCGGAGGTCTGGATGTCGTACGCCTTCGCGTACGCCGGGTCCCAGGCCAGCTGGACGTGCTTGAACGTGGTGGAGGCGCCCAGGTCGACCTGGAGCCACTGCGGGTCGCTCCAGTCGCTCGCCCAGCGCGTGTCGAACTTGCCGTCCACCGCGCTCGCCGCGGCGCACGGGCAGCCGCCCGTCGGGTCGGTCTGGAAGGACGAGGCGGTGGCCGCCTTGCCCTGGGACACGTTCGTCCCGTCGACCTTCGGGGGAATCACCTTCAGCGACTTCGTCTCGATGCCGACGTTGCCGTGGCCGTCGGTGGACTTCACATAGACCTTGTAGACGCCCACCTTGTCGGGGGCCTTCGCGGAGAACGTGCCGTCGCCGTTGTCCGTCGTGCCGGCCGCGACCAGGGCCTTGTTCTGGTCGATGTAGTTGCTGCTGAAGAACAGCTGGGAGGTGGTCCGGTCGCCGTCCGGGTCGGTGACCCTGGCACCCACCGTGACCTGGCCGCCGGCCGGGACGCCGGTGGTGGCGTTCTCGACGGACATGTCCGAGATGACCGGCGGGGTGTTGTCGCCCGATGTGTTGCCCCCGTACGCCTTCTTCACCGCGTAGTACGACAGCCGCTTCTGGCCGTCCGGCACCAGGTTGAACCAGACGCCGCCGAAGTCGTCCTCGGTGCCGTAGTGGAACATCGTGGCCCCGAGCGCGACGCCCTTGTGGCCGGTGACGCACCCCCACGCCTTGGTGTACCCGTCGGCCTTCTGCACGTCGGTCGGCTCGTCGGGGACGCCGTTCGCGTCGTCCGGCACCTCCCACTCGCCCGCCGGTCCGGTCTCGGTGACGATGTACGGCTTGTCGTAACCGCCCTGCTCCCAGTCCGACTTGACGTTGCAGACCGCGTTGTAGGCGTTGACCGCGTACAGGTCCAGGTCGGGTGCGTTCCGCTTGTAGTACGGCCAGGCGCCGGTCCACGCGTCCGTGGAGGTGACCGGGTGGTTCGGGTCCACCTGGTGGATCTTCTTGGCGATGTCGTTCACGAAGGAGGTGTACGCGTTGCGCTGCGCCTCCAGCTCGTCGCCGCTGTAGCAGTTCTGGAGACCCAGCGTCGATTCGTTGCCGACGTTCCACATCAGCACACCGGGGTTGTCCTTGTAGGTGTCGACCCACTTGGGGAACTCGGCGAGCATGTCGTTCTTGTACGTGGTGTCGGTGAGGTAGTTGACGCAGCCGCCGCTGCCCGGGCCGCCGCCCGGCTGGAGCCAGAAACCGGCGATCACCTTGACGCCGTTGGCCGCCGCCGCGTCGAACAGCGGCTTGCTCGTCGCGTCCGTACCCCAGGTGCGGATCGTGTTGACGCCCATCGACGCCACGTCCGGCATGTCCTTGGCCGCGTCGTCGACCGACGGGCCCCAGGTCAGTCCCTTGACGGTGTACGGCGAACCGTCCACGGTCAGCGCCCAGTCGCCCTGTGAACCAGTCACCTTGACGACACTGCCGGCCGCGTGGGCCGCCGGTGCCTGGACGGCGAGCAGTGCCCCTGCGAGCAGCGCCGTCGCGGCGAACGGCGCCACGGCGCGTTTCGCCGTACGGGTGGGGGGATGGTGCATGTCGCTCTCCTTCTGTCTCCTGCGGATGCGTGCGTGTCCCGCGCGGGTGGGCCGCGCGCCGGTTACGGGTAGCTGACGAGGTAGGAGATACCGGTGTTGGTGTTGTTCACCGGGTCGCCGGTCGCGTTGATGACGTGGCTGATCGTGCCGTCGTTGCCGAGCGAGACCGTGACCATGTCGTGGAACCGCACCCCGGCCGCGTCCGGCGCCTCGATGGCGTTGTCCGACACCACCGACGGGTCGGCCAGGAAGAGGCAGTAGCTGCCGAGCCCCCAGGCCTCGTGCGAGGTCACGGACGGCGCGACCCGGTACGCGGCGTAGCCGTTGCGGGCGCCGTCCTTCCAGGCGGCCTGGTTCGGCGGGTCGTACGGCATCTCGTTCTGGAAGAAGTACGTGCGGCCGCCGTTGCCGTTCCAGACGACCTCGGCCTTCTGGTGGTGCTCGACGAACAGCCCGTACATGAGGACGTTCGCGCCGTTGACCACCAGACCCGTGTCGCTGGTGTTGACGTCCCAGCCGACCCCGGTGCCGTGGTCCGCGCGCCAGAGCCAGAGGTTGTCACCGATGACATCGCTGCTGTTGATCTCCACGCAGGTCCCGGCCTTGCCGGCCTGTGCGCCGCCGACCCGGACGAAGACGTCCTGGAGCAGGGTGGGGTCGGCGGAGTGGTCGGCCGACGCGCCCGCCGGGCCGACCTGCACCAGCACCTTCGACGCGGCCGGACCGGCGTCGACCAGGAGACCGGAGATCTTGACGCCGTCGACGTCGGCGACGGAGACCGCCGTGATGCCCCCGTCGGGGACGAGCGTCGCGATGCCGAGGCCCAGCACGACCGTGCCGGCCCGGGTGATCCTCAGGGTGTCGTCCAGGCGGTGGACGCCGGGGGTGACAAGCAGGTGTTTGCCCGCCGCCAGCGCGGAGTTGATGACCGCCGCCGAATCCCCCTCCCTGACGATGTGGAAATCGCCCAGCGGGATGGACTCGCCCTGCGCACCCCCGCTCCAGGTGACACCGCGCGCCACGGTCTTCAGAGCCGGCACGAACACCTGGTAGGCGCCGGACCCGTCCACGTACAGGAAGGGCTTCTCCCGGATCGCCGGGGCCGTGTCCACGACGGTGTGCGAGGGGTCCGGGAAGTTCTGCGGGGGCGCGCCGTCGACCCCCACGAAGACCATGTTCCAGACCGATCCGGCCCACTCCCCCAGCGTGCTGTTACGGGTCAGCCACTGCTGCTGCGAACCGGAGACGACCCGGCCGTCCACCTTGCAGTCGGCCATGAACCCGCCGCTGGCCCAGCCGTCGTAACCGTTCCACAGGGGCACCTCGCCGCGGATGTGGACCCGGCGGAGCGGCGCGGCCTGGGAGACCGCCCAGCGGTTGGAACCGTTGGTGGGGGTGACCGAGAGGTTCTCGGCCGAACGCCAGAAGTTCTGGGTGGCGTTGCCCTGCATCCAGTCGGCCTCGACGTGCACCAGGCCGTGGATGTCGGTGTCGTCGGGGGAGAGCCCGAGCCCGGCCACGTGGGTGTAGAAGCCGACGTTGACATCCAGGCCGTCGTAGGTGCCCGGCTTGAAGAGCAGCGCGAACCGCTCCGTACCGAACTGGTTCGACTCCTGGGTGGCGAAGACGGAGCTGACCTTGGCCTGGATGTCGGCGACCGGCATCGACGGGTCGAAGACCAGGACGTTCGGCCCGAGATCCGGCTCGGTGGCGGCAGCTGACGCCGTGTGTGCGGTACGGGAGTCGGGTGTACGGGTGCGGGGCGTCGCCGCGGATGCCGTACCGGCCAGGACGGGGGCGGCGGCGAGGGCGGCGAGACCGCCGAGCGCGGCACGACGGGAGAAGCCGCGGGAGGCGGCCGGGAAAGGGGTGTCGGAAGGGCCGCGGGAGGGGGGTGCGGGGGGCGTCATGGGTCACCTGCGTATGTGGGGCGGAGAGGCGGAAGGCGGGAGGGTCCGGCGCGCATCCGGGAGAGCGGCGGGGAGTGCACCCGAAGGTGACTGGGAGAGCGCTCTCCCGAATGAGCCGAAGCGACGGCCGACAAGGCGGGCCGTAAGAGAGAGGGGAGAGGAGTCGGGGACGTCCGGACGAGACGACGGGAGGACGGGAGGCCGGGGGGCCGGGGCCCTACGGCAGTTCGTAGTCGTCGTTGAGTGCGGCACCCGCGGACGGGTTGGTCTCGTCATAGCCGCGCGCGTCGCACTGGAGACCACCGTTGACGCAGTGCGTGACCAGGGCCTGGAGCGTCGCCGCGTCCCACCCGTTGAAGAAGTCGTAGTGGAACGAGTGCCCGGTCCCGCTGGCCAGCCGCACCTTCGACATGTCGCCGTTGACGGGCCACGCCATCTTGAACTCGATCATCGGCAGAGCCACCGGATGGTCGGCGGGGCAGGTGTTCTGGTTGTTGCCGGACGCCACCGGGTACGCCATGTGGCTCTGGTGGTCCGGGGTGTCGAGATGGATGCCGTCCCAGCAACTGGGCGCCTGAAGACGGATGTTGAGCTGCGTGTCCTCGGTGGCCGGGCACGAGATCGGGAAGTCGAAGTTGTGGTACTGCGTACCGCACTCCCAGCCCTCGACCGTGCCCTTCAGGTTCTTGAAGTCGTCGAGGCTCTGCATCGGGTTGCCCACGACGAAGCGGAGCCCCTTGGGGAACGGGCGGACGCTGGTGTAGTCGGTGACCCCCGACTTGTAGTAGATGGTCTGCGGGCCGATGGGGAGGATCTTCTGGTCCCCGTTGTACAGACTGGGCATCCAGTAGGCCGACTTGTCGCCGGGCGCCAGGCAGGTGGTGCCGCCCTGGTCGAGCGAGGCGGTGGTGGTGTTGGCGTCGGTGCCGGTGTTGCCCATGAAGGTGTGGTCGTGGGACTTCCCCGGCTGCCCGGGGAAGACGATCGGGTCGTCGGGCGCCGTGTGGTTCGGGGCGCACTTGGCCTGGAATTCGTGGAAGTACCGGTGCGGCGGGTCGTACGTCGACGGGGTGACCCCGGTCACCGGCGGGTCGGCCATGATGTAGCCGTCGCCGTCCGGATCGTCGCCGGACGCCTTGGTGGACACCCCCATCCCGGGCATGCCGGCCATGCCGGTGGCGGCCGCGTGGTGTGCGGCGGTGGTGTGCGCTGCGGTGCCGTGCGCGGTTGCGGCCGGTGCGTCCGCCGATGCGCCGGTCGTCATCACGACACCGCCGATACCGGCCGTGGTGAGGGCCAGAGCGGTGGACAGCAGCAGTCCTGTGAGGGTTCTCGACCTCCGTGGCATGGAGACCTCCTCCTGCGTCAGTGCGGGAATACGAGGGCGGGAAAACCGATCCGGGAGAGTGGGAGAGCGCTCTCCCAATTCGGAGTGTTCCGCTCCTGACAAGACCGTGTCAATAGCTCGTTAACGGCCGGAGTCGCGGCCCGGCGGCCCGAACTGCCCTGGTGGCGATGGGGCGTTCAGCGGGTGAAGGCAGCGCGTTCGACGTCAGGGGCCGGTTGGGGCCGCCCGCTGAACGCAGCGGTCGAGGCGGCCCGGTCCGGCCGGAGCCCAGCATTTTTTTGCCCTGCTACGGGAACGGCCGGCTGGGCACGGCCCGGGCAGGGCCCAAGGGCGGCAGCACCTCTCCCGGCGCCCACCGCCACGCAGCACGCAGCATTCAACGCTCAGCGCTCAGCGCGCACCTCGGCGCATACGCAGTCGCACTCGCGCCGGCACCCGCCGGTCAGACCGAGGGGAGCCTCAGCGGAGCCCCGAGCTCCTCGGCCATGACCCGGCCGGCCTCCTCGGCCAGCACTTCCTCGCCCAGGTCCTGGTCCGTGTCCAGGCCGTCGAGAGCCGGGAGCGGCTGGTCGAGACGGACGTGGGCGACCAGGGACTGGAGCGCGCGGAGCGCGGCCGACGCGGTGGAGCCCCAGTTGGAGAAGTACGAGAACTGCCACCACCACATCGCCTCGGTGGTCCGGCCCGCGCGGTAGTGGGCCATGCCGTGGCGGAGGTCCGTGACGATGTCCGCGAGGTCGTCGCTGATACGGCAGGCGACGGGAGCCTTGCGCGGCTCGTACGGGTCGAACACCTCGGAGTACACGTCGATCGGCTCCAGGAGCCGCGCGAAGCGCTCCCGCAGGTCGTCGACATCGGGCTCCGGGCCGAGGTCCGGCTCGTACCGGTCGGCCGGGAGGATGTCCTCGTGGGCGCCGAGACGGCCGCCTGCGAGGAGGAGCTGGGAGAGCTCCAGCAGCAGGAAGGGCACCGCACTGTCGGGCTCGTCGCCCTTGGCCACCTCGGTGACGGCGACGATGAAGGACTCGACCTGGTCGGCGATCTGGACGTCGAAGTCGTTCGGGTCTTCCGTGACCTTGTTGAGCGTTGCGTCAGACATCGAGTAGTCGTCTCCCCTCAAAGGCACGACCGAGCGTGACCTCGTCCGCGTATTCCAGGTCTCCACCAACAGGAAGACCACTCGCCAGGCGTGTGACCTTCAAACCCATGGGTTTGATCATGCGGGCGAGGTACGTCGCCGTGGCCTCGCCCTCCAGGTTCGGGTCGGTCGCCAGGATCAGTTCCGTGACGGCTCCGTCCGCGAGCCTGGCCAGCAGTTCCCGGATCCGCAGGTCGTCGGGGCCGACGCCCTCGATGGGGCTGATGGCGCCGCCGAGTACGTGGTAGCGACCCCGGAACTCACGGGTCCGCTCCACCGCCACGACGTCCTTCGGCTCCTCGACGACACAGATGACCGTCTGGTCGCGCCGGGTGTCCCGACAGATCCCGCACAGCTCGGCCTGCGCGACGTTGCCGCACACCGCGCAGAACCGGACCTTGTCCTTCACTTCGAGCAGCGAGTGCGCGAGGCGGCGCACGTCGGTGGGCTCGGCCTGGAGGATGTGGAAGGCGATCCGCTGCGCGCTCTTGGGACCGACGCCGGGCAGCCTGCCCAACTCGTCGATGAGGTCCTGGACCACGCCTTCGTACAACGGAGCGCCTCTTTCGTTCTGCTGTGGAACACACGGTAATTGGTGCGAGGTTTCCTTAGAACCTCGGGAGCGTGAAGACCTTCGGAAGCTCTCGCCTCACGCGCCCCACACGCCTCAGATCCCGAGACCCGGCATACCGCCGAGCCCCTGGGCGAGCGGGCCGAGCTTCTGCTGCTGGAGCGCCGAAGCGTTCTCGTTCGCGGCGTGGACCGCGGCGACGATCAGGTCCGCGAGGGTCTCCGTGTCCTCGGGATCGACGGCCTTGGGGTCGATCACCAGGCCGCGCAGCTCACCGGAGCCGGTGACGGTGGCCTTGACCAGACCACCGCCGGCCTGGCCGTCGACCTCGGTCCGTGCCAGTTCCTCCTGAGCCTGCGCGAGATCCTGCTGCATCTTCTGGGCCTGCTGAAGCAGCTGCTGCATATTGGGCTGGCCACCACCGGGAATCACGGGTCACTCCGAGGCTGTTCGACGACATTCCGACTGCGCCAGGACTGTGTTCCTGCCGCATTTCCACTGCGTACCGACTGCGTACTCACTGGGTTCCTGCTGGGTACTTACTGCGTTCCTGCTGCTCACCGCCGCGTTTATGCAGCGTTCCGGCGGGGGTGCTCAGGACCTTTTCGGGGGCCCTTTGCCGGTAAAACGAGCCTACGTGGTCCCCGGGCGCCTCGCCCTCCACCGTGAGGACCAACTCTTTCGGGTGAGAGTACGGCGGCTCCCATACCTGATCACAGCCCGCTTACAGCCGTAAACCCTTGCATAACGGCGTCATCGCCCACCATTCGGCGGTATGAAGGGCACTCGCATCAGCAGCGTTCAGCCCGGCCGGTGTCCCGTACGGCCCATGCCCGTACGGCCGCTTGTCCGGTACGGCCTGCGCTCAGCACACACAGCCGGCTCGGCACACACGGCCGGCGTTCAGCACGGTCCGGCGCGGCCCGGTAGGCGCGCGCGCACCGTACGTGACGGAGGGGAGAAACCTGGTGGGCCAGCCGGAGATGCCGCAGCCCGAGGAGGACGCCGTGCGGGCCGGGGGCGGTCCCGGCGCGGGCCCGCGGGCTGATCCCGGGGCCTCCCCTCCGGGAACGGATACGGACGCACAGCCCGGTCCCGCGGCCGGTCCGGATACGGACACGGACACGGCTCCGTGCCAGGACACGAGCACGGGCACGGGCACCCTCACCGATCCGGGTGCGGACCTGACCGGAGAACCGTTTCCGGCGGGCGACTGGGGGGAGCCCGTCGAGCGCCTGGACGAGCTGTACCGGTGGGTGGAGGCGACCGCCCTGCGGACCGCGGGTTGGTACCTGGCCGACCGGACCTGGAAGCGCCGGGGGGCGAGGGCCCTGCGGGCGGGGGCGGCCGGGGGTGCGCTCGTGGGAGCGTCACTGCCGCTGCTCGACCTGGCGGCCGGTCTGCACGGTGCGGCGGAGTGGGGCTATCCGGCGCTGCTGGCCGGGGTGGCGTGCGCGGCGGGCGACCGGTGGTTCGGGCTGACCGCCGGCTGGATGCGTGATGTGGCGACGGCGCAGGCGGTGCAGCGGCGGCTCCAGGTGCTCCAGTTCGACTGGGCGTCGGAGAGCGTCCGCGAGGCGCTCGGCCCGGCGGAGGGCACCGCGAGCGAGGCGACCGAACGCTGCCTGGGAGTGCTGCGCAGGTTCTCGGACGACGTGACGGACCTCGTACGGGGCGAGACGGCGGAGTGGATGGTCGGGTTCCGTACGGGGGGCGCGGTGCCCGTATCGGTGCGGGGCCCCGGAGAGGTACTCGGCGGCGGGCCGACACCCGTGCGGCGCACGGTGCCGGCGATGGGCGTACGCCCGAACATGCCGCGCCAGCGCCCACCGGAGCCGCCGTCCCGGTAGCCGCGTCGCGCGGGCGGCCTCAAAAGCTCAGGCAGCGCACCGCTCAGGCCCGCGTACCGGGCGCCGACGGCCCCGCGCCGGGATCACGCGGCGCCGGCCGCCGTGAGGGCCCGCACCGCGTCGAGCAGGGGCAGTGCACCCTGGTCGATGAGCAGCGCGGCCAGGGCGGCGCCGAGCTTCTCCGGTTCCGCTAGCGGGCCCGTGAGCGTCGCCGAGATCTGCTCCGTGCCGTCCAGTGACGTCACTTGGCCGAACAGTCCCAGGCTTCCGTCCGGAAGCCGCTCGGCATAAGCGCCCACCGGGACACTGCAACCCCCGTGCAGCTCGGCGAGCAGGGAGCGCTCGGCCCGGACCACGGCGTCCGCGGTGAGGTCGCCCGCGCTGGACAGGATGTCGCGGAGAGCCGTGTCGCCCTCACGGACCTGGATCCCCAGTGCTCCCTGACCGGGGCTCGGCGGGAACTGGTCGAGCGGCAGCAGTTCGCCGATCGCGTCCCCGAGGCCGAGCCGGTGAATGCCCGCGGCGGCGAGGACCACGGCGTCCAGGCCCATCGTTTCGATCTTCTTCAGCCGAGGGGGCACGTTCCCCCGGATCGGGACCGGTTCGAGGTCGGGACGCACCGCGAGCAACTGCGCGATACGGCGCGGTGCACCGGTGCCCACCCGGGCGCCCTTCCGGAGCCCCGCGAGGGTGGAGCCGCAGAGCGCGTCCCGCACGTCCTCGCGCACCGGCGGAGGCAGCAGCACGAGTCCGGGCGGGTTCGCCGTGGGAAGGTCCTTGAGCGAGTGGACGACGACGTCCACGTCACCCCGTACCAGGGATGCCTCCTGCTCCGTGCTGAAAGCGGAACCACCGCTGACGGCGCTCACCCGGGAAAGCGACGACTTGCGGTCCCTGTCCCCTCCTTCGAGGATCACCCGGTGGGTGAAGGAGACCTCCGGATACCGCTCCCGCAAGGGCTTCAGATATTCGCGGACCTGAGCTTTGGCAAGATTGCTTGCGCGCGAGCCGACGAGATACTGAGCCACGGTGATCACTCTCCACGCTGACGGGTTGTCACCAGGCTAGGACTCGACGAGAGACGCTCATACAGACACGGGGTCGGCATGGCCACGGCCGCAACGCCAGGGACCGGCAGCCCACCGGCACCCTTTTCTGCGAACTGGCGTTCGGAGCAGGGAGATTTCGCCCTCGGTCCCCGTTCTCGCTCTTGATGACCCCTCACTTGATGGCCCGTCATCCGCCGACCCGGCGCATTCGCGTGCGCGCGGCTCGCTCCGTGGTGAACCGCGCGGTGGCCGGGCGGACCGGCCATTCCGGCCCGGGAGTTCGCCCCCGCAGGCCGGCTCCGGCGCGCGCCGGAGCCGCCGGGGCGGGATACGGATTTCGGTCCTGGGATACGGAATTAAAGAATCCGCCACAGCGGGAATCCGGAGTTCAATTCCCCTCTTCCACGGAAGGATCTCCGCGCCGAACTGCTACCGTGGATATCCGAAGAGCCGTATCGCGAACGGGGGTTTGCGGCACACGGGGGGACGGGGGAAAGTCCTTCTGCGTAGCGTGCGCTTGACCAGCGCACGACCGGTCGAAGCCATGGGCATGTACACCGCAGCACCGTTTGTGCTGCGCCCTGCCCGCATAAGGGTTTGGATTTCTGGTGATAGCGGAAGAAGTTTACGATCTCGTACTGGACGACATTTTCATCCGGCTCGACCAGCTGGTCCCGGGCAGTTCTCTGTACTTGAAGCTCGAAGGCCTGAATCCGGCAGGCTCGGTCAAACTCAAGACGGCGGTCGCGCTCGTCGCCGACGCCGAGCATTCGGGGCGCAGCTTTCCGCGTACCCGGCTGATCGAATCGACGTCCGGGAACCTGGGCGTCGCACTGGCCATGGTGTGCGCGGCAAAGGGGTACGCCCTGACCTGCGTGACGGACGTGAACGCCAACCGCCAGGCCCGGCAGCTCATGGAGGCGTTCGGCGCCGAGGTCGTCGTCATCGGCGTCCGGGACTCCAACGGGGGCTATCTGCAGTCCCGCATCGACTACATCGGCCGGCGCCTGGGCCTCGATCCTGATCTGCACTGGCTGAACCAGTACGCCAATCCGGCCGGCCCGAAGGCCCACCACGACCGCACCGGGCGGGCGATCTTCGAGACCGTCGGCCGCGCCGACCACCTCTTCGTCGGGGCCGGGACGACCGGGACGCTGATGGGGTGCGCGCGGTACTTCCGCCGGTACAGCCCCGCCACCCGCATCACCGGGGTCGACACCGTGGGCTCGGTGACCTTCGGCGGGCCCCCGTCGCAGCGCCGGATACCGGGCCTGGGGACGAGCAGACGCCCGGAGATCTTCGACCGGGCCGCCGTGGACGACGTCGTCCACGTCGCCGAGGAGGACGCCGTACGCATGTGCCGGATGCTGGCGAAAGAACGCGGACTGCTGCTCGGGGGATCGAGCGGAACCGTGCTCTCAGCGGTCCAGCAGGCCGCAAAGCGCCTGCCGCCGGGCAGCGTCGTCGTGGCGGTCTCCCCCGACGGCGGAGACCGCTATGTGGAAACCGTCTACAACGACGCATGGGTTTCGGAGCACTGGCCCGAAACCGTGGGAAAAGAAATATCTCGGGCTCGCGCCTGAGTGGGGGAGAACATGCACACCTTCGACATCATCTCCGGCAGGACCGTACGGGAGATTCTGAGCGAGGAGCGCGCGGCGGTACTCCGCATTGTCGCTTCCGCCTACCGGGCCCACGCGGCCGGTGAATCCGTCAACCCGGACAGCTACTTCCTGCGCTTCCCGGACAAGCCGGATTCCCGGATCATCGCGCTGCCCGCCTTTCTGGGTGACGACGTCCAGCTCGCCGGTATCAAATGGATCGCCAGCTTCCCGCGGAACACCCGGATGGGGATTCCCCGCGCGTCCGCCGTCCTCATCCTGAACGACTACGAGACCGGATACCCGGTCGCCTGTCTCGAAGCCGCGAACATCAGCTCGGCCCGTACGGCGGCGTCCGCCGCGGTCGCGGCCGACGCGCTGCGCCCCGGCGGCTTCCCGGGAACACGGATCGCCGTCATCGGCGGCGGCGTCATCGCACGCAACATCTGCGACTACCTCCACGCCTCCGGATGCGCGCCCGCCTCCTACCTCGTCCACGACCTGGACGAGGCGTCGGGCCAGGCCCTGGCCGGACACGTCCGCACCACGCAGGACCGGCCGGCCGAGTTCACCGCCGACCTGCACGCCGCCCTTGAGGCGGAGACGGTGGTGTTCGCCACGACCGCGCTCGAACCGTACGTCAGCACTCCGTTCAAGCCGGGTCAGCTCGTCCTCAACATCTCGCTGCGCGACCTCGCGCCCGAGGTGATCCTCGCAGCGGACAACGTCCTGGACGACGTGGAGCACTGCCTCAAGGCGAACACCTCGCCCCATCTCGCCGAACAGCTCTCCGGATCGCGGGAGTTCGTGAACGGCACCCTCGCCGGGGTGCTCTCGGGCGACGTGGTGCCCGATCCGGACCGTCCGGTGATCTTCTCGCCGTTCGGGCTCGGCGTCCTGGACCTCGCGGTGGGCGCGTTCGTCAGGAACGAGGCGCGGCGGGCCGGCACGGCCATCGAGATCCCCGGCTTCTTCGGGGAGACGAGCCGATGGTGAAGCCGGTACGGACGGTGGAGCCGGCAGAAACGGTGAAGCCGGCGGAGACCGGGCCGCCCGCCGCCACGGCCCTCGCGGTCATCGGTGCCGGGCCGCGCGGTCTGGGCATCCTGGAACGGCTGATCGCCCACTGCCTGACCGAGCCGTTCCCGGTCACCGTCCACGTCGTCGACCCGCGTCCCCCCGGCGCCGGATTCCACACACCCGGCCAGCCCGACCATCTGCTGCTCAACACCGTCTGCTCCCAGCTGTCGGTCTTCCCCGACGCGCACATGGTGCGCGGTCCCGTCCCGCTGGCCGGGCCGTCCCTGCACGCCTGGTGCCGGGAGCGGGATCTGCGGGTCGCGGAGGACGGGTTCACCGTCCGGCAGGGCGAGGGCCGGGAGATACGGCCGAACGACTTCCTTCCGCGGAGGCTGCTGAGCGAGTACCTCATCTGGGCGGGCGAGGAGATACTCGGCGCGGCCCCGGCCTGCCTCACCCTGATCCGGCACCGCACGATGGCGGTCGACGTCCGGCCCGGTGCTGCGGGCTCCAACGAGGCTCATAGGAGAGGCAGTTGGGGTACGGAGATCGTCGTCCTGGCCGACGGCAGCCGTTTCGGGGCCGACGCCGTGTTCGTCACCGTGGGGCACCACGCGCTCTACCTGCCCGCCGAACCCGAGCCGGAGCCGGGGCTGATCACCCGGCCCTACCCCCTGCCCTCGGCACTGGACAGCATCCCGGCGCGGGGACGCGTCGCCGTCCTCGGCACGGGGCTGACCGCCATGGACGTCATCACCACCCTGACCCTCGGCCGCGGCGGACGGCACGTGAAGGACGGGTCCGGACTGCGGTACGTGCCGAGCGGGCGCGAACCGGTGATCGTCCTCGCCAACCGCTCCGGGACACCGGCGCGCAGCCGCCCCCGCCTCAACCCGGGGCGGGTGCGCTTCGCCCCGCTGGCTCTGACCGAACAACGGCTGACGCAGCTCCGTACGGCCGATCCAGGGGACGGCGCACGGATCGGCGGGCGGGACGCGGTACGGGACGGCGGGCGGCTCGACTTCGTCCGGGACGTCCTGCCGCTCGTCGTGGTGGAGATGGAACTCGCCTACTACCGGACCCTGTTGGCCGGTGAGACGGGCGACGCCACCGAGGCCGGAAGGGAGGTGGCGGACCGCACCGGACGGGTCGGCCACCAGACGGTACTGGAGGAGCTGCGGGCACGCTTCGGCCCGACCCCGGTGGCGGGCATCCTGTCGGCCGGGCCGGCCTCGGACAGCGCGGACCCGACCGGACCCTCCCCTGCCCCCGCCCTCCGCTGGGCCGAACACCGGTCGTACGAGCAGTGGTTCACGGACCGCGTGGCCGAGGACCTGGCCGAGGCGCGGGCAGGTCTTGGTGCGAGTCCGCTGAAAGAGGCCCTCGAAGTCCTGCGCGACCACCGTGACGTCCTGCGGGCGGCCGTCGATCCGCCGGGGCTCGACAGCCGGTCCCTGGCGTTCTTCTTCGGTACGTTCGCGCCCACCGTCAACCGTCTGGTGATCGGGCCCCAGCTGGAGCGGTCGGCGGAGCTGCTGTCCCTGATGGCGGCCGGAGTCGTCCGCATCGGCCCCGGCCCGGCGCCCCGGGTCGTGGCGCCCTCGGGGCACGGGCCGTGGCGCCTGGAGTCCAGCTGTCTGGAGCGGCCCGCGTCCGTCGAGGTGGACCACGTGGTCCACGCGCACCTGGCCTCACCCGCTCCGGACGGGGTGGGGGACTCGCTGCTCGGGCGGCTCGCCGCCGCGGGCCGCGTCCGTACCGCCGCCCCGCTCTCCGGCCTCGACGTCACCCGCCGGGGCCAGGGTGTCGACCGCTCGGGCTCCCCGCAGCAGCGGCTGTTCTTCCTGGGCCCGCACACCGAGGGGTCGAGCTACTACAACCACTACGTGCCCTCGCCCGGCGCACCGTCCCGGGCCCTCATGGACGCGGAACTCGCCCTGAGCACCGCACTGCCGTCACACATCAGGAGGACCCGTTGAGCACCAGCGAGAAGTACACCCCCTGGACCCGGAAGTACCGTGCCGACACCCACGCCGCGCAGGGCGACGGCTGGCGCAGCCCGACCACCGGTGCGATACCGCCCGCGATCTCGCTCGGCGCGACCTACGCCCGGGACGCCGAGTACCGGACCCCGGCCGGTCTCGCCTATCTGCGGGATCAGGGAACACCCGCCTACGAGCAGGCCGAGGCCGTGGTGGCGGGGCTCGAAGGCGGCTCCGACGCGCTGGTGTTCTCGTCCGGCATGGCCGCGGCCACCGCTGTCTTCCAGGTGCTGCCGGCCGGCGCGCGGGTCGTGGTGCCGCAGACCATGTACTTCGGTCTCACGAAGTGGCTGCTGGAGTTCGGCGGTGAGCGCGGCCTCCGCGTCGTCCGGGTGCCCATGGACGACCTGGACGCGATCGCCGCCGCGGTCGGGGCCGAGGACACCGCCCTGGTGTGGGCCGAATCGCCCGCGAACCCCACCTGGACGGTGACCGACATCGGCGCGGTGGCCGGGATCGCGCACCGTGGCGGAGCACTGTTCGGTGTGGACAACACGGTCCCGACGCCGGTGCATGCGCGCCCCTTCGAGCTCGGCGCCGACCTGATCATGCACTCGGGGACCAAGTACCTCAACGGACACACCGATGTGGTGGCGGGGCTTCTCGTGCTGGCGCCGGAACCCACCGAGGCGCGCGGGGCGGTGTGGGAACGGCTGCGTCTGCACCGCAGGCTGACCGGGCCGATCCTCGGCCCGCTGGAGACGTATCTGCTGATGCGTGGGATGCGTACGCTCTTCCCCCGCATGCGCCAGATCTCCGCCACCGCGATGACCGTCGCGGAGCACTTCGCCGCCCACCCTCTGATCAGGAAGGTCGCCTACCCGGGCCTGCCGTCGGACCCGGGCCACGCGATCGCGGCCCGCCAGATGACCGGGGGTTTCAGCGGCATGCTGTCCCTGCACGTGACCGGAGAGTGGCAGACCTCGCTGCGCGTGGCGAAGTACTGCGAACTCTTCATCCGCGCCACCTCGCTGGGCGGCGTGGAGAGCCTGGTCGAGCACCGTTACACCTTCGAAGGGCCGGACAGCTCCTCGCCGAAGGACATGCTGAGGCTGTCCATCGGCCTGGAGAATCCGGCGGACCTCGTCGCCGACCTCGAACAGGCCCTGGAACGGGCCGTGAAGGAAGACCATTGAGCCACCCCACCCCCGCCCCACGCGACGACGCGCCACCGGCGGGCCCCACGCCGCCCGAGGAGCCGGCCGGCCCCGTACCGGAGCATGAAGGGCCACTGGAGGAGGAAGCGGCGCCGGATGCAGAAGCGGTACCGGAGGAGGAACCGGCCCGGCGCGCCGGTCTGTTCGGCGGTCTGCTCCGCGACGCCTCGGTGTCCGCGGTGCTGGCCGGCCTCGTGGCGGTCGTCGTGTCGTACTCGGGACCGCTGGTCATCGTCCTCTCGGCGGCGTCCTCCGGACATCTGAACTCCGCGCAGACCAGCTCCTGGGTCTGGGCGATCTCCATCGGCAGCGGTGTCACCTGCATCGGCCTGAGCCTGTGGACCAGGATGCCGGTGATCACGGCCTGGTCCACGCCGGGCGCGGCACTGCTGGTCACCAGCCTGGGCTCGTACGCGTACCCGGAGGCCATCGGGGCCTTCCTGGTCAGCGGAGTGGTCATCGCGCTGGTCGGGATGACCGGCGTGTTCGGATGGCTGATGCGGCAGATCCCGGGCGCGGTCGTCTCCGCGATGCTCGCGGGCATCCTGTTCTCGTTCGGTACCGGGGCGTTCACCTCGCTCAAGTCCGCCCCGTACATCGCCGGTTCGGTTCTCGTCGGCTATCTGCTGGCGAAGCGGTGGCTGCCGCGTTACGCGGTCCTGGTGGCCCTGGTCGCGGGTGTGGTGGCCAGTGCGGCCGGTTCGCGGCTCCATGTCCACCTCGGTGGACTGGAGCTGGCGCGGCCGGTGTTCACCGCGCCGGACTTCTCACTGGCCTCACTGGTCGGCATCGCGGTGCCGCTCACCCTCGCGACGCTCGCCTCCCAGAACGCGCCGGGCATGGCGGTACTCAGTGCTTCCGGGTACGAGCCCGAGGACCGGCTGCTGATCGGCACCACCGGCGTCGTCTCCACCGTGCTGGCCCCGTTCGGTTCGCACGCGATCAACCTGGCCGCGATCACCGCCGCGATCTGCACCGGTCCCGAAGCCCACCGCGACCCGCGGCGCCGGTATGTGGCGGGGGTGTCCTGCGGGGCGTTCTACCTGATCGTCGGCGCGTTCGGCTCGGCCCTGGTGGCGCTGTTCGCCGGGCTGCCCAAGGAGCTGGTGGCGGCCATCGCAGGAGTCGCCCTGCTCGGGGCGCTGGCGGGCAGCCTGACGGGTGCGGTGAAGGAGGAGAAGGACCGCGAGGCGGCCCTGATCACCTTCCTCGCCACGGCCTCCGGGCTCACGCTCTTCGGCATCGGTTCGGCGTTCTGGGGGCTCCTCTTCGGGGTCGTGACGCACCTCGTCCTGACCCACCGGCGGAAGGTGGTGGCAGTCGCCTAGCCGAGGGCCGTGCAACGGCACAGCCGACCCCGCCCGGCGGCCCGCCGGGCGGGGCACCGCGTTCCGGGCGCCTCAGGCCGGGCGCACGTCCTGACGCGCGGCCCGGTCCACAGCGGGGCCCGTGTCCTGTCCCACCACCCGGTTCGCGGCCGGGCCCGCGTCCTGTCCCACCACCGGGTCCACAGCCGGGGTCCCCCGCTCGTCCGCACCCTGGCTCACGGCCGACGCACGCATCGACGCGTGCGCGAACTCCGCCACCCCGTCGGTGAACGGCACCGACGGCAGCCAGCCCAGCTCGGACCGGATCCGGCGGGAGGACGCGGTGATGTGGCGGACGTCGCCCAGCCGGTACTCCCCCGTCACCAGCGGGGCCGGCCCCGGGTACGCCGTGGCGAGCTGCTGCGCCATCTCCAGGATGGTGTGCGGCTCCCCGCTGCCCACGTTGTACGCGCGCAGCTCACCGTCCGCACGGCCCGAAACGCCTTCCAGCGCCGCGGTGTTGGCGGACGCGATGTCGCGCACATGGACGAAGTCCCGCCGCTGCCCGCCGTCCTCGAACACCACCGGCGCCTCGCCGCGTGCCAGGGCCGAACGGAAGAAGGACGCCACACCCGCGTACGGGGTGTCCCGGGGCATTCCGGGCCCGTACACGTTGTGGTAGCGCAACGCGACGGCCCGGCCGCCGGTCGCCCGCGCCCAGGCCGCGGCCAGGTGCTCCTGAGCGAGCTTCGTCGTCGCGTACACGTTCCGCGGATCGGTCGGCGCCTCCTCGGTGACCAGGCCCGGCGCCACGTCGTCACCGCACTGCGGGCAGACGGGCTCGAACCGGCCCGCTTCGAGATCGGCGAGTGCGCGCGGGCCGGGGCGGACGACGCCGTGGCGGGCGCAGTCGTAACGGCCCTCCCCGTACACCACCATGGACCCCGCCAGCACCAGATCGCGCACGCCCGCGCCCTCCATGGCCGCCAGCAGCACGGCGGTACCGAGGTCGTTGCAGCTCACGTAGTCCGGCGCGTCGGCGAAGTGCTTGCCCAGGCCGACCATCGCCGCCTGGTGGCAGACCGCGTCCACACCGCGCAGCGCCTTCTCCACCGCGGGCCGGTCACGGACGTCGGCCTCGATCCACTCCGCGCCGCCGGGGGACGGCCGCTGGGCGTGCGCCGCGGCCAACAGGGCGTCGAACACCACCGGTTCGTGCCCTCGGGCGGTCAGGTCCGCGACGATGTGCGAGCCGATGAAACCCGCGCCTCCAGTGACAAGTACACGCATGCCCCGAAGCGTACGGCCGACCGCGCGCCGCCCCGGACCACGGGGCGCCGCCGGGGTGTCGGAAGAAGCGGGAGGGGGAGGCGAGGGGGGTGCGGGAGAAGCGGAGAGGGCTCCCCCCGGGGGAGCCCTCCGCCGCCGCGTCCCGGCACTCCCCCGGTCAGCTGAAGACGATCATCGACCCCTGCGCGAGACTGCGCGTGGCAGCCGCGTGCAGTCCCAGCCACACGTGCCGTTCCCGGGCGAACGGGCTGTCGTCGGACGGGACCGGACCTGCCGGTTCCTCCAGCGACGTCGGACGGGACGGGGCCTGCGGTGCCGCCGGAGGGTTCGCCGCGTCGATACCGATGGACCCGGCCACCACCTCCAGCTCCCGGAGGAGACCGTGGGCGGAGCCCAGCGGGCCGCCGCCCTCAAGGAGTTCGTCGTTGGACAGCGGTGCGCCGAAGTCGACCGGGACGTAGGCCCCCGCGTGGTCGTAGTGCCACACCAGATGGGACTGCTGCGCCGTGGACTCGAACATCTCCAGGAGCTGTTCGTAGTCACCGCCCAGGTGGTCGACCGGTGCGACCTCCAGGCCGCAGACCTTCAGGAGGTACGCGCGCCGCAGGAAGTGCAGGGCGTCGTAGTCGAATCCGGCCACCGGGGCCACATCGCCGGACAGGCCCGGCATATAGGCGAAGACGGGTACGGACGGCAGACCGGCTTCGCCGAGTGCCTTGTCGTAGACGGCTATCTCTTCCGCGAAGGGGTTGTCGGGGCTGTGGCACAGCACATCGACGAGGGGGACCAGCCACAGGTCACAGGCCAACGGGGCTCCTAGCGGGGGTCGGGGGTCACCCCCCGAGCGGGCTTGTCCGGCCAGCGTAATGCTCGGTTCACGCTGCGCGAAGACCCCCGGTCGTCCCGGCGTCCCCGGCCGTCCGGGGCCGGGCGGCCCCCGGCGCCGCAGACCGTCGCGCGGAGCCGGGGCCGCGCCCGGTACACCGGGGCCTTCCTGGATGCGCCGGGGCCGCCCCGGGGCGTGTCCGCGGCGCCGCGCCCGGCGCGCGCCGCCCTAATGCGCCGGTGCCGCCGTGCTGCCGTCCTTACCCAGGGGCCAGACCCACGCGCCGCCGATCCGCTGCCCCGGCCGGCCGAGCAGTTTCTCCACGGTGACGTACAGCGCCGCGTCGTTGTCCTCGGGCGGGATGACGACCACCCCGGCCTTCCAGTACGCCAGGTCGTACCGCGCCTGCGCCTGCCAGTTGGGGCCGATCTCCGGGATCTTCGCGCCGTAGCGGACGTCCCGGAAGAGGTTCGACGTGTAGCGGGGCGGCGCCCCGTAGATGCCCGTGCGGTCCGTCCCGTACGGGCCGTTGAAGTAGCCGCCGGGTACCGGGAAGCGGACCCCGGTGGCCGACTGCCAGTGCAGGGCCTCCGCGCTGCCCGGGTCGGGCAGCGGTACCGGGACCACGGACTCGCCGGGGCCCACGTACTTCTTCCAGAGCCCGTCGGCGATGAACGCGGGTACGTCCGGGCGGGTCTGCACCGGCATCGGGGTGGGCACGATCGGGACCAGCGCGGCCGCGACGGCCAACCCCCCAAAGACGCGGTAGGCGCGGTACGCGCGGACGCGGGTGCGGATCAGCCCGTCGGCGGCCAGCGCGACCAGCACGCCGAGCGCCGGAGCACAGATCATCGCGACCCGCCCCTCGATCACCGACTCGAAGAGCGGCCGGTGCGCCAGCAGCCGCCACGGTCCCGGGAACACCACATCGGTGTACGGGATGCGGATCTTCTGGCCCAGCGAGAGCACCGCCGCGGCCACCGCGGTGAACGCCAGCGCCTTGACCAGCGCGTGGCGCCACAGCCGTACGGTGATCGCGAAGGCCAGCGCCACCAGCGGCCAGCCGTAGAAGGCGTTCTGCTCGGTCCGGTTGAGCGCCAGTTTGTCGGCGGTCGCGTCACTGCCGAACAGGGCGCGTCCGGAGAACTCGACCAGGGCGCGCGGGCTGTTGCCCGCGTTGTTCCCGTGCAGCACGCTGTGGTAGCTCTGCGCGCCGAAGAACTGCCAGCCCAGCGGGTACGCGACCAGCGGCAGCGCGGTGAGCGCGGCGACCCCGAGCCCCTTGAGCAGCGGGCGCCACGCCGCCCGTGCCACGTCTCTGCGCAGCAGCCCGTAGGCCAGGGCGAAGAGCAGCATCCCGAGGGCCGCCAGCAGGAACGGCTCCTCGCCGAGGAAGACCTGGTACGTCGCGAAGAGGCCGAGCAGCACCCCGTCCCGTACGACGTGCTCCCCTCCGGCGAGCCGCAGCGCCCGGTCGATGATGACCGGGATCATGAACAGCACCAGGAAGTTGGGGTGCGCGTTGCCGTGCGAGATCATCGGCGGGGCGAAGGCGGCGAGCGCCGCGCCGAGCGCGGCCGCCCACCGGTTGCGGACCAGGCGCCGGGCGATCAGCCAGTACCAGGCGGCGGCCGTCGCGGCGAGCCCGCCGGTCAGCACCAGCGCCCAGGTCACGGTCGGCCCGAAGGCCAGCGTCACGGGCGTGAGCGGGACGGAGAGTCCCAGCATGGGGGTGTTGCCCATGAGGTTCACCCCGGCCGGGAAGTTCTGCGCGGTGGTGAAGAGCGGGTTGTGCAGATGCGCGATGTTGTCCGCGGTGACCGCGAAGAACCACTCCCACTGGTTCTGGTCCTGGAGTGAGTCGCGGAGGTATCCATGGCCGAGGTCGGCCCAGAGGTTCTTGTAGAGCAGGACGGACGCCAGCACGAACAGGCCGCAGACCGCCAGGTCGGTGCGGCGCACCGCGCGGGCCTTCAGCCGGATCAGCTCCGCGAGGACCCGAAGATAGTCGAGCGGCCCGACCTTGGAGCCCTCCTGGTGCGACCAGCGCACCGGGACCTCGGCGACCGCCCACCCCTGGCGCCGGAAGTACTGGAGTATCTCGACGTCGATGCCCCACCCGTCGAGCCGCGCGTCGGCGAACGCCTCGCGCGCCTTGTCGCCGTCCAGGAGCTTGAATCCGCACTGGGTGTCGCGGATGCCGGGGACGGCGACGGCCCGTATGAGCCGGTTGCCCATCCGCCCCATCCATTCGCGCAGCCGCCCCTGGTGCACCTCGACGCTGGAGTCGGGGTGCGCCCGGGAGCCGACCGCGGCCTCGTGACCGGCCTCCAGCTCCTGGGTGAGCCGGTCCAACTCCTCGATGGGCGTGGCCAGATCGGCATCGGTGACGAGCACCCGTATGCCCTCCGACGCGGCCACACCGAGCCGCAGGGCGTGCCCCTTGCCGCGGTTGCCGGGGCTGCTGACCAGCCGGACCCGGGGGTCGGCGGCGGCTGCCTCGCGGGCGATGCGCGCGGTGCCGTCCGCCGAACCGTCGTCGACGACCACCAGCTCCCAGCTGCCGGACCGCCCGTCCAGATACGTCCGGACGGCGTCCAGCGTGGGGCCGAGGCGCCCTTCCTCGTTGTACGCGGGCACGACGACGGACAGCTCGACCGCCGGCTCCGCCGCCCGCGGCTCCACCACACTCACCGGGCGTCCCCGCCGGACGAGGGTACGGACGGCCGGTCCCCCCGCGCGGACGGCCCGTCCTCCCGGCGCGCACCGTCGGGGGGCGGGGCCGCGCTGTCGGCGCGCAGTTGCCGCGCCCAGCGGACGGCGTGCGCGTCGTACGCGTCGATCAGCGCGTGCGCCTGGTCGCCGTCGCCGCTCGTCACCGCGTCGACCAGTTCCTCGTGTCCCTGCCACAGCCAGTCGGCCGACCCGGTGCGTCCGCGCAGATACGGCACGGCGAACACCCAGCACTGCACGCGCAGCCGGTGCAGGAAGTCGGAGATGTAGCGGTTGCCGGTGAGCGCGCCGAGCTCCCGCCAGAACCGCAGGTCGTACCCGATGAGGATCTCCAGACTGCCGGTCCGCGCGGCCTGCCCGGCCTCCTCGGCCCGGCGGCGTACGGACAGCAGCGGCTCGCCCGCCACGCCCCGCAGCGCGAGCCGCCGGAAGATCCCGTCGACGATCAGCGAGCGGGCCTCGACCATGGCGCAGTAGTCGTCGACCGAGAACTGGTGGACCCGGAACCCCTTGTGCTGGTCCGAGTCGAGCAGCCCCTGCGCGGCCATCTCGACGAGTGCCTCACGGACCGGGGTCGCCGAGACCCCGTACCCTTCGGCGATCTGCTTGACGGTGAAGATCTCGCCCGGCTGAAGACGGCCCGCAAGCACTTCGTCACGCAGCGCGTCGGCGATCTGCTGCCGCAGAGTACTGCGGGTCACCGCTCCGCTCGCGGGCATGGTCTTGTTTCCCCTCGTCCGACTCCGGACACCCTACGGCCCGGATCTTCCGGCTGGATCCGGGCCGATCCAACGGGAGACCCCGGCGTGCGGGCAGCCTCCGGGGCGAGCGTAGACGGTGACCAGGGCCGAGGTGATCTTCCTGCTGCCGCAGCTCACGAAGTAGGTGCGCAGCGTGCGGC